>JAYWFM010000175.1:0-28338 GCA_043778825.1 Planctomycetota bacterium | reverse complement strand
CCCCCGGAGCGCGCCGAGGTCGCCAACAACCTCCCGCCAAGCCCCGCTACACCCCGCTAACGAGGGTCACAGTGCAATTCTTGGACAAACTCCTAGACTAAAGCCTCTCGTGGCACTCAACAGGAATGACTCCATGGTTCGAGCAATGGCATCTGGTCAGCGGGCGTCGTTTTTCGCAAGGGCAGCGCTGGTCGCCCTGTCTGTCTTCTGGACATATCCCCCAGTCGTGGCTGCCGAACCGGCGCTCCCGGAGCGGATCGAGTTCAACCGCGATGTGCGGCCGATCCTGGCGGAGCACTGCTTCACCTGTCACGGGCCGGACAACAACAAGCGCGAGGCGGAACTGCGTCTCGACAGTGAACTCGGGCTGCGCGGGACAGCGGAGAAACCGGGGGTGGTGCTGCCCGGCAAGTCGGGGGAGAGCGAACTGGTCCGCCGGATCTTGAACGCTGATCCAGAGGAGATGATGCCGCCGCCGAAGGCTGAGAAACCTTTGACCGACCGCCAGAAGGCGATCCTCAAAACCTGGGTCGAGCAGGGGGCGAAGTGGCAGGGGCACTGGGCGTACGAGCCGCTCGTGAAGCCCGCTGTCCCCGTGGCGGAAGTCGGTCCGACCGGCAATGCGATTGACCGGTACATCAACGCCACACTGACTCAGCACAAGCTGGCCCCGGCACCGGAAGCGGACCGCGTGACGCTCATCCGCCGGTTGTCGTTCGACCTCACCGGACTCCCGCCGAATCCGGATGAAGTCGCCTCGTTCGTGAATGACGCACGGCCCGATGCGTACGTTCAATTGGTCGAGCGGTTACTCGCCTCGCCGCACTTCGGCGAACGCATGGCGGTCTACTGGCTCGACCTCGTGCGGTTCGCCGACACTGCGGGGTATCACAGCGACAACCCGCGCGACATCACTCCGTATCGCGATTACGTCATCCGCTCGTTCCATGAGAACAAGCCGTTCGACCAGTTCACCACCGAGCAACTGGCCGGGGATCTGCTGCCGAATGCAACGACTCAGCAGAAGGTGGCCAGCGGGTACAACCGCCTGCTCCAGACGACCGAAGAAGGCGGAGCCCAAGCCAAAGAGTACGTCGCAAAGTACAACGCCGACCGCGTTCGCAACGTGTCGACCGTCTGGCTGGGCAGCACGATGATGTGTTGCGAGTGCCACACCCACAAGTTCGACCCGTTCACGATCCAGGACTTCTACAGCCTCGGGGCCTTCTTCGCCGATGTGCAGGAGTCCCCGATTGGTCGACGCGAACCAGGGATGCCGGTCCCGACCGACGAGCAGCAGGCGATGCTCACCGAACTCGATGCCGAATTCGCAACGATCACGACAATGCTCTCACAACTCGCCGAGGAACGCGCGGTCACTGCGTCCTCCGACTCAGCCGCCAGCGTCGTCTGTCAACCGGTCACTCCCACTGAGGCCAAGGTGCAAGGCGAGTCGCAACTCGCAATTCAAGACGATGGCTCGTTGAAGTCGACCGGCAAGGTCGCGGCCAAGGAGAACTACGTCCTCAAGCTGAAACTTCCGGCAGCTGCGGTGACTGGGGTCCGACTGGAAGTCCTGGCCGATCCGGACCACCCCGAGAAGGGGCCGGGGACTGCATCGAACGGGAACTACGTTCTCACCGAGTTCAAGGTCGAGACCATCGCCGCCGATGGCCCCAAGCCGGTCAAGCTGATCAAAGCGGTAGCCGACTTCTCGCAAAACGGTCACGACATCGGCACTGCGATCGATGGCAACGACGGGTCGGGCTGGGCCGTGTTGGATCAGATTGGTCGGTCACACGAGGCGCTGTTCCAGACTGAAAAACCATTCGGAGCCGCGGGCGACGAGATTCAAATCCAGTTGCAGTTCCAGTCCCAGTACGCCCAGCACAACATCGGTCGGTTCCGGCTCTCGCTGACCACCAGTGACAAGCCCGTCGAACGCGGGGCACCTCCGGCAGTGCAAGCCGCGCTGGCGGTCGAATCCTCAAAACGGACCGCCGAGCAGAAGACCGCAATCGTCACCTACCTCCGCGACAGCGCGCCCGAGTTACAACCGCAGCGCGATGCGGTCAAGCAGTTGCAGGACCAGAAGGCCGCGCTGGTGAAGACGGTCCCGGCTTCGTTGATCTCGACATCGGGTGCCCCGCGCACGGTCCGCGTGTTGGCACGCGGGAATTGGATGGACGACTCCGGCGAAGTGGTCTCGCCGCAAATCCCGGCACAGTTCCAGCCGCTTTCCGCCGAGGGCCGCCGCTTGAACCGGCTCGACCTCGCACAGTGGATGACCTCGAAAGAAAACCCGCTGACCGCGAGGGTCTTCATGAACCGGCTGTGGAAGTTGTACTTCGGCCAGGGGCTGTCGAAGACGGTCGAAGACCTCGGCACGCAGGGCGAGTGGCCGACGCATCCGGAGTTGCTCGAATGGCTGTCGGTCGAGTTCCGCGATTCCGGCTGGAACATGAAGCAGATGATCCGGCTGATCGTGACCTCGGAAACGTACCGCCGCAGTTCGGTCCTCTCGCCCGCAGCCCGCGCGGTCGACCCGTATAACCGTCTGCTCTCGTCGCAGTCGCGCGTGCGGCTCGATGCGGAGTTCATCCGCGACAACGCGCTCGCGGTGGCCGGGTTGCTGTCGCCGCGCATCGGCGGCGAGAGTGACTTCCCGTACCAACCCGCCGGGTATTGGGAGTACCTCAACTTCCCCGGTCGCACGTGGCCGGACGACTCGGGCGAACGGCAACACCGCCGGGGGATTTACACGCACTGGCAGCGCAGCTTCCTGCACCCCAGCCTGCTGGCGTTCGATGCTCCCAGCCGCGAGGAGTGCGTCGCCGACCGTCCGCGCTCGAACACTCCGCAACAGGCGTTGACGCTGCTCAACGACCCGACCTATATCGAGGCGGCGCGGGCCTTCGCGGGCCGCATCCTCAAAGAGGGCGGCAGCGATACGCCGAGCCGATTGAAGTGGGCCTACCAGCAAGTCCTCTCCCGCGACCCGCACCCGGCAGAGGTCGCGCTGCTGGAAGGGGTGCTGCAAAAGCACGCCGAACGCTCGAAGACCAACCCCGCCGAGGCGAACGCGGAAGAGTTGGCGGCGTGGACTTCAGTCTCGCGAATCCTGCTGAACCTGCACGAGACGATCACACGGTTGTAGGCGTCTCGGCCTGAAACGGAATCGCAAAGTGCGTCTAACACACTCCCCAGTCCGTCTCCGGAGAGGTGAACTCCCGATTCCCAAGCCGCTCCCCGTGGCTACTTCAACTCCAGCAGCCGGTTCCGCAGGTTGGTCTCAAACTCGTCCCCGCGCTCCGCGTACGGGCGGTTGCGCAGATACCACTCGCCCCACAATCGCAGGGCCTGCCGCCGCCAGGAATCGACAGCTGCGGACTTCTGGTCGGGACCGGCATCCGCCGCGAGTTCTTCCAAGGGATCCTCCGGCAGCCGGAACGCCTTCGGCTTGCGTGCGGTCCAGCAGAGGGCCAGGTGCGACTCCTTCATGACGGCACTGTTCGGGTCGTCGAGACCCAGGATGGCAAACCGGGCCAGGGACAGATCGCCCGTGCGTCCGATGGCCCAGATCGCCGTCCGGCGAACCTCCGGATCTTTGCTTTCCATCAGCTTGATGAGGACATCCTTCTTGCCAATCAGTTCCTTCTTGTCGCCGAGTTGAATCTGCTGCACGAGTTCCGTTTGGGCCTCTTCGATATCCGCCGTGTCGGCGTTCTGGAGCGACGCCAGCAGGTCGTCCAGCGAGGATTTCTCCTTCTTCTTTTTCACATTGCCGCTGGCGTCCAGTTCCTTCAGATCATCCGGCAACCCGCGTCCCCCCGAGAGCAACCCGCCCCCGACCGGCGGTTCGAGACTCGTGCGCTTGAGGATCTTGCCGGTCGAGCGGGTCAGGAACAGGACCGAGAAGCAGGTATCGTTCACGGTCCCGCCGATCGTGTTCATCGCCCAACTGCCATCGCCGTTCTGGGCGGCGAGCAGGAAGTCGGCACACTCGTTGAACCAGTCTCGGTTATTGAGCTTGGTGACATTGGACAGAGCGCCCATGCGCTCCAACGAGTAGTAATAGTACGTCTTGAATCCGGACTCCTTATTCTGCGTGTCAAATCGCTTGTTGGCCCATTGAAAGGCACCAGACAGCGTGGCAAAAGCCGACTCGGGAATTGTCCCGGTGCCAGCGCCCAGCTTGGCCTTGGCTTCGGCCTCCTGGGTGTCCAGGTTCACGGCCTCCAGGGCGTCCTGTTTTTTGGGCGAGCCGGCTGTCCCGGCGGGCTTGGAGTTATCGCCCTTCGAGCCAGTCTCATAATTCGGGAGCCGTGTGGGATCCAGGTTGATCATCGCGATATACATGGTTCCCACGCTGTTGACCGTCATGTTGATGGACGATCCGCCCTGGGAGTCGCCGCCGATCTTGGTGCCCGGCTTGTAGCAGAAACCTCCATCGGGGTTCTTCACGCTGGAGAGCCAATTGAGAACCCGGACCCAGACCTGCGGATCAATGGCGACCCCGGCCCGCGCCGCCCCCCAGAGTCCGAGACAGGCGTAGTGCGTTGTACTGATATCCCCGTTGATGGCGTTCGGATCTGTGTAGGGCGGCGGGTAGGACCACGATCCCCGAGCTTCCTGATGCTTCAGAAGGTAATTGGCGATGATCTGAATTTCCGGCTTGTACTTCACCGCATCCAGGTCCGCCAGAAACATGATATCGACCGCCGCTTCGTACAGTTGGTCCGGTGGATTGCCGTACTCACCGTCCTTGATCTTGGCCTGGATGTACTCCGCCCCTTGCAGCATCAATGGGCTGTCGTGAGGCTCACCCGCTTTCAGCAACGTGATGTAGGCCAGGGATTTCTTGCCATCCACCAGATCCTTCAGCCCCAGCTTGATGTGCGCCACCCCTTTCCCAATCGCCTGCTGAATCTGCGCCTGATTCGCAGCCTGCGCACTGGTCCCGCGTGAGGCACAGAGAATGGCGATCAACAACCCGGCCAGGCAGCGGCACATCAATCGAGGCATCAGCGTCTCCCGGTCAGCGAACTGGGGCAACTCGAATCACACCAGGAGTTCGATTGTTGCCAACCACGCGGCCACCTGAGATTATCCCGCGCGGATTCCTTTCCGCAAGATTGAACCCACCCGCGACGAAAGTCTGGGTGCATTCGCCAACTGGCGGTCTCCTGTCTGCCCCCTCTCCCCCGCGCTCGATGTCATCCTGCTGGGGGACGCGTTGCGGGGGAGAGGGTGGGGTGAGGGGGCCACCTGTCTCGCTCCAGCCCCCTCACCCCGCCCCTCTCCCCCACAGCAGAGTCCTCTCCGAAAGCAATGCCGATTGTGGGGGAGAGGGGGCAGACGACCGCCAATTGGCGAATGCACCCGCTAGTCTTTCGCTCAGTGGGGGACCATCGCTGACTCGCCTTGAATCGCATGAACCAACTCCCAGACACTGCCGAAGCCCCCTCCCCCACCCCGCCGCCCGTGCGGGTGAGCGTGGCCATGATTACCTACAACCACGAACGCTACATCGAGCAGGCGGTCCGCAGCGTCCTCACCCAGAAGGTCAATTTCCCTTACGAGATCGTGATCGGCGAAGACTGCTCTACTGACCGCACCCGAGAGATTCTCATCGAACTGCAGCGACAGCACCCGGACCGCATCCGCGTGCTGGAGCATCCCCACAATCTCGGCATGCTGCCAAATTTTGTGGCGACCCTGCAAGCCTGCCAAGGACAATATGTGGCCCTGCTCGAAGGCGATGATTACTGGGTCGATGACACGAAACTCCAGCGGCAGGTCGAATTTCTCAATGCTCACCCGGAATGTTCGATCTGTCATACCAACGCGTACCGCGTGATCGGCGACCAGACTCCCGCATCCGCTGAGTCCATGCACTTGAAGCCACCTCCACAGCCAATGTCCACATGGCATCTGCTGAACGGGCACATGTGCGTCACCTGTACGACGATGTATCGCAATCGATTGTTTGATGAATTCCCCGATTGGTTTACCGCAGGTTATTCGGGTGACTGGACTTTGCAACTCCTGAATCTGAGATACGGAGTGGCGGGCTATCTCGATCAACTGATGGGAGCCTACCGCATTCATCCCCAATCGAACTGGTCCAGCATGGACCGCCGGGAACAGCTGCGGCGCATGATCGCGACCATCGAACTCGCCCGACCGGTGGTTCCCGCCGCCCTGCAACCGCAGATGGATCGCATGATCGACTTGCGACATGAGGACATGCTGGAACAGATGTTCCGCGACGGGCAGAACGACGAGGCCCGGGACTACGCAGCGTCTCATCTCGCGAATCAGTCCGGGTATCACCGGCTGCGGTGTTTCTTTGGCGGGCTGCAAGAGGAATCGCAGGGGCACCGCTGCCGCGCGCTGTGGCGATTCTCGCGGTCTCTCGTGACCGGGTGGGGGAGAACTCGCATCCGCATGTCCGACATCCTGCTGGCGCTGGGACGCTGCGCCTGTCCGTCGCTGTATCGCCTGTTCCGGTCGATCAGGAATCGGCGAGGCTCCGATGTCTCCAACCCCTGAACTGAGGAGGATCAGCGGGGTTCGTTCTCGACCTCGGATTCGGGCCTTGCATGCCGTTCGCTGTCCTCCACTCGGGAGCCACGGAGCGCATCACAAAACCGCCGGACGCATTGGTCGAGTGTATGTTCGCGACGGACGTACTCGGCTCCGGCCTTTGAATGCGCGTGCCACGCGGGCGGCATTTCCCAGAGTTCGCGGATGTTCGCGGCGAGTCGTGTGACATCGTGACCGGCGCTGACACCCGCGTGGGATGGTTTCAAGAAGTGGTCGAACTCCTCCAGCGACACGATCGGCGTTCCCGAACTGGCAGCCTCCAACAAGACGTTCGGGAACCCCTCCAGGGCATCCGATCCAGTGAAGCAGAACAGCCGCGCGGCGCGAAACACCTCGGGCATGGAATCCCGTGGGACGTAGTTGGTGATGCGAACGTTGGGCGGGCAGCGGCTGCGGATCGACTGTTCGATCTCGGGGTCACCGGGATTGATGATGCAGTGGAACGGAATGGCGGGACAGAGCCGCGCCACCTCCAGCGCCAAATGCGGACGCTTGTACAACAGATCGTATCGTCCGATCCACAGCACCTCCTTCCGGGCCTCGGGAAACGCTTCACCAATCGGGAACCGCTCGGCATCGACCGGGTTGGGGATCACCACCGAATCCCGGTTGAGGAACAGCTGCACGCGGTCCCGCTGCCACTGCGTCTGGCACAGGATGCCGTCCGCCTGAAACGCGGCCCGCGCTTCCGTCGAAGTCACTCCATTGGGATCGACATAATTCGCGTCGGACAGAAATCGCTCGTCCAGATCGCTGTTCGACCGTACCCAGAACCAGGCGGGGAGGCCGATCTTGCGGGCCGCCTGCACCGCCGCCGCCGAGCCCTCGCCGACGCCCAGGGCCAGTACGACATCGGGCGGTGCGGTCCGCAACAGGGCTTCGATCCGAGCAGCCAGTGGAACGCGAGGCCCCGCCAGTTTCGCCAACGCCAAGAGTGGCACCTGCCACAGCAGCCCCGGTCGAAAACGCTTCACCCGCAGCCAGGGAAACCCCGAAGTCGGCTCGACAGCCTGCGAGACCTCGCGACGGATCGCTCGGAGCGGCTCGACATCGCACAGCAGTTCCACTCCGTCGACGACTCGTGGCGAGGGTGTCGATGTGTGCCGTACGACGAATTGCACTTGATTCGCCGGGTCACGAGCCAATCGCCGTGCCAACGACCAGGCAAACGTCTCCAACCCTCCCACGGCGTTCCCCGCATGCGGGATAATCGCGGGGTAGGCGTTGAGGGCCACAATCGCCAGCCGCATGACGCTGCTCCTGGTCTCAGAGGTGATCGGAAGACTTCGGAAGTCTGAATCGGTTCCAATCACTTCGGCAACGAATGCTTCACGATGAACTCCACAATCGGGGTCGAGTCCTCCAGCCCGTGCGGGTGATGCTTCACGCCGGGCTTGGCGATCAGCGTGATGTCGCCGCCGAGGGCCTTGTAGCGCTCAGCGATCAGGCCAGTGTTCTCCTCCCAGGGTACGACCTCATCCGCGTCGCCGTAGACGTGCAGCAGCGGCACCTTGGCTTTGGCCAGTGGGGCGAGGTTGTCGACCGGGTTGCCCTGGTAGGCCAAGGCTTCCGCCTCATCCTTGAACCCGTAACCATCCAGCACCAGCTTCCAGTCCCGCGCACTCCCCGGCCCTTTCCCCTTACCACCGGGCCAGCTCTTGAAGTCGCACACCGGAGCGTCCGCGTAGATGCAGGCCACTTTGTCCGGGTTGGCGATGGCCCAGTTGTAGCAGTACAACCCGCCACGACTCAGACCGACCAGCGCGGGCTTCTTCGAGAACCCGTACTTCTCGGTCAGCTCCGCATAGAACTTGTCCCAGTGCGTCACAGCTGTCGGCGACCCGAGCATGTCGGGCACGCTCATGGAGACAATGTGGAATCCCTTGTGTAGGAGGGCGATGTCGGGAGCAGGCTTGTGGCCGAAGAACTCGCCGTGCCAGACCCAGGGGAGGCCCTTGGCCGGGGTATTCGGCGAGACGACGAGTACCTTGTGGCCGTCGACCTCGAAGTCGTGCTTCACGAACCCGTTCCAGTCGGACTGGGTGCCGGGGAACGTGGGGACTTTGAGATCCTCAGCGACGACCGGAGTTCCGAACATCACGAAGAACAGGAGTAACATTTTCGGGACAAAGTCCGACATGATCGATGGGCTTTGCAATTCGGGGACAGGAGACGCCTGGGACAGGGGCGATGACTCTTCCCAAAGCAATTTAGGACAGGATGAACAGGATTGACAGGATGTTCAATGGCAATCATCCACCTTGAGTCAGGCACATCGCGAGGCTGCGATACCTGCTCAAGTCACCAGGCGAGTTAGAAATCTGAATCATCCTGTCCATCCTGTTGATCCTGTCAAAACTCTTTAACGAATCCGCATGGACGACTTCGATCATCTGTTTCGATTCGAAGTCCTGTCAGGGTTCAATTCGACGGCAATACGTCCGGTGTTTGCGTTTGAACTCCAATCGCTGCGAACCGAAGTTCAAGAGTAGTCCCACCTCAATTCCCGTAGCGGTGAGATAGTTCACGAGTTGCACCTCATGCGCCACGGCAATGGACTGGACCGCTTTGTTCTCGATCAGAACTTTGTGTTCCACCAGCAGGTCAGCGAAGAAATCCCCGACCATGATGTCCTCATACCGCACTTGAATTCGAGCTTCGCACTCGACGCTCAACCCCGCCTTCCTCAGCTCGTAGACCAGAGCATTCTGGTACACCGACTCCAAAAACCCAGTCCCCAGCGTGTTATGAACCTTCATCGCACAACCAATGATTGTGTCAGTCAGATCTGAATGTTCCATATCCTGTCAATCCTGTTCATCCTGTCCAAACTCTTCCTCGTTAGCTCTTGCACGTCCAGGCGACTTGAAATGCCTACTCCCGCACCTTCTTGAGCAGCGGCGCGATCACTGGTTCGGGGATGAACTGCTCCAGGTGGGTCAGGCTGTGGTCGCGGCCCATCTGGGCGATTTGTTTGATGAGGGTGCTGGAGACGTGCGAGTATTTTTCGCTGGCCATCAGGAACACCGTCTCGACATCCGGCGACAGCGTGCGGTTCGTGAGGGCCATCGTGAACTCGGACTCGATGTCCGACACGGTGCGGATGCCGCGCAGCATGACGCCCGCTTTCCGGCGATGGACATGATCGACGGTCAGTCCCTCGAAGCAGTCGACCTCCACATTCTGGAGGTCGGTCAGCACGCTCCGCAGCATCTCCACGCGCTCTGCTGGCGTAAACAGCGGGCGCTTGTCGGGGTTGATGCCGACACTGACGATCAGCTTGTCCACCAGCCGGGCACCACGCCGAATGATGTCGAGATGACCCAGCGTAACGGGGTCGAAGCTGCCAGCGTAGAGACCGATGCGAGTGGACATGGGGGGGGGAGGTTTATGGTTGAGGGTTTATGGTTGATCGACAAAGTGGAACCAAAGCCCACCGGTTGCAACCGGTGGGCTTTCTTCTGGCTGACGACTGACAACTGATGACTGACTACTTCTTCTCGGCAATGGCCTCATAGTACCGCCGGATCTGGGCTTCGTACTCGGGGAGGAAGCTGTCGCTGAGAGAGCGGAAGAGAGCTTCGCGTTCGCGGGCGGGGAGGTGACCCCAGACGCTGTTGGCCTTGGCACCGGGGGCCAGAACGCCGGAGCCGGGCATTGTCGGGCCAGCCACGTTCTCGCTCGACTCGGCCGAGTTCTGATCATCGGCCCGGCGACCGCCACCGCCGCTGGGGTCCGAGGAACTCGACTCCTGGGGTGGCTCGTTCTGGGGATCAGAGGGGTCCGCATTGGACGATGAGTTTTTGTTCTGAGAGGACGAGTTGTGGCTCGACTGCGACTGAGAGGCGGCCTCCAGCAACTCCTTCAAGCGATCGACTGCCAGCTGCTGGCTCTGCACGGCGGCCTGCGTCGGCTCGTCCCCGTCGAGTTCTTGCACCGCCGCATCCATCGCTGCCAAGGCCTCGTCGAGCAGAACCTCGGCAGCCGAGAGTTCCTCGATCATGGACTCGGTATTCAGAGCAGGCGGCTTCGCACCGGGACCGGTGGGTGGAGACGGAGGTTCGTCTGGCGGTGGAGCGGAATCAGCAGTCACCGGATCAGACTTCGTCGCCTCTGGAACCGGTGGCTGGGCTGGCTCAGCGGCGTTGACGGATAAGGCGCAAACAAAAGCTGCGATGACGGTCGCGATCCAGAAGGCCCCAGGCGACGGACAGCCTCGCCTGTCGATCCCGAGACGGACGAAGATGTTCCTCGTCCAGCACTCCCACCCCGCAGGGGTCGAAGCCAATAGCCGGTGGTTGAGCAAAGCGATACCACCGGATCGCGTGCTGAAATCGTCTTCTGTATCCCGAAGGGATTCCAGCCGATGCGGGCCTCTCAGTGACTCGCAGGGCTGCAATCCCTCCGGGATAGGCTGGCTGGGGAGCTTTTCCGGTGGTATCGCTTTGCTCAACCACCGGCTATTAGCTGCAATCCCTTCGGGATAACCGGTCCGCAGGCTCCCATCCCTGCCGCCAAGTCCTCCGGGAAATCCCTGCCTGTGGCTGGGGTGAATCGTCAATTGCATGGGCATCATGGTGTTCCCTCCGAAGCGTCATTTTTCTGACTGCCACTGAGCATCGACCGGGCGGTCTCCACCAACTTCTTCTGCCGGTCCCGCAGTTGCTGAAACTCAGCCAATTGGTCGGCAGTCAGATCATGTCCGCTGGTCTTCAGTTCGGCCAGCGTCCGAGTGCGGATGAGCAACGCTTCCTGCATCCGCAACAACAGCCGCACCTCCACCGCTAACAGCGGGGAAGATGGCTTCTGCTCCGCGTCATCCTGCCCCTTCGGAGACTGCTCGCCGCCCGGATTCGGCAACTGGGGCGAGGGTGAATTCGCGGACGGCAGGCTGGCGATGAACTGTTCCAGCAACGTCTCTCCGGCCCGCTGTTCGGCCTGCGTCAACGCCCCGGCATCGCGCTCATCCAGGCGTTTCGCGGCCGCCGTGAAATGCTCCGTCGCCATGTTCAGGCACAACCCCATCACCCCCGTCGACCCGAGTTCCTCGCCCGCCTGCTGTGTACTCGTCGCCACATCGCGCTGGCTGTCGGCCACCCCTTGGACGGACTTCAACTGGCTGCGAGTCCACTTGCCTTGGGTGACTCGCAGCTCCTCGACGCGGGTCGTGTCTGCGCGGGTCGACTTCGCTCGCTCAAGGATCGCGATCACCAACTGGCCGACGGCGTTGAGCCGCTCCTGATCCGCGCGCAGGCTGGCGTCCTGGAGTTCCTCACCGAGCGACTCGCGGGCCTGCTCCAACTCATCGAGGGCCTCCGTCTGCCGCTCCAGCGACTGCGTCACCTGGTCCTGCTCCAGCGTCTCGCCCGCCTCGCGCATGCGGTCACTGGCCCGCTTCGCCGCGGAGGCCGAGTCCTGGTGTTGCTCGCGCCGCAGACGCTGCGCCAACTCCGCTGTCTGCTGCTCAATCTCCTTCTGCAGCTTCAGAAGCTGTTCCTCCTCAGCGTCCCGCTGGCTGTCAGAGGTGGGGCCAGGCAATGCCTCGGTCCGCCGCCGCAGTTCGGCCTGCTTCTGGCTGAGGGCGGTCGCCTCTGCGATCGACTTTCGCAATTCATCGACTTCGTTCTGAGCAGTCTGCATCCGCTCCTGGTCGAGTGCCTTCCGCAGCGTCTCCAACGACTCGATCAGCTTCTGCTGGGCATCGGTGGCCGATTGCACATGGTTCCGGCGGAGTTCATCCGAGATGCCGCGCATCGTGGCGGAGACCGATTGCTCCGACAGGCGTTTGGCCATCTCGGCAAAGGCGGCGGCCTCGGCCCCCTTCTCGGGCTTCGGCGTGGCGGCTTCGAGTTGCGAAGTCAGCTGTTCGACATCGCGAGCGAGGGCCGCTTGGCGGTCGGCGGCGCGGGCAAGGTCGGCCTGCTCCTGTGTGGAGAGGTCGGGCACGGTCTTGCCGGAGGTCTGTTGTCCGACGGCCAGCGATTGCTCGCGGAGGGCGGCTTGACGCCCGGCGATGTCGGCGAAACGTTTCTGGAAGTCCTGGTCGCGTTGCCACTGAGCCAGTTCGGTCGAGAGCGCCGTGAGGTCGTCGAGTACCCGCTGCTGGCCTTCGTGGGCCTGATTCAGGGCGGCAGTGGTCTGCTCTTTCGGCGGTGATTTGACTCCCGGTTTCCGCATCGCTCCCTGGCGCGTGGCCTCCAACTGCTTCTCGATCGAGGGGAGGACTTCCTCGGCCAGTGGAGTCAACGCGGCTTCCCACTGGGCCAGCGAATCGGTGACGGCGGGGTCGGTCAATCGGTTCTGCTCCAGCTCGCGTTGCAGAGATTGGAGGTCGGTCAAGATGCCGTGCGGAGCCTGGGCCAGTTCGCGAGCGATCTCCTTCTGCTCGACCTGCACTCGATCGAGGTCCAACTCGTCGGAGGGCCGCAGAGCGCCGACCGTCTTCCATTGCTCGACGATCTCGCGGGTCGTCTGCTCAAGGGCGGCTTGTCGATCCTTGAGCGGGGCGATCCGCTGGGCGATCTGGATCTGGCGACCGCTGAGTTCCTGCTGCTTCTCCTCATTCGTGAGGATCAAGACGACGCGCGTGGCGCTGCGTCCCACCTGCCCCTGCGATCCGTTGAGGTTGTACGCATCCGTCGCCTGCAACCAGAACCGGACCTGCGAACCGGGGACCAATGCGAGGTCTGCCAGGTTCCACGCCGTGCGGATCGCCTGCTCCGTGGAGCCGGTCTTGTCCGGGTTCAACAGGACCGCGTGCTGCTCTGTCGTGGCCTGTCCCTCGGGTGTCATGACCGGCAGTTCGTAGACCAACTCGACCCGTTGCAACCCGAGGTCGTCGCGGGCCTCCCCTTCGATCGGGATCTCGGCCAGTGCGGTGACTCGCACATCACTCGCCGGGGCCAGCAGCGACACCACCGGCTCCGAATCGGCCACTCCGCGAATCTCGTAGCGCGGCGGATTCGCCGCTCGCAGCCCATACGGGTCGACCAGATCGAGCCAATACGTCGATCGCTCGGCAGTGGCCAGCGTCCACTCCAGTGTGAACTCCTGGCCCTCGGAGCTGAGGGGGATCGTCCTCCGGGGATCGTTCCCGGTGTTCAGCATGACCGACTTCAGCGGAGCCAATGCCCGGCAGCGAATCTCCACCTGGCTGCCGACCAAACCCTGCAAATGCCCGACCCCGCTGGTGGTCGTCTCGATCGGCCGACCCGTATAAGGCGGCGGCGTGATCGTGACCTCGAACGACTGCACCCGAGGCGTCGGCACCACATCGACCGCAATCCACGGAGCGCGATCGTCATCGCCCCCGTGGACGCGAAACTCGAACGGCTCCGAGGTCGGCAGGCTGGCCACCGCCACCGCATGCGGATTCCCCGACCGGTCGCGGAGTGTGGTTTGCCGGAGTTCTCCCTGATCGGGCGTCCCTGTCCGAGGCTGGCGGTCGAACAGCACCTTGGCCGGGAGCGAGCCGTTGCGGTTCTCGATATAGAGTGTCAGCGGCTCGCCCTGACCGGCACGCAAGGCGGGCTCGCGAGCGGTGTCGATCGGCTCCAACTCACTGTTGAGGTAGACCAATGTCGTGCGCCGCGGCCACTCCAACTCCACCAGCGGAGAGACCAAACGAGAAGCTCCCACGCGGGTCAACTCGGGCGAGAGAACCGCCACCAGTCCCAGCACCGCCAGAGCGAGTACCGCTCCGACTATGGCCCCGTAAGTCCTTTCCGGAGCCACCACCGACCGCCACGGAACCGTCGCCAATTGAAGCTGGGCCCGGCTGACAGTCACTTGCTGGAGCAGCGGGGCACCGAGCGTGATCGACAGATGAGAGGAGTCGAACTCGACCGCTGAGGTGAGATCCGGCGTGAGTATCGGCCACTGGCGGTGAATCACGCGAGCCAGTTCGAGGTCGGTCAACACGGTGCGTAAGGGGCGGACCAGATATTGCCACCCGACCGCCACGATCGCCACCAGCCAGATCACCGTCGGAGTGACTCGTCCGGCCAGCGACTGCCAGCGGGCCAAGGCATCAACCGCCCCGAAGACCACGCCCAATCCAATGACCACAGCCAGCAACGCCGCCACTCCGCGCACGAACACCCACCGACGCGCCCGGCGTCGAAGCGTTTCGAGTTCGTGGGAGAGATTGGGCATCGAGAGCCGTGGTGAGGACGACATGCAGACCCGCCACGATTGTACGCCAGAGAGGGGGCGTATCTCAATATGTAGCACGACGCGGAGCCACATCGCCGACCGTAGGACGGGCCCATTGGCCCGTCCGTCCGCTGTGCCACCGAGAGCCTGAGCGGCTGAAATGGGATTGGGTCGCGTTTCCCAACGGGGCGGTTTTGGGGGGTCGTGGGCCGCGCCAATGGGCCCGTCCTACGGCGGAGTGCGAGTCGCGGAGCGATCACCTACGTCGCCTTTGGCGATCCGTGTTCCGCTCCGCTACATTAACAGCCTTGGAACATCCTCACCCCAACCTTCCGACTGATCCATTGAGCTTCCCATGAAACAGCTCTCCTCCCTCCTCTGTCTGCTGTCCGTTTTCTGCTGCTCACAGGTCGGTTGGGCCGAGGAGTACGACCTCGTCGTCTACGGCGGCACCTCTGCCGGAGTGATCTCGGCGGTGCAGGCCAAGCGGATGGGGAAGACCGTAGTCGTGGTCGGGCCGGACAAGCATCTGGGCGGGCTGTCGGCGGGGGGACTGGGGTTCACCGATACCGGGAACAAGGCGGTCATCGGCGGCTTGGCGCGGGAGTTCTACCACCGCGTGTGGAAGCACTACGACACGGACGCAGCCTGGAAGTGGCAGAAGAAATCCGAGTACGGCGGCAAGGGGCAAGGCACTCCCGCGATCGATGGGGCCGAGCGGACGCAGTGGATCTTTGAGCCACATGTCGCCGAGCAGGTCTTCGAAGACTTCGTGAAAGACGACCAGATCCCGGTCCATCGCAACGAGTGGCTCGATCGCGAAAAGGGCGTGAAGCTCGTCGATGGGCGGATCGTCTCGATCACCATGCTCAGCGGCAAAACCTACTCCGGCAAGATGTTCATCGACGCCACCTATGAAGGTGATCTCCTGGCCGCTGCGAAGTGCGACTACCATGTCGGGCGCGAGGCGCAGAGCGTCTACGACGAGAAGTGGAACGGTATCCAGGTCGGCGTGCTGCACCACCGGCACCACTTCGGCGCGGTGAAGACTCCGATCAGCCCGTTCGTCATTCCCGGAGACAAGACAAGCGGCGTCCTGCCGCGAGTCAGCACCGCGCCGGTCGGTGAATATGGGGCGGGCGACAAGCGGGTGCAGGCGTACTGCTACCGCACCTGCATGACCAAGCACGACCCGAATCGCGTCCCGTTCCCCCAGCCCGAGGGGTACGACGCGAAGCAGTACGAACTGCTGCTCCGCGTGTTCGAGGCGGGCTGGCGCGAGGCCATCGACAAGTTCGACCCGATCCCCAATCACAAGACCGACACCAACAACCACGGCCCGTTCAGCTTCGACAACATCGGCATGAACTACGACTACCCGGAGGCGACGTACGCACGCCGTCAGGAGATCCTGAAGGAGCACACCACCTACCAGCAGGGCCTGCTGTACTTCTCCGCCAACGATCCGCGCGTACCCGAGGATGTGCGTAACGTCATCTCGAAGTGGGGACTGGCGAAGGATGAGTTCGTCGACAACGGAAACTGGCCGCACCAGATTTACGTCCGCGAGGCCCGCCGCCTGATCGGCTCGTTCGTGATGACCGAGAACGAATTGCTCCAGAAGCAGCCGACGCCCGATTCAGTCGGCATGGGGTCGTATACGATCGACTCGCACAACATCCAGCGGTACATCACCCCCGACGGGTTCGTGCAGAACGAGGGAGACATCGGCGTCGGCACGAAGGGGCCGTACGAGATCGCCTATGGCTCGCTGGTCCCCAAGCCGGGCCAGTGCGGCAACCTGCTGGTCCCGGTCTGCGTGTCCAGCTCGCACATCGCCTTCGGCTCAATCCGCATGGAACCGGTGTTTATGATCCTCGGCCAGTCCGCAGCCACCGCAGCTGTGATGGCCATCGATGCCAAGCAGAGTGTGCAAGAGGTGCCCTACGCCAAACTGCGGGAACAGCTCCTGAAGGACGGCCAGATTCTGAAGTACGCGTCACCCCCTGGCGCGATCAGCGAGGACGATAGCCACAAGAGCGTGTTGCCGAAGGATCTCCCCGGAGTCGTCATCGATGACGAGTCCGCCACGCTGACCGGCGATTGGACCCGCAGCAACTCCAACGGCAAGTTCGTCGCGAACGGCTACCAGCACGACGGCAACACGCACGATGGCCAGTTCAAGGCCCGCTTCGAAACCAAGCTCCCCAAACCCGGAACGTACGAGGTCCGCCTCAGCTACTCCCCGAACGGCAACCGCGCCACCAACGTGCCGGTGAAGATCATCTTCTCGAAGGGCACCGCCACCGTCAGGATTAACCAGCAAATCACCCCGTCGATCGACGGGCTGTCTATGTCGCTGGGCCAGTTCGAGTTCACCGCGGATCAACCCGCGGTCGTCGAACTCACCAACACCGGGACCGACGGGTACGTCATCGCGGATGCCGTGCAGTGGATCGAAGTGAAGTAATCAAACGCCGAGCATCCGCACCGCACATCCCCGTTTAGCCGCGACGCGAAGTCTTCGAAGCGGAGCGATCCCTCACCGCGGAACCGGCATGGCATCAATCCATGTTCGCAAGAGTTCGAGTTCTTCCTTCTTGATGCGCGGAGTCTCTTTCTTCGGCGGCATCTCGTTGAAATGGATCAACTCGATCAGCAGGCTTTTCTGGGCATTGCCGGGCTGGATCGCCGGGCCGGTCACGCCCCCGGTGAGCATCGATTCCATTGTCCGCAGATCCAGTTTGCCGTCTCGTCGCTTGGCTCCATGACAGCGAATGCACTTGGCTTCCAGGATCGGCAGCACCTCTTTCTTGAAGTCCGGCTTCTCGGCCGGTGTGTCATCGGCGCACGCGATCCCCGCTGCCAGAACGCAGAACAGGCAGATGCTGATGGAATCGTGGGTACGCATGGGGATCGACGGGGGGTAGAGCCTGACGCACAACCTCCAGACTCGGTCGCCCCTCGTTGGAGTCCAGCCTTTAGGCTGCGTTGTGCGTCCAACGCAGCCTAAAGGCTGAACTCCAACAGAGAAAAGCAGAGAGCCGAGACAGCACTACGCCTGACCGACGACATTCACGAAGCAGTGCACATGTGGCAGCACTCGGTAATTCCAGACGAACCCGGGGCCTTCCAGACGCCAGTAGTCCCAGCGGTCGTTCCCCTTCTCGGCACTCTCTTTGTAGAACGCCAGACGCACCTGCTCCATGCCGCCGTTGGTCTTGATCAGCTGCATCACCTCGTCGGCATCGGCCTTGCGGAACGGGTCGATTAGGGTTCGCATGACCCCGGAGACGAGGGTTCGCTGCGATTCATCGAGGTCTGCATAGCCGACGCCGACGGGGGGGTTCTCGACCAGCTTGGGCTTCAGCGCCCCTTCGCCGTCTCCCGGATTGCCGACCACCACAGCCTGCGTCCGCTGGGCCTCGTTGAGCATGTCGAAGACGCTCATCACCTGCTTCGTCTGGTAATTGTAGACGTTGTTGTCGCTATGCCCGTTGGCCGAGTGACCATAATACATCGGGCCACCAAACGCCGTGTTCGGCTGGGAGTTGCCATCGCAGCGGAGCGTCAGGTGATGTCCGGCGAAGACCCAGGAGTACGGGTCTTTGCCGGAGGGATCGCCGAAGATGGCGATGCCGTTGCCCGCAAACGAGCCCGCGTTGTCCCACTTGCCATGCCGGGTGATCCGCTCGAAGGCTTCTTCCCCGGAGAGAATCGCCTTGAATGTGGCGAGGATCAGATCCTGCTGCGGCTTCGTGAACTGTTCTCCCAGCGACTTCCCGAGCGGTGCCCCATTGTGCGTCTTGAGGCGCGTCGGCGTGCCCCCGTTCTCGGCCCCATGATTCCAGGGCAACACCAACGCCAGCTTCTGCTCGGGTGTCAGCGTGGCGAACAGCTCCTGGACCAGACCTTCGGCGGGCTTGGCCGCGACCGCCTGGTCATCAGCGACAGCACTGGACGCTGTGGCGGAGAGCAGCGACGGCACCACCATCAACCCCATCGCACTTCCCGCCGCCGCGCGGATGAACCCGCGCCGATCGAGACCGATGGAGGGGGCCACGTGATCAAGACACTCCGTGCAGTACTGCGGATTGGTGTGCAACATGACTGGGTTCCGATCGTGGAAGGGACAGGGAGGGGACGAGGGCCGCTGGGACCGCTGGATAGATCAACATCCTCCGATGTTCTAACCCGAGCATGACGGGATCGCAAGTGACCGATGTCATCCGCGACAGGCGTGCCGCCCACTTGGAGCCGAGGAAGTCGCTGCGTTCGCCAGAACGCGGGGAGCCCGCACTCTGGCGAGTGCAGTGACCAGATAAGCTGTCGTGGCCCAAACGATCAGTGCAGCGTCCGGACTGGCGTCAAGGTATTCTGCTTTTCACAATGCCCAGGTTCCCAAGCAACAGGTGATCTTTGCGGGAGCGGTGCATGTCGATCTCCTGGCACATGATCGGATGCTGTCTGAGACCGAGAATCTGATGTTCCTGAGAACTCACCTGTTGTCCACTTCGAGCAGTGCGTCCGTGGAGGGGCCATGATGACCTCGTTTCGCCAAGTCTGGGAAGTCGTTCTGACTTGGCTCCGCTATCCAGTCTTGGGCAAGCTGATCGAGTATCGCACGTTTTGTCGGGCGCTCGTGGTGGTCGGAGTTCTGCAACTGGCGCTGCAGTGGTGTGGGCTGCCGACGTTCACGTGCTCATTCCGGGAGGTCACGGGGTATCCCTGTCCCGGATGCGGTTTGACTCGGGGGGTCTGCGCATTGGTCCAGGGGCAATGGGATCTCGCGATTCAATATCACGCCTTCTCCCCCGTCGCCGCGTTGGCCATGCTGCTCTTATTGACTGGATGCGTCGTACCGGATGGAGTACAAAGCCGGATAGTCCGCGTTGTGTCAGAGGTCGAGCGGAAGACATGTGTATCGCAAATCACCATGCTTCTGCTTTGGGCTTACTGGGTCTCACGGGTGTGTCGCCTGTGGATGACATGACGCGAGTCGGTCAACTCAAGAGGAGTGTCGCTATGGCAATTGTCGGTATGGTTGCAGGTCTCGTCAGCCTCGTGTGCTGGATTTTGACGGTCGTCAAGGCATTTCAGTCCGGGACGACCTCCAATGGAGTGTTGTCGATCTGTCCTCTCGTGGGATTCATCCTGGGATGGATTAACGTCAAGGAATGGAATCACCAGCCGGTCATGCTCGCCTGGACGGTCGCCACCATTTTGAACCTCGTGGTTCAATACATGGGCGGAGGAGTCCCTGTCGTGGCCCCGTAGTCCACAGACTTCGTCATCGCCGGAAAGGCCCGGGGCATACCGGGCCTTTCTGTTTTTCTGATGTCAGGCGAGCAGACACAGACAGCTGACCGGGTAGGAGGGCTTTTCCAAGCCGTTCTGTGGCGTCTCTCGCCAGGAGACGGCCTGGAAAGGCCGTCTTACGGGGAACATCTTTCCGACCGCTCGCCTCATCGTGATTCCGCCCGATCCTGCAGATTTGGAACCCTCAAGAATGTGGTGAGGCCGTTCGTAGCGCACCAGCGCGGGAACTACCGGGGCCAGCCCCATTGGTATCGATACAACTCCCACCCCGGAGGGGGCGCAGCCCATCGCCGGTGGTCGAGCGCAGCGACACCACCGGAGACGGACACCCTGAGATTCTTGTCTCCCGAAGGGATTCCAGCCGCTCGGAACGTTTCCGCAATGCGAAGGGCTGGAATCCCATCGGGATCGTGTGGCAGCCTCCGGAGAGAATGGGCGTAATCTCCCAAATCGCCAATCCATGAGACCCGCTGGCCGTGCTACATAATCTCCAGGCAATGCAAAGCATCGTCTTGAATCAGTTCGCAAATCAGTTCCGCGTTGTGTCGCAGAATCCTCTCAACCTCTTGAGGTGTCTGATTGCCGCACCTCAGCCAAATGACTTTGGGAGGTGCCCCATAGAGACGACTGCGCTCGGCGAAGTCGGCGTCTTGCGAGACGATGCAGAACCCCTCGGCTTTCGCGTATTCCCAGATGAGTTCATCGGAGGATTGGTCCAACCCGGCGGCTCGGACGTGCCCTGAATCGGGGAAGCGATCGGTCAATTTCAAGGGCCGGCGATGGCTCAGGTTCTGGTCAAAGAGCAGCTTCAAGCGGCTGATCCTGTCGAACGATGCTCACGGTCGGCGGCGTAGGCCAAAGCGGCGCGGATGTCTTCCACGGTCAGCTCGGGGAATTCATCCACAATCTGCGCATTGGTCATTCCGGCGGCGAGCCAGCCGAGAACATCATAGACAGTAATCCGCATACCACGGATACAGGGACGCCCGCCGCGTTTACCTGGCTCGATCGTGATGTGACTCCGGTAATCCATGGAACACTCACGAACGCCTCACAGCGCCCTCTCGGAAGTGAAAGGCCACGAATCCACTCAGGCTCGTCTCCGTGAAGGTAGGCGAGAATCGCGGCCTCCGCTATTTTATGAGGACGCGAACGCCTGTCAACAGGGTGCGGAAAGGGGGGACTCCAATGCCCCCTGGCGTTGCCGACCCTGTTTGAAGACGAGCCAACACCCGGAGGCAGCCATGTCCGAATTCCGCATCGAAAAAGACACCATGGGCGAGGTCCGCGTCCCGGCCAAGGCGTATTACGCCTCGCAGACCCAGCGGGCGGTCGAGAACTTTCCGGTGTCGGGCTGGCCACTGCATAATGATCTGATTCATGCGATGGGGCTGGTCAAGTATGCCTGTGGCGTGGCGAATCGCGACCTCGGGAAGCTGCAGAACACCGGCAAGGTTCGGCTGAATGCGAAGCAGATTGGCTTCATGCTGGAGGCCGCCCAAGAGGTCGCAGCTGGGAAGTTCGATGACCAGTTCCCGATCGATGTCTTCCAGACCGGGTCGGGCACATCGAGCAACATGAACGCCAACGAGGTGATCGCCAACCGGGCCATTGAGCTGGCCGGGGGCGACCGGTTTCAGGCCGCCAAGCCGATCCACCCCAACGACCATGTCAACATGGGGCAGAGTACGAACGACACCTTTCCGACGGCGATCCACGTCGCGGTCGGGATGTCGATCGCCCGCACGCTGATCCCGGCCCTCAAGAAGTTCGCCGATACGCTCGCCGCCAAGGCGAAGCAGTGGGACAAGATCATCAAGATCGGTCGCACGCACCTCGCCGATGCGACGCCGATCCGGTTGGGCCAGGAGTTCGGCGGGTTCGCCCGACAGCTCGACCTCTCCATCGGGCGGGCTGAGACCGCCATTGAAGCCGTCCTCGAACTCCCCGTCGGTGGGACAGCGGTCGGGTCGGGGATCAACACCCATCCGGAGTTCGGTTCGCGGGTGGCGAACTGCTTGCGCGAGGAGTCGGGGATTGCCTTCGTCGAGGCGGTTAATCATTTCGAAGGGAACGCCCAACGCGATGGCCTGGTCGAGTGCCACAGTCAGCTCAAGACGATCGCGACGACGCTGTTCAACGTCGCCAACAACATCCGCTGGCTCGGCTCTGGGCCGCGTTGCGGGTTCTACGAGGTCATCATCCCCGACCTGCAACCGGGGTCGTCGATCATGCCGGGGAAGATCAACCCGGTGATGTGCGAAAGCCTGATGCAGGTGTGTGCCCGCGTGATCGGCAACGACGGCTGCCTGACCCTCAGCGGGGCCGCGGGTGGCCAGTTTCAACTGAACATCATGATGCCGGTCATGGGCCAGACGACGCTGGAAAGCATCATGCTTCTGGCCCGGGGAACGGACGCCTTCGTGGAGTTCTGTGCCAAGGACATGGAGGCCAACGAGGAGTCGTGCGTCGCCAGTGTCGAGAAGAGCCTCTCGATGGTGACGAGCCTGAACCCGTTCATCGGTTACGAGAAGGCCGCCGCCATCGCCAAGGAAGCCTTCAAATCGGGCGAGACGATCCGCGAACTGTGTACGAAGCAAAACATCCTGCCGCTGGAACAACTCAACACTGCGCTCGACCCGTTCAGCATGACGGAACCGCAGGCGTGAGTCGTCTCGATCTGAGTGACTTGAACTGGTGTTCAGTGCCTGTACACTGAAGCGGCTTTTGAACACTCAAGGAGGACTATTCGTCGTGCCGACTCCCGCATCAGCCACACGCCACCAGCGGACACTACTCAATACTCAGCTTGATGAGTCACAGATCATTGTGGGAGATGCACTCGAAGAACTTCCCAAACTGGCATCTGATCGATTCCGTTGCTGTGTCACGAGCCCGCCCTATTGGGGCTTGAGGGACTATGACGTGGATGGCCAGATCGGTGCGGAAGAAGATCTATTCGTCTATATCGACCGTCTCGTGGAAGTCTTCCGCGAAGTACGCCGAGTTCTCACCGACGATGGGACGTTGTGGCTGAACATTGGGGACTCCTATAAACCAGCAACAGGCGTTCGATGATTTCGACCTCCTTCATCAGCAGGCGAAGTCAGGAAAATGAGCAAAACACCAAGAGTTTTGATGCGTACCGCCTGGGGCACACACTCACACAGAAACCGAGTGCCCCACTCACTGAATTTTTCAAACACCCACTCGGCGGGGGCGTTGCCCACACCGGATTCGGAGAATCCGGCGACTTTGAACCACCCGACCTCGAAAACCCTGTCGGCTTTAGCGCGGAGTGTCGCAATATCCTTGACTTTTGCGTATGGGTCGAGCGCAGCGACTATGGGCTAAATTCCCTTCGGAAAAATGACAGCCGCCAGCCGGAATTGTGTCTGTCCCGAGGGTGTGTCAGGACTCGGCTGTTGAGTTGTAGTAGAGACCACCGGGGCCAGCCCGGTGACACGGCAATGGGGCAATCCAGCGATCCCTCTCGTTTCCGGACTCTCGGGCCGATAGAATCCACACAGGTCGCGGTCCTGCGGGGTCGGCGACTCCCGCCCCACCGCAGCCACTCCCTCCATGCTGCTTGCGATGCCTCACCTTCCTGCGATCGTTCGAACTCTGACGCGGGCCACATTGGTGGTCGTCGCTCTGGTGTCATCGATCTCCGCAGCGGACCCGACTCCGGAACAACTGAAATTCTTCGAGGAGAAGATTCGCCCGCTGCTGGTCGAGCGCTGTTACGAGTGCCACACGGCGACCAAGCACCAGGGGGACGTGCGGCTCGATGTGCGGGCCTCGGTGTTTCCGGAACTGGTCGTGCCGGGGCAGCCCGATCAGAGTCGGCTGTTGCAGGTCTTGAAGTACGACCCGAATGACACGCAGATGCCGCCCAAGGGGAAGCTGCCGCAGGGGCAGATTGACCTGCTGACGGAGTGGGTCCAGCAGGGGGCTCCGTGGCCTGCCGATGCAGCGACCGGTGCCAAGCCGGTGGCGGCGTTCCCGCGACGCGAGAATGGGGACATTGACTTTCATGCGACGGCGCAGACGCACTGGGCCTACCGGGCGATTGCGAAGCCCGTGCCGCCGCCGGTCGCGACGCTGGATCGAGTTCACACACCCATCGACCGATTCATACTCGCGAAGCTCGAACCACAGCAACTGGCCCTCTCCCCCGAGGCAGACCGCGCGACGCTGATTCGCCGACTGTATGCCGACCTGCTCGGCATCCGCCCGACCTATGAAGAAATTGAAGCGTATGTCGCTGACCCATCACCGACAGCGGACGAAGACCTCGTCGACCGGCTGCTCGCCTCGCCTCGCTTTGGCGAGAAGTGGGGGCGGCTGTGGCTCGACATCGCGCGGTATGCGGACACGAAGGGGTACGTGTTCACCGAGGAGCGACGGTTTCCGTTCTCGTACACGTACCGCGACTATGTGGTCAACGCCTTCAACAGCGACAAGCCGTATGACCGGTTCCTGATCGAGCAACTGGCTGCCGATAAACTGGAGTTGCCGAAGGGCGATCCAGCTCTGGCGGCGATGGGGTTCCTGACGGTCGGTCCGCGATTCCTCAACGACACCCACTCGATCATTGATGACCGCATTGATGTGGTGACGCGAGGGGTGATGGGGATGACGCTCGGCTGTGCCCGTTGCCACGATCATAAGTACGACCCGCTGCCGACGCAGGACTATTACTCTTTGTACGGCGTCTTCGCGAGCAGCCGTGAGCCGGAGGAACTGCCGCAGATCGGCGAGGCCGATACCGCTGCACCCGAGTACCAGCAGTTCGCCGCCGAACTGGTGAAGCGGGAGAAGGAAGTCACCGACTACCTCGACGGGGTGTATGCGGAGTTCAGCTCGCAGTCCCGGAACCGCATCGGCGACTATCTGTTGGCGATCGCTCAGCGAGCCAAACTGGTTCCTGCCGGAGTAGAGATCAAGATCGAACCTCCGTTGCGGGACAAGCTGATCGACCGCTGGGAGGAGTATGTCCAGCAGCAAGCCCGGCCCGAGAACAGGGTCTGGTTCGCCCTCGTGAAGCTGAGGGAGCTGCCTGCCGAGGGCTACGCGGCAGCGGCCTTGGAGCGGATCAACAGTTGGTCGTCGGAGCAGTGCCATCCGGCGCTGCACCAAGCTCTGAAGGACCAACCGCCGCAGAACTACATCGATGTCGTGCGCGTCTATGGCCGCGTCCTCAACGCGGTTCGCGAACGCTGGGAGCGCGAGCAGGCCGCCGCTCCACAGCTCACCGCTCTCCCCGAGGCCGATGCGGAACAGTTGCGGCAAGTGCTGTACGGGGAGGGTTCTCCGGGAGCGATTCCGCGAGATCAGTTCGAGCGGTTCATCGGGCGCGATCAACGCGATCATGCCAAAGGGCTGAAGAAGAAGGTGGCCGAACTGATGGTCACTTCGCCCGGTTCGCCGCCGCATGGGATGGTGCTGGTCGACAACGACAACCCGATGGAGCCCGTCGTCTTCGAGCGCGGCAATCCCGATCGGCATGGCCCGCGCGTGCCGCGACGGATGCCGCGGATCATTGCCGGGAATGAGAGTCCGGCCTTCAAGCAAGGGAGCGGTCGTCTCGAACTCGCAAGGTCAATCGCCAGCCCCGACAACCCGCTCACCGCGCGAGTGTTTGTGAACCGCGTGTGGCTCCAACTGTTTGGCAACGGCCTCGTCAACACACCCAGCGACTTTGGCGTGCGGACCGATCTGCCGACGCATCCGGAACTGCTCGACTGGTTGTCGACGCGGTTCATCGACTCGGGTTGGTCGACGAAATCCCTCATCCGCGAAGTGGTGCTCTCCTCGACCTATCGGCAATCGATCGTGGACAAAGCGAAGGCCCGCGAACTCGACCCCGAGAACCGCCTCCTCTGGCGACAGAACCGTCGCCGATTCCAGTTCGAGCAGATGCGGGATTCCCTCCTCGCAGCTGCCGGAGTCCTCGACGACCGCATGGCCGGTCGCCCGGTGGAGATCGAGACGCAACCATTCTCGCATCGCCGATCGATCTATGCCTACATCGACCGCAACAACTTCTCGGGACTGCTGCGGACATTCGACTACCCCAGCCCCGACACCAGCAACCCACAGCGACCGCAAACGGTGGTGCCACAGCAGGCCCTGTTCGGCCTCAACTCGCCGTTCATTGAGGAACTTTCCAAGTCCGCCGCCCAGCGAGTCCGCGGGGCCAACCCGGCAGAGCAGATCGAGTCGCTGTTCCGCGTGGTCCTCGCCCGGTCGCCCGTGCCGGAGGAGGCCAGTTGGTCCGTCAACTACCTCGGTCGGCATCCGGATGGCCTGTGGCAGGTGGCGCAGGTGCTGCTGCTGTCGAATGAGTTTCAGTTCGCGGAGTGACCGTGTCGTAGTAGCCACCTTCGCCAGAAGGTGGGCGGACTGTCTCGGCGCTCTCGATTGCGGACGATGCTCGCAAGGGGGGCTTCACTGCCTCTCGGATGCGGGTTCAGTTAGCCCACGTTCTGGCGAACGTGGCTACACCCTCCCCCGGAGTCCAATCATGTTTAGCCGTCGTGATCTTCTGAAACGCTCCGGGATGGGGTTCGCCGGTTTGTCGCTGGCCGGGATGCTGGCGGAGCAGTCCGGGTCGGGCATGGCGCAGGCGGCCAGTTCCCCGATGACCCCGCGCATGCCGCAGTTCGCGGCCAAGGCCAAGCACGTCATCCACATCTTCTGCAACGGCGGGCCGTCGCACGTCGACACCTTCGACCCCAAGCCGAAGCTGCTGGAGTACGCGGGCAAGACCCTGCCGACGGAGAACCTGCGCACCGAGCGCAAGACCGGGGCGGCGCTCCCCTCGCCGTTCAAGTTTCAGAAGTATGGCGAGTGTGGCACCGAGGTCAGCGAACTCTTCGCTCACACGGCCCAGCATGTCGACGACATGTGCGTCATCCGCTCGATGTACGCCGATATCCCCAACCACGAGCCGTCGCTGATGCTCATGAACTGCGGCGAGGCCCGCCTCCCCCGCCCCAGCTTTGGCAGTTGGACCACTTATGGCCTCGGCACCGAGAACCAGAACCTGCCGGGGTTCATCGCGATGTGTCCAGGAGGCATGCCGATCACCGAGTCGGCCAACTGGCGGTCGGCCTTTCTGCCGGGGACGTACCAGGGCACGTACATCGACACCAAGCACCGCAAGGTGGAAGACCTGATCGCGCATGTCCGCAACAACTCGCTCTCATTGGAGCATCAGCGCGACCAACTCGATCTGCTCCAGAGCCTGAACCGGCGGCACCTGGAGTCTCGCGGGGAGGACGCCGGGCTGGAGGGACGCATCCAATCGTTCGAGCTGGCCTACCGCATGCAGATCGAGGCCGCCGATGTCTTCGACCTGTCCAAGGAACCCAAGAGCATCCGCGAGATGTACGGCGACACGGTCCACGGGCGACAACTGCTCATGGCCCGGCGGCTCGTCGAACGCGGCGTGCGGTTCGTCCAGCTGTGGCACGGCGAGGGCCAGCCGTGGGACAACCACGATGACCTGGAGGTCAACCACCGCCGCTTGGCGAAGGAACTCGACCAGCCGCTGGGGGCCTTGCTCACCGACCTCAAGCAGCGTGGGATGCTGGATGAAACGCTGGTCATCTGGGGTGGCGAGTTTGGCCGCACGCCGGTCGTGGAACTTCCGACCCCCGGCTCCAACGCCGGGAAGATCAATGGTCGCGACCACAACCACTGGGGGTTCTCGATGTTCCTGGCAGGAGGCGGAGCCAAGGGCGGCACCGTCCACGGAGCCACCGACGAATTCGGGTTCGCCGCCGTCGAAAACCGCGTCCACGTCCACGACCTGCACGCCACGCTGCTGAAGCTCCTGGGGTTCGATCACGAGAAGCTGACGTACCGGTATGCCGGGAGAGATTTCCGGTTGACGGATGTGATGGGGAATGTGGTGGAGGAGTTGATTGGGTGAGGGGGATCGTTGAGGGTTGAGGGTTGAGCGACCGAATGAGTCGGCGAGCGTCCGGCGTCAGCCGGATGGTGTTCGTGTCGTAGGACGGGCCCATTGGCCCGTCCGTCCCATGCTCCCAGACGATCACGCCTCGTCCCGTGTGTGCATCACAAAAGTCGGCAGCCCGAACACCAGAAGCCCCTCCCTCCCCACTCAGATTCTCGCGGCAGCCGATGGTGATCATTCGAACGCCATGCCAGGGAGGGATTGAAACGCAGAGGGCGCTGAGGACGCAGAGTTCAGGAGGAATGTGGTCGCCATCCTACGCAGAATCC
>JAYWFM010000174.1:0-11683 GCA_043778825.1 Planctomycetota bacterium | reverse complement strand
ACGGGCGAGCTACCGGAGTTGACGCGCACGGCCCAGATCTGCGGCATCGTGAAGCTCGCGGGGGTAGGTGCCGATCCGGGGCTGACACCGTATGTACCGGGGATCTCAGACGCGGAAGACCCGACGAAGTGGCGCGAGCCGTTCCCGCTCAAGAAGGACCGCATCACGCAGCGTGACCGCGACTTCTGGAAGCCGCACCGCACCACGCCCAAGGTCTTCTGGCACTTGGCTGCTGCCGAGGAACTGTTCAAGAGCCGGTACGGCAACCGCACCTCGCTGCGGATCGCCCCGCCCGCCGGGGTGTCGCTGCATGAGTTCGCCAAGACGTACGAGGACGCTTGGCTGGCTGGACTCGACCCCAGTGTGACCGGTCTGGCCGTCGAGCCGGTCAAGCTGCGCGGGCTGATGGCCGCGCGGGGCACGACCGACTTCACCGGGCTATTTATCGGGTTCAGCTTGTTCCTGATTGCGTCGGCGCTGCTGCTCGTGTCGCTGTTGTTCCGACTCGGACTGGAGGGGAGAAGCCGCGAGTTCGGCGTCTTACTCGGCGTCGGCTGGACCTCGCGATCGGTGGGGCGGCAGGTGCTGACGCAGGGGATGACGCTGGCGGCGATTGGCGGGCTGCTGGGGATCGTGGGCGGTGTGCTGTATGCCGGGGTGATGATCCATGGGCTGACGACATGGTGGTCCGGGGCGGTTGGAACGCGGGCGTTGTTCTTGCATGTGCGGGCGGGGAGTCTGGTCACCGGCTGGCTGATCGCGGTGGTGATCTCGACGCTGATGATCTGGCGGACGAGTCGCCAACTGCGGGCGATGTCGCCGCGAGCGCTGCTGTCGAATGCGGGGCTGAGCGGGTCGACGATGGTCGGGCCGGGGAGTCATCGAGGGCGGCGGGTGATGCAGGTCTCGACGGGGATCAGCGCGGTGCTGTTGGTGGCGGGAGTTCTCGGACTGGTGCCATCGAGTGAGGCGTTCGCCGGGTTCTCCGTTCGCACGGTCGCGTTCTTCGTCGGCGGGTTGTCGGCTCTGGTCGCGAGTCTGTCGGCGTTTGCCCGCTGGCTGGCTGCTGACAGTACCGCAGCTGTGAGAGGGCGGGGATGGCGGGCACTGGCGACGCTGGCGATTCGCAACGCAGCCCGGAACCGGTCGCGGAGTTTGCTCACTGCGAGCCTGATTGCATCGGCCACGTTTCTGGTGGTAGCGGTTGCCTCGGGGAAGCGGAACCCGGCGGTCGAGACCCCGCGCCGCGACTCGGGCAACGGAGGCTACACGCTCGTGGCCGAGACGAACCAGCCGGTACTGTACGACCTCAACACGCCGTCAGGCCGGACCAAGGCCGGGGTCAATCTGCGATCCCAACCCGATCACGAAGTGCTACTGAAGCAGACGCAGTTCACGGCCTTCCGCATGCAGCCGGGGGAGAACGCCAGTTGCCTGAATCTGTACCAAACCCAACTCCCGACGATCCTGGGTGTGCCGCAATCGGTGATCGAGAAGCTCTCCAAGGACCGGCGGTTCAAGTTTGCCGACACGCGGGTCAGCGATCCGTGGACGTTGTTATCGGCGAAGGAACCGGGCGGTGAGATCCCGGTCCTCGGCGATATGAACACGTTGCAGTATTCGCTGCACAAGGGGATCGGATCGTCGCTGGAGGTGGCGGACTCGAACCGCCGTCCGCAGTCGCTGAAGGTGCGCGGCATGCTCGATGGGAGCGTGTTCCAGGGGGTGCTGCTGATGTCCGAAGAGAACCTGCTGCGGCTGTTCCCGGACACAGCGGGGTATCGGTACTTTCTGATTGAGGTCGACCCCGCGATCGCTTCGAAGGTCACGACGCTGCTGGAGACCGACCTCGCCGACTCCGGGTTCGATGCCGAGCGCGTGGCCGACCGGCTGGCGAATTTCCTGTCGGTGCAGAACACGTATCTGTCGACGTTTCAAACGCTTGGCGGGCTGGGGCTGCTGCTGGGGACGGTGGGACTCGGAGTCGTGATGATGCGGAACGTCTGGGAGCGCCGCAGCGAGTTGGCACTCCTGCGGGCGGTGGGGTACACGACCGCGATGCTCCGCCAGATCGTGCTGCTGGAAAACGCCTTCCTCCTCACCTTTGGCCTGCTCGCGGGTTCAGTCGCAGCTGCGGTCGCGATGGCCCCGCATCTGTTGAGCATCGGAGCCGATGTCTCCTGGCCGGGGTTGGGACTGACAATTCTGGCGGTGTTCGCCGCGGGGATGTTGTCGTCGCTGGCGGCGGTGCGGGAGGTGGCGCGGCTGCCGATGCTGATGGCGCTGCGGGTGGAGTAGCGTCCCGTGGGATAGGCTTCCAGCCTGTCGTTGAAAGCCATCGATGACATGTCTGGCAAAAGTCCCAGTAGCGTGGGCTTTAGCCCACGCGGGAGCGTTATTATCAGGGAAGCGTGGGCTAAAGCCCACGCTACTTTGACTTCTGTCGGTCACGTCATAGATGACAGGCTGGAAGCCTATCCCACGGACTTTCACGCGGCGCGGCGGTACAGGTCTTCGCGCGTCGGTGGGAGTTCGGCGCGGCCTTTGGCGGCGTGTTTGCTGGCCACGACTTGGAAAATGCGGAGGGCTCCGTCGTTGAACGTGAACGAGACCCCGGCCAGGTACGCCAGCCACAGCCGGTAGCGTTCGGGGCCGACCATGGCGATGGCCTCGTCCTTCTTGGCAGAGAGGCGCTGGCACCAGAACTTGGTCGTCTGGGCGTAATGCTCGCGCCAGTTCTCGACATCGTGGACCTCGAACTTGCAGGCTTCCATCGATTCGCAGGTGTGCCCGATGTGATCGAGTTCGCCGCCGGGGAAGATGTACTTGGCGATCAAGCGATGCTCGGGCCGCATGTAGGCGAACCGCTTCTTGTTGGCCTTGGCCCTGCGCGTGATCCCGTGGTTCAGCAGCAAGCCCCGGTCTCGCAACAGCGAGTTGATCTTGCCGAAATACTTGGGGTAGTTCGCGATGCCGACATGCTCGTACATGCCGATGCTGGAGATCTTGTCGTACGTGCCATCGAGTGTCTCGTAGTCGCGCAGCTCGACCGTCACGCGGTCTTCCAGCCCCAGACGTTTGACCTTGGCCGTCGCGAAGTCGAACTGCGTCTGCGACAGCGTGACCCCGTGAGCGTGGACTCCATAGTTCTGCGCCGCGTGACAGATCAGCCCGCCCCAGCCGCAGCCGATGTCGAGCATCTTCTCTCCCGGCTGTAACCTGAGCTTGCGGCAGATCATCTCCAGCTTGTCCTGCTGGGCCTGTTCGAGGGAGTTTCCCCAATCGGTGAAGTAGCCGCAGGAGTACTGCATCTCGGGGTCGAGGAAGAGTTGATAGAACTCGTTCCCGAGGTCGTAGTGGAACTGGATGTAGTCTTTGTTATCGCGCGAGACATCGCCGCGACCGACCTCGTCGCCGGAGTAGGCGTGCCTCGCGGCCCCTTGGTCATCGGGGGCGACGAGGAACGGCAATGCGTTCCAGAGGAGCTTGCTCTTGCTGAGCGACTTCAGGCGGGAACGCGAGTTGTCGAGGCGGGCCACCTCGCCGAATTCCATGAGGTCGCCTCCGTGGAAGTCGATCCCTCCAGTGGCAATCTGCCGCACCAGATTGTCGAGCGTCGGCCAGCGGAGCAACGACCCGATCACGCCTGGTCCGCTGATCGACGCGAACAGCCGAGGGTCGACGTTCTTCCCCAGCGGGACCATCGACCCGTCCCACAGCCGAACCGAAAACCGAGCGTCGAGTTGCTCGGCCACATGTTCGAGGACGGTCCGCGCGGCGGCGAGTTGTTTCGTATCAGACGACAGGAACGAGAACATGGACAGCATCGGGATCGACCTCAATCACACAGGATGAATGCCTGCGGGTTCCGCCCTCACAAGCCCTGAAGAGAGGTTAGTTATCGGAACCGAAAGCTCTCGACAAGATCAATCCCCCGGGGGGAGCGGGGAGGAGGGGAGGGCAACCATTCAGATTGGGAATCTCGCGGGCGGCCACTCGAAGCGCTCGGGAGGCAGGAGAGCCGCCAAGTGGGTGGCTACCAACTTTCGACCGGCGGTGAGGACTTCGAGCGTCGACTCCGGGAGTTGTTCGAGCTTGACCCGCTTCATGACCTGATTCAATCGCCGCAGCAACTTGGCCGAGTCGCGGTAGTCCCTCAAGAATCCCTCGGCGATGAACAGCGGGATGAACTCGGCCAAGAGGTCAGTCGTTTCGCGGGCACTGGCGTTGACGACCCGTTGCACCACATGCGGGTCGATGGACTGCAGCGATCGATAATACCCCTCCAAGTGCAAGGGGTGGCGCTCGGACAGTTCGGCGTCGATTAACAGCTCGGTGACGATATGTCCCAGGAAGCTGTTGAGGAACGTGTCCCCCGGCAGGGCCTGGCGAAACAGGACGGTCATCCGCCCGGTGATGTCGCTGAACCCGAGCGTCGTGTGGAACCAATCGTCGTCGGAGAGGTGTTGCAGAATCCCCAGCGCGACCTCCCGCTCGGGGGAGCCGTCCGGCCACTCGGGCAACAGCGGCTCGATTCGCTTCGTCCGCATCCGCACTCGCCGATCGACGACCGACAACCAGTCGGGCACCGCTGTGCCCGCCATGAAGTAAGGCCGGTCGAGAAAGCGGATGCCGTGGGCGAGGTAGTTCATCGAGTGACACACGCGAGAATGTGGAGCGATTCACGACCAGAGAGCATGCACAAAAAAGCCCAGGGGATGCAACCCCTGGGCGATCGGAAATGGTCAGAGTCTCGGCGAACGACTACTTCCCGCTGAGGTTCTCTTCGGCGAACTTGGCGATCACGGCTCCCATGCCCGTCAGCACTCCTTCGTTGAGCTTGATCTCACCGTCCAGAGCTCCGTTGACGAGCTTCATCTGAATCGTGACCACGTCGTCGGTGCCCCGCATGGTGTCAGTGGCCGTCTTCTGCCAATCGAAATTCTTGAGGACGTTCTTCGCGTCATTCTTGCCTCCGCGCGCGGCGGGCTTCTTGGTTTTCTCCTTGTCCTTCGGCCCGTCGTCCGGCTGGGAACTGAAAAACTTGAAATTATTGCCTTTCCGGAACGTGTGAGTGATATCCAGGCTTTCACGGGCATGGAATCGCACATCGACAAACGATTCCAAGCTCTTCTTCTCGCCAGTCGTCGCCTGCACGGTCAACTTTTTCAGCACATCCAGGCTGCCCGCTCCGAATGCCATGCCCACGAAATCAGAGCCCGCTGCCACATAGACCGTGCCGTCGCCACCGAAGAAATCGTTCAACGCCTGGGGGGTGCTGTTCACGGTGAATGAGTGGAATTTGGTCTCGCCCATCGTCTCGATGTTGACCTGGCTGGACCAGCCGGTACGGACCTTGCCCAGATGGCCCACGAGGGTTTCCATCTCGGCTCGGACATCGGCCGATCGAATCCCCAGCACGAAGCTGTGCTTCTGGTCTTCCGAGGGAGCGATGTCCAGGAACAGATCGAGGACGCCCTTCTCCACGCTCTTGTTCAGGGCCTCGATCCCGGCTGCGGTCACTCCGATGCGGGCAGCCTGTTCGTCGGCATTCAGTTCCTTGTTCGCCTCGATCTTCTGACGGAGGACGGTCGGCGACAGTGTGTAGACCTCTTTCAGATTGGTCTGGCCTCTGTCGGAAATCGGCAACAGAACGCGGGCCGTGAGGACGGACTTGTCGCTGCCACTGAGGCTCGCAAAGTGGCTCTGCTCCACTTCCAGCTTCGTGATCCACTTCGCGAATTCGGTGTTCGGCAAGGCTGTCCAGTGCAACTGCCCCAGCCCCTGCTGTTTCGCCTCGTCTGTCGACAAGCCCACTTCCAGCAACAGGGTGTTGGAGATCAACTGGCCCAAGTTGTCCACTTGCTGCGTGAGGGCGAGCTTGCGGAGGTCGAATGCTTCCTGGGTCTCGTCCGTCTTTTTCTTCAGGGCGGCGAGCTGGTTCTCTTTCAGCTTCTGGAAGGCCGCAGCGCGGATCTTGGCCTCGGCTTCCGTATTCAAGCTGGTGAGGGCGAAGTCGTACCCCTTGGCGAACTGGGCGTTCAGCGTGACATCGGGCGTGACGACTCCGACCGGAATGTCGTTCTTGTCCTCCGAGATGCTGGCGTAGCTGTTGTTGCCTTTGACCCGCATCCAGCTGTCCTGCTTCAGGGTGTCGCCCGTCAGCTTGTACAGCGTTTTGTCCGTACGGTCCTTTTTGGCGTCGATTCCGATGGGGCTGAGATTCCCGTCAATGAAGTCGACCACCAGGATCTCCACCGGGATCTGCAGCAGCCTCCGCTTCCCGGTCTCTGCCGTGAGCAGGAAGGAGGAACCGACGGGCAAGTCCGGGTTCACGCCGATCAGAAAGATTTCGATGTTCGGTTTGATATCTTTCTCGAAAATCGCCTTCTGCTTGTCTTGGGTCGCCTTGTCTTTGGCCGTCTTGACGACGAGGTACTCCATGTCTGCCAGGAGACCATTCGCACTCCGCATTCCGGCATGCAGCTTGGCTGGCTCTTCCGCCAGTGCTGCCGAACCCATTCCAACCGCTGCGCACAGTGCTGCCGTACGAATCCAAGACGTCTTCATGTGCGAGACTCCATCCCGTTCGAGAGATCCCCCATCCCCAGCCGGTGCTGGAGTGGCGCCCCTTCAGTGGAAGGATAGGGGAATGTCGCAGGACGGGCAACTTTGCGGGGGTTCCGACCGAGACTGCCGGGTCACGAGGGGCCGGGCTCACATCGGCAGATTATTCCGAAGTGTTGGCCAGTGATGGTGATGCGGCGTGTGAGGACGACCGGAGACTCTGTTCTGAAGAGAGAGTCGATCCAGTCACCGGGACACACAGACTACGATTCGGCCAGAACAACTGGCGTTCTCCACGCGGAACACGCAGTCCCCCGTCTTCGACACAACCGGTAAAGTGCCGGGGGGAGTCCGAGTGTGCGACGCACGTTGCGATTGTCGCTGGCCAACCCATTCACAGTTTCCCCATGATTTTGTGGATCATGATTTTGTGAATCTCCTCCTGTCCACTCCTCCACTCAGGAAAGTCAGAGGGGCACAAAATCATGAATCACAAAATCATGAAGAGGCTCCTCGCGTCCGCTACCCTCCGTGGTCGGACGCATTGATTGTCAGTCGATTCGCCCAATCAGCAAAGTGCGTCTCGCACTCGCGCAGTCCAGGGGGAGAGATTGCCATCGAAGAATGACAGTCTGGGCAGGTACACTCTCGCACGGTCATTTTCCGAGTCCCCGCACCAAACACGTACGCCTCTCGATTGAGCCATGGACCAGGCCACTTCACCCCCGACTTACCGCGTGTCGCTCGGCCACTTTACCGGGCCGATCGATCTGCTGCTGTACCTCGTGCGGCGGGATGAGGTGGGAACCCGCGACTTGCCGCTGTCGCGGATGACCTCGCAGTTCCTGGAATTCCTCACGGTGCTGGAGTTCATCGATCTGGAGTTGGCGTCGGAGTTCTTGATCGTGGCCAGCACGCTCGTCGAGATGAAGAGCCGCGATGTCCTGCCCTCGGAAGGGACAGCCGATGCCGAACCCGATGAGTCCCCCGCCATCGACGGACCGGCCAGCGAGCTCATCCGCAAGATGCTCGAATACCGCCGGTTCCGCGATGCCGCCCAAGAGATTGAGAACCACGCCCTCGAGTGGCAGGCCCGCTACCCGCGACTTTCCGAAGAACGCCCCATTGTCGGCAAGACCCCCGCCGCGGACCGCATCAAAGAGGTGGAACTCTGGGACTTGGTCAGCGCCCTGGGGCGCGTCCTCAAGAAGAACGACGTACCAGCCGAGGGGCGCATCCGCTACGACGACACGCCCATCGAGGTCTACATCGAGCAGATCGGAGCCCGCGTCCGGGCCGAGGGCGAAGTCCTGTTCACCCAGCTGTTCGACCAGGAGACGATGCGGTCGCGGATCGTGGGGATGTTCCTGGCGATCCTGGAGTTGATCCGGCACCACGGCTATCGGGCGATTCAGGAGGGCCTGTATGGGGAGATTCGCGTGTTGCCGCCGTTGCCTCGCAACGAACAGGGGGCGTTGGAGGCATTGCCGCAGTCAGACGCCCGCCTGGATCAGCCCCAGTAGACGTGCCGCGACCAGGGGGCAGTCTGATAACGCTCATTCCGCAGTGTCAGGTCGAGCAGAAACTGCACCACGCGCTGGGCGGAGTAATCGGCGTGCGACCTCCGCCAACCCCGCTCGGCGACAGCGCGGGCTTGCGCATCGTCCTGTTGGAAGCGTCGCACCGTCGCGACGAGGTCGTCGACCGTGTCGAAGTATGCGACCTCCTCGGACGTGAACAGCTCTTCGAACCCGGCGACACGGGGGGTCAGCGTCAGCAGTCCGTTCCCGGTGAGTTGGGCGATGCGGTCGGACGAATACAGCTCGACATCGTTGCGACGATTCAGATTCAGCGACATGCGACTGGTGGCCAGGATTTTGTCCTTCTGGCTGCCGTAGACTCGCGGCTGGTTGAAGCTGCCGAAGATGCCGACTCGCATGTCGGACAAGGCGTCGAAAAGCCGCTTCAAGAAGGCGAGCCGTTCGGCGGCATGATTGTCGGTCCCGAAGAAGACGAGGTCGTAGTCTGGCTGGGGATTGTCGAATGCCCGCAAGCGTTCCAGCGTCGGTTCGACGGGGTTGGGGATGAAGCTGGCCGGGCAATGCGGGCGGCTGAGCGACTTGAGCAATGGGCCCGCACTGGTGACGACGAGCGCATCCAGGATGTCGGTTCGCTGGCGGATGTACTCGATCTTCTGGGCATCCCACAGCGCATCGACGTACCACATGCCGATCTTGATGGCGGGAACCAACCGTCGGATTTCGAGCAGCGTGTCGAGCGTGATATATTTGGAGTGCCCGAGGATCAGCACATCGGGAGCGACGTTGATGCAGGTCTGGATGAGGGACCGGTTGGCCTTGCCCTGGCCCCAGGTCTTGTTGTGGAAGATCGACAGCGTCCGGGCCCGGTCATTGATGCTGAAGGGATAGACGAAGCAGCCGTTTTGAATCAGTCCCTGATTGAATTTGAGGTCGCAGTTGTTAAAGACCAGTCCGTCCTTGTCGAACTGATAGTCCGCGGCATGCACGACGCGCAGTCCGCGATAGTCAGCAGTGGAATTCATGGAGAGGGTCTGCCACGATGGCATGGGAATGGGGATATGGGTGGAGTGGCTCGCACCGGGCTTTCGAAAGACGTGGCGAGTCGCAGCCGGACCACGTCAGGGGCCCACCTCGAATGCTATCCCGAGCCGGAGGGGGTAGGCAGTCACAATCGTTGACATGGCGGTTCTCACGGAATCCTTCGAGGCCTCGTATTTCCGGGATCTGATCCCTCAGAAACCGATGGCGAGACGGCTTGTAGTTCGCAGTGGAATTCCCGTCAATGGCGTATTCGCCACGCCGCGCAGGGGGAGTGCGACCGGCATCATGGGCGGGAGTCCTGGGCCACTCCGCCGACTGATCGATAATCGGATTCAACGCGGCTTTTGGTTGTCGCTCAATCAGTCCGAAGGAATTGTCCTGTACTTCGAACGCGGAGCACGACCTGCCGACGTGCAGCGCCGGGCGGCGTGAGTCTGCCCGCACTGGTGGCCTGCTCTGTGGCCACGCCGCCGACGGGTATTGACAGTTTTTTTGATCCCTTCTATTTTCAGACACAGGAGATCAGGGAGGGTGTCCATGCAACTCATTGACCGATGGTTCGGGCGGCCCCCGTTTCCAGAAAATCCGCCTTCGTTATCCAGGCATTCCTGGCTCCCCCTATGGGTCAGGTATCCGTTGCCGGGGCCGAGACGAGCGGCCCGGGAACGCTGGAGGCAACTGCAAATTGGTCGGCTGGGAGAGATCGACACCACGCCCGCCACAGCGCAGACCGGACGGGTGATGACGCTGGTCTCTGTGCAGCCCGGTCGCGCGCTCGACCTCGCCGCGTATCTGAAACCCTGGCTGCGTTCCGTCCAGCAGGTCGGACTGCGTGGCACGCTGTTGTATGCCGGACCGTGCGACCTGGCCAGTCTCCGCCACCAATACCCCGCGATCGACCTGGTCCCGGTCAGCATGGGGACACGGCACTATTTTCTGGAAAGACACTTCGCGATCCGGGACTACCTGAAGCAGATCACCGATGAATACGTACTCATCACCGACGGGCGTGACGTGGCCTTCCGACGGGATCCGTTCGACATCCTGAGCGACAGTTGTCGACGACTCTGTTTGGGGAGAGAAGAGGTTGTCCTGGGAAAGGGCACGCATGCCATGAAGAGTATGCAGGCTGTGTACCACGGTTCTTACCACCTGGATCGACTGGCGGTGAATCCCGGAATCATCGGGGGGAGCCGGGGCCGGGTTCTCGAATTGCTGGAGAGGCTGACCCGGGAAATCGACACTCTCGATTGTCGATCTCTCGGCAGCGACATGGGTGTCTTTAACAAGGTCGTCCATGATCACTATTCGCCCGAAGACATGTTGACGGGCGAGCCTCTGCATTCACGTTTTGGCCATTGGGAATTCAACACTCCGGCCGCCATCATTCACAAATGAGCATTCCGACAGGGACTCGACCAGAACCCGAGACAGGCACTCATTGTGGCAACCGATTCGGTTCTCGATGCTTCGAACACAGGAGGTCACATGAAAGTGTCCCGCTGGACTAAATGGACACGGAAGTGGACAAATAGGAGTCGGAAACTGTTCCGTCCGAAACAAATCCAGAATGGACACGTGCGGATCGACATGCGAGCAGGGGCGTACTCGAAGTCGGAACGCAACCAGTTGTACTCCGATCAATACGAGATCAGGGAGCGTCACATTGTGGAGCAACGGCTGCGTCCCGATGACATCGTGCTGGAACTCGGATCGGGAGTGGGGATCGTCACGATTACGTGCTGTCAGATCGCAGGCAGCGAACGGGTTCACACCTTCGAGGCGAATCCCAAGATGGAAGCGATACTGAAGCGGAATTTCGATTTGAATGGTGTCACACCGCACCTGCAGATGGTCATGATCTCCAGCAGGGCGGGGACCGCAGAATTTCATGTTTCCGACAAGGTTCTGCTCTCCAGCCGCTACGTATCCGCAGCCTGTGCCTCCCAGGCAAACTCGGAATGCATCACGGTGCCTACGGTCTCTCTGCAGCGGGTTCTGGCGGAGATTCAGCCGACATTCCTCGTCGTGGACATTGAAGGGGGCGAACTCGAATTGCTGGATAAGGATGTCGATCTCTCTTCCGTGGAGCGCATCTGCATTGAAGTGCATCCTGCCATCATCGGAGACGAACAAGCGGGCCGCCTGATCGAGAATCTGATTCAACGGGGATTCTGGTTGTCGCTCCACTGGTCCGAAGGAATCGTCCTGTACTTCGAACGCGGCTCACGACCGGCCGAGTCACAATTCCGGGCGGAGTGAGTCTTCGTGTTGCCCCTGGATCTGGTTGCCAGGCACGCCCGGGGTCTTCGAAGCCCGTGGCAGGCGTCCACCGGACCACGCCCTTCCCACTGCGTCAGGGCGTGCCACCCGGTTCGACTCTGCGTCCGGAAGTCTTGAGCCGAATGGCGGTTCCCTCTCCCTCTCCCTCTCCCTCTCCCTAGGAGTTTGTCCAAGATTGATCTGTCCACCGAGGCGATAATCCAGGATTCTTGGGCCTGCTGGCTGAGAGCGGCCAGGATTGTGGCGTTTCG
>JAYWFM010000173.1:0-2000 GCA_043778825.1 Planctomycetota bacterium | reverse complement strand
GAACAAAATCATGAAGAGGCTCCTCGCATCCGTTGTCCCGCATGGTCGGACGCATTGTTTTCCTGTCAATTCGCCATGTTTGCAAAGTGCGTCTCGCACTCGTTGCCCTGTGGTCATGGGGTTGGTATTGACGTAATGGGTGAAAGTACTGAATATCCGGCTTCAGGTGCGTGACATCTCGTGAAATGTCGCAGGAGTTGTGTGAGAGACTGGAGATGCAGGATGCGGATCCCCTTCAATAAACCGTTCGTCGCTGGCAAGGAACTGTATTACATCGCTCAAGCGGTGACATACGGAAACATCTCGGGTGATGGGCATTTCACCAAGGCATGTTCTCGCCTGATGGAGGAGACATTCGGCACTCCCAAGGTGCTGCTGACTCCTTCGTGTACCGCCTCACTGGAAATGGCGGCTATTCTGTGTGAACTCGAAGCCGGTGACGAGGTAATCATGCCCTCGTACACCTTCGTGTCCACGGCCTCCGCCGTGGTGCGCATGGGGGCTCAGCCAGTCTTCGTCGATATCCGTTCAGACACCTTGAACATCGACGAATCGCTCATCGAACAGGCGATCACCAGTCGCACGAAAGCCATCTTCGTAGTCCACTACGCGGGTGTCAGCTGCGAAATGGACAGCATCATGGAGATCGCGGCTCGGCACAACCTGATCGTGGTGGAAGACGCAGCCCAGGGAGTGAATTCGTTCTATCGCGGTCGCGCCCTGGGGTCGATCGGCCACCTCGGTTGCTACAGTTTCCATGAGACCAAGAACTACATCTGCGGTGAAGGGGGCGCTCTGTGCATCAACGACGAGCGCTTCCGCGAACGCGCCGAGATCATTCGTGACAAGGGTGCCAACCGGCAGAAGTTCTTCCGCGGCGAAGTCGACAAGTACACGTGGGTGGATGTCGGTTCCTCGTACGTTCCCAGTGAGATCTGCTCGGCGTTTCTCTATGGCCAACTGGAACTGTTGGACCAGATTGCCCAGCGGCGGAAGGCCATCTACGAATTCTATCGCGAGCAACTCGAAGGTCTCGCATCCAGTGGCGGGATTCAACTGCCGCACGTTCCGGAAGAGTGCGACTCCAACTACCACATGTTCTATGCGATCCTGCCTTCGGCTGAGCTGCGTGGGACGCTGTTGACGCATCTGAAGTCGCAAGGGATTCACTCGGTGTTCCACTACGTGCCGCTGCACACGTCACCGATGGGGAATAAGCTCGGTTACCACGAAGGGGATTTGCCGGTCACCGAAGACCTGGCCGCCCGGCTGGTCCGGCTGCCGATGTTTTACGAGATCTCCACTGAGGAACAGCGTTCCGTGACGAAGCAGTTGCTGCTGCATGTGCAGGGGGACTCGAACGTGATTCCCATGCGTCGGTCGGCTGCGGCCTGATGAGAGACTGCCACGAGTTGAGTCAAGAAATGGAACGGAGTTGTCATGCTGTTCACCCGAGATGAGTTGTTGGCCATGGGGTTCGCGTCCGTCGGCGCGGATGTGCGGGTGACGCGACACGCTCTGTTTTTCAATCCCGGAAACATCTCCCTGGGTGACCGGAGCCGCATTGACGCCTTCGCCATCGTGGCCGCCGGCCCCTTGGGCGTGGCGATTGGCAGCAACGTCCATATTGCAGCTCACACCTTGGTGAATGGCAGCGGCGGACGAGTGGTGCTTGAAGATTTCTCGAACATTGCCCCGAACGTCTGCATTTGGACGACGAGCGACGACTACATCGGAGGGTCACTCACCAATGGGACCATTCCGAGCCAGTTCAAACGCAACACCACGGGATCGGTGACCATCGGACGCCATGTGATCATTGGCACCGGCAGCGTCGTGCTTCCCGGTGTTCAACTGCACGAGGGAGCCTCCGTCGGCGCGTTGTCGATGGTGACGCGAGATGTCCCAGCCGGACACGTGGTCTGCGGCTGCCCGGCGAAGATGATCAAGTTGCGGTCCGTCGACAATCTGCATCGCGCGGAACAGGAGTACCTCGCCAC
>JAYWFM010000172.1:0-5012 GCA_043778825.1 Planctomycetota bacterium | reverse complement strand
AGATCAAGATGATCTTCGACGATCTGCGGCGGGAGGGGATCGAAGACTCTCACTTGGCCCGCGTGCATGCCCCGCTGGGCCTGGAGATCGGTTCGCAGACGGTCCCGGAGATCGCAATCAGTATCGTGGCGGAATTGATCGCCTGCCGGAATCGGAACGACAGCGAGGAGCGATAGAAGAAGTCCTCGGCCCACCACATGCGACGCGGCACCCAGGCGAGCCGGGTGGCGTCAGCCCCCGGACCATGCGGAGGGTGGATTCCACCACGAAGTGTCCGGGTGCTGACGCACTCCGGCTCGCCTGTGGATTGCAGCACGGCCCTCTACTCATGACGCATGGCGGACATGCCGCTCAGTGTCGAGGACTTGAGATAGCTGCCGGGGAGAAAACTGACTTTGCTAAACGGCACGGAGACCTTCACTTTGCAGAGGTCTCGCTTGTGGGCGCTGGCCAGCGAGTTCGAGGCCGCCGCATTTCCCGCCGCCTCGGTGATCGTGATCGTGACTGTCACATCAGCAGCAGCACACTTCACGGTGTCCACCATAAAGGTCTTGGCATCGGTGGTCACCGCGGCGTTCGTGCTGCCAGCGAGGATCGCCGAGCGGGCTCCTTCGCGGGCTGCATCGTTGAGCAACTGGCACACCATGAAGCCCCGGCCAAACTCCACAATCCCCAGCACCAGCATGCAGAAGATCGGCATCACCAGTGCCATTTCGACGACAGCCGCACCAGACCGGTGAGCCGTTTTCGAGCGTGGGAAGGGACGGAGCGGGGAACGCATCAGAGCACCTGGGAAGACTTCGACGAACGGGAGGGGAGACGAACCGGAAGCGAGCAGTCAGGCGGTCCTGACGTGTCTGCTCACCCAGCCTACTTCACAATCGCCGCGGGGGAGAAAATCGTGCCAATGCCGATCGTGGCTGTCCCGGGAATCCCGGCGGAACTGACCATGCTGGCGGGCTGGACCACCACTTGCTTCTGGTTCCCGGTCAGTTGCACATGCAGGATCCGGATCCCGACGAACTTGGGGATGACATAGTTGGCGTTGTTCCCGGGACCAGCGACCGAAGTGAAGATGGGGATCATGCGAGGTTTCCCGATGATGGCTTCCAGTTCGTCCTTGATCCCGGCGCTGAGACCAGTATCTCCATTGAGCGTGATGCTCCCGCTGCTCCAGTTGAACTGCCCCCCGAAATGCGACATGTCGTCGTCATTGATGCCGTACAGGATCTGCCGGCTGAGGTCAGCGGTGCTGTTGTTGCTGCTGCCGATGTCGACCGTGCCCCGGTTTCCGGCAGTCGTGATGTCACTGGAGAGCGGGTACAGGTCGACCTCTTTGATGCCGTCTGCCCCCGTCGTCACCGCCCCCGTCGAGGTGTTGTAGGAGTATTCATCCGTTCCGGTGCCGCCTTCGAGTGCCGTCCAGGTGGGCAGATCGAGCGTGATCGGCAGGATGTCGAGATTGACTCCCGTGATCTTCTTGAACCCTGTGGCGGGCATCAGTGCGGCCTTGCCAGTCAAGCAGATTCCCGATTTGGACTTGCCAAACGAGGGGGCAATAAACAGATCGAGCTGCTTGTCCCCCAGTGTGCTGCCGACCTGATCCCGACGCAAAGTGACCTCGGCCACATTGTAGGGGGTCGCATTCCAGGTCGTGACCCAGGTCGAGTTGGCCGCGTTCCAACTGTAAGTGCCCAGCTTCACATCGCGTGTCGGATTGCAGTAGACAGAGTTGAGACCCGCCGCGCTATTCGCCGCCGCCACCGAGACTGCGGCGGCCTTGGAGTTGGTCGCGATCTGGGTGTTCGTCAGTGTGCCGAATCCATCCGCCATCTCGATGGTGGCCGCCAGGGCCGCTGCGTCGGCGGTCGCTGCGAGTTCGGATCGCGATGTCACGATATATCCGATGTCCACGACAAAGGCCGTGAAGGCCAGCAGCATGGAAAACACCATCGCGCTCAGCACGAGGACGTTGCCGCGACGAGCTGGGCCATGGGGAATGGGACGGGCAAAACGCTTCATGATGAGGTTCCTGGATGTCACCGACAAAAGTGGTGAGCCGGGTGGCTTCAGCCCCCGGACTCTTTCGATGGTCGCTGAGAATCCGGGGGCTGACGCCTCCCGGCTCGCCGGATTCGAACTTGATCTCTCGCTCTTTCGCGGAATGAAAGGCGACTGTCTTTACCACTGCTCCACAATCGTGTCCGCCGTGACCGTGTGGTCCAGCCCGGCTTGCTTGTAGTACCGGATCGCGGTCCGCTTATAGACGATCACGCGATTGCTCCCGAATGTGACCCGCGAGTTCGCGATCGAATGCGCCGGGTTGAAGCTGTTCAGGTCGTCCATGGGTGTCGGCAATGTCAGCCGCAGCGATTGGGTTCCGCCAAACGTCCCCCAACTGGTGGACGTGCCATTGATGACTTCCATCCGGACACGATCCGTCCCTGACAAAATGATTTCAATGGCCGTCGTGAATTTGATGACCTCATCCACGACATTCAGTTCCGCCGGGGCGTGCTGGCTGCGATAGCCGACCAGCGAATTGGCGTACCAGCATTGCAGCTGCATCCCGCCCTGGGCATAGTCGGGCTGGGTGCCGTGGTTCAACTCGAAGATGGCGTGCGTCCCGGTGATGGGATCGACCGGTCCGAAGACGGTCACAATCTGCGGCGCATCAATCGCCGGATCGGGATCGCCGACCTTGATGTACCAGTCCTCTTCGACGCGAATGATGTCGGTGGAACTCGTGGAAGCCCGAACATGAGTTCCGGCAGCGAAGGCAGCGGTCAGACCGAGGGACGACAGAAGGAACGAGCGGCGTTTCATGGCAGGCTTTCACTCTCGGGAGGATGAAGACACGCATTAAACCTAGTTCGCGACAAATCGCGGTGCCGAACTTTTTCGACGAAGAAGTAGAAATTCCTCTCCCCGAGCAAAAAACTCCTTGACTCCCCGCCGGGTGTGGTTTTTTGGCAACACGCAGTGACATCGATCCCACCGAACTGCTTCGCTCCCGGCGAGCGTCCGGCGTCCGCCGGATGGTCATCCCTCGGCGACAGCTAACTCGTCATTCCATCGGTGCCAGAGGGTGTCGATCCTGTTCTCGAAGCTCTTCATGATTTTGTTCTTCATGATTTTGTTCACCTCTGACATTCCGGGAGGGACCGGAAGAGATTCACAAAATCATGAAGAACAAAATCATGAGGAATCCGCACACGCAGGCTCCACTTCTGCGAACCGCTCTTGACCCGCACCCCCGTTTCCCGGTAATCCACCCGCAGATTCTGCCGATCCCGGCTCGCACGGACTGCGGGGGGGCGGCAGACAGGGTGTTTCCATGCGATCCGCGAAATGGATTTCGGTGTGCGTGACCAGCTTCGTCTGGCTCGGGGCACTCTCCTGCGCCTCCGCACAGTGGGCGACCACCCAGACCACCGGCATCTTCCAGATCCGTTCCGAGTACGCACTCGACGACAAGGACAGCCAGGCCCTGGTCGCGCAGATCACCAGCCTGCAAAGCGAAGTGCTGAAGCTGCTGAATCTGAAGCCGCAGGAGCAGTCGGTGGAGATCAGCCTGTTCCAGAGCAAGACCACCTATCGGGCGCATCTGGCCCAGCGTGTGCCCGAGGGGCTGAACCGCCCGGCCCTGTTTGTACAGGGTTCGGACGGGGGGCGGGTGTATGTCTATAAGCGGTGGGGGTTCGAGACCGATTTGCGGCACGAGTGTACGCATGCGGTGCTGCACAATGCCCTGCCCCATGTCCCGATGTGGCTGGATGAGGGACTGGCCGAATACTTCGAGGTCGTGGCCTCCAAACGCAATTCGGGCAACCCGCATCTGTTGAGTCTCAAGCGGTCGATCCTGTTCGGCTGGCGTCCGGACATTGCCCAGTTGGAGGCGGCGGAAGACCTGGCCGACATGGGGGCGGATGAGTATCGCGAGGCGTGGGCGTGGGCCCACTTCATGCTGCATGGCCCGCCGGAAGTCCGGCAGGTATTGAGCGACTATCTGTTTGACATTCAGTCTGGCGAGGAAGCCGGACTGTTGAGCGAACGGCTCGTGGAGGCTGTGCCGCAGGCGGAGATCCGGTTGGTGGAACACATTCGGCATTGGCGCTGACGCCAGACACGGGCTGTGAGTGACGGGGAGTGCATCATGGGTGAATTTCGTCGAGTGACGATTGTCGCACTGGGGACCGTACTGGGGTTGCTGGCGACCTCGGAGACGGTCCGCGCACAAACAGGGCAGCCGAAGGCTCCCCCCGCGAATCCGGCACCGCAGGTTCACCCGCTGAGCCCGGCCATCGCGCTGGCCAAGACCGCGCTGGCCAAAGCCAGCGCCCTGGCGGACTACGAGGGGACGCTGACTAAACGCGAGTTGATCGGAAACACCCTCACGACGCAGATGATGCAGATTCGCGTGCGGGAGAAGCCGTTCGCGGTGTATCTCAAATTCGCCGCTCCGAACGCGGGGCGCGAGGTTCTGTATGACTCTTCGCAAGACCCGGCCAAGCTGCTGGTGCATGAGGGGGCGGGAATCAAGTCTCTGGCCGGGACGCTGGCCCTGCCGATCAACGATCCTCGGGTGATGGCCGAAGCCCGGCATCCCGTGTCGGACATGGGCCTGCGACAGATGGTCCAGCAGGTGATCGCACAGTGGGAGCTGGAGTCGAAGTACGGTGAGGTCGACGTGAAGTATTACCCGGACGCCAAGATGGGCCGGATCGAGTGCGAGACTTTGGAAGTCACCCACCCCCGCCCCCGCCGACAGTTCCCTCACCACCAGTGCCGGCTGTTCATCGAGAAGTCCACCGGCCTGCCGCTGAGGGTGCAGAACTACGGGTTCCCGCAGCAAGCCGGGGTCGAGCCGCCGCTGGTCGAGGATTACGCTTACACCGGTCTCAAGACGAACCTGGGGCTGAAGCCGCTCGATTTCTCGCGGACGAATCCGGCGTACCGGTTTCAGTAGGGAGTCGGGAGTCGGGAGTCGGGAGTCGGGAGTCGGGAGTCGG
>JAYWFM010000171.1:0-5030 GCA_043778825.1 Planctomycetota bacterium | reverse complement strand
CCAGACCCTTGGTACGGGCCAGCGGCAACAGCGATGCGAACTCGGTTCCCGCGTCCGCGAGGATCTGGCCGATGGCCCGCAGATCACCGCGCAGCCGGGACAGCTCGCCCGCGAACTGAAGTTCCAGCTGCACGTACCTCTCGCGCTCGGCGGACTGCTCGGCCTCGCGCTGCAACCGTTCGGCGGTGTCGCGTGTCCGGTCGGCTTCGCGTCGGCGACGCTCGGCTTCCCGCGCCCACGCGGTGGACCATTCGGAACTGGGCGTTTTCGGCCAGCCCTCCCCGGCGGGGAGAGACAACAGTTCCGGTTTTGTGAGGCGGCAAAACACCGCCCCCCCGCCAAACGGTTGCAGCTTCTTCGAAGCGTTGTCGGGCAACGTGATGGCGATCTGTTGGGACTCGACGTGCGAGATCACATCGACGATCCGCGACTCCGGCAGCCCCCGCGCGGCATGTGCCTCGCGGCTCTTCGCGAGACACTCCTCTGGCAGACTCACGCCGATCCCGCGCAGCCGATCGAGGAGTCGGGAGTCGGGAGTCGGGAGTCGGGAGTCGGACGCCATCTCCTCTGGCCATCAGCCATCAGCCATCAGCCTCTCCAAACAACTCCCGATACTTCCGCATCGTCTGCTCCGCCGCCGCGTCCGAATTCGGCCAGGGCAGGCATTCGGCAGAGACGTACCCGCCGTAGCCGATCTCGCGCAGGGCCTGCACAATCGGCGGCCAGTGCATGTGCCCGACTCCCGCGGCACAGCGGGTCGTGTCCACGCAATGCACATGCCCCAGCCAGCGGCCCGACTGTCGCAAGCCCGCTGCGATGTCGACCTCTTCGATGTTCATGTGGAACAGGTCCGCCAGCAGCCGCGTGTTCGTGGCTCCGTACTCTTCGAGGAGCAGCACGCCGTCCCCCTGCGTGTTGCAGAGGTTCGTCTCGTAGCGGTTCAGCGGTTCATAGATCAGGGGGACGTTGTATTGACTCGCATGCTCGCCGAGGTCGACGAGAGCCTCGCCCAGCCAGCCCCGCGCGGTCGCCTTGTCGACACTCCCGCCCCACCTTCCCTGCATCGACCCGATGATTGCCGGAGCCTGGTTCGCCCCGCCGAAGTCGATCATCGACCGAATGAACTCCGCCGCCTTCTTCCGTACGCGGGCATCGGGGTCCGTCAGCGTCAGCTTATGAACCACCCACCCCGCCCCGGTGCCGACAGCGGCGAGCTTGAGTTTGTGATCGGCTAACTGCTTTCGCAGGGACTCGGTCGAGACAGCATCCGGACCCGGTGCAAACAACTCGACGGCATCAAAGCCGAGCGCCGCCGCCCTGGCGATCCCCTGTTCGAGGTCGTCCCAGAATACAAACGGCCCGCCCTTGGCCTGGGGGACGAGGCTGATGGTGACAGCGGTTGAGATCGAGTGAGGCATGGGGGTGTTTCCAAGGTCGCCACGTTCGCCAGAACGTGGGCGGTCACGCAGACGAGGAAGTAGAACGGAATTCATTCCGTTTTCCAGTCGGAGGAACGGAATAAATTCCGTTCTCCGGCCCATCACCGACTCGTCCGCAGCAGGCGGTCGACCTCGAACTGGAGCGGTTCCCACACCGGATCAGACCCCGCACGTGACAGTTGCTCCTTCAGTACGGTGAGGTCGGCGACCTCATCGACATCGGTCCACGGCGGCAATAAAGCGACGACCAGTTGTTGACTGAGGGCCCGCGTTAAGGTCTGTGCCAGAACCAGCGGGCCACTCCATCCGATCCGTTCGAACAGCTGCGGCACCGGGCGGGAAAGGCCCAGCAAATAATACCCACCGTCCTCGGCTGGACCGATCACACAGTCGTTGTGATCGAGGGCCGCGATCGCCTCGGTGATGTACTCCAGTGGCAGCGACGGGCTGTCGGAGCCGATGACCAGCACGCGGTCATTCGTGGCACAGGCGATCTCGAACCACGCCGTCAGCTTGGCCCCCAGATCCCCTGGCGGCTGCGGCCAGAGTTCGTAGCCCTCGAACTGCTGGAACCAATCCCGGTCGGCCTGGCTGTCTTCGGTATGGGCAATGACCCGCCGCAGGTCGAGACCGCGCACCCGAGCCAGCAGCGTCCGCAGGCTCACCTCATAGAACCGCGCCGCCGCCTCCGCACCAATGGCCACCGCCAGCCGCGTCTTAACGGCTCCCGGCACCGGACGTTTCGCGAAGATCCCGAGGGTGGGCATGAGAGGTTCCGGCATGTGGACGTGGGATAGGCTTCCAGCCTGTCGTCTTTCGGGAAGACCTGACAGGCTGGCAGTCTATCCCACGTAGACCTGACAGACTGGAAGCCTATCCCACAAAATACGGATCGCCCCTCCAGTTGGCGTCTTCCCATCAGAACTCTATGATCGGTTCCGCACAGTGGACCCCCGTGATGGATCGGACGGGTCAGGCGGTCGGCGGATGGCTTTCGGAGTTTGCACACCATGAGTTTCCCTCTCGCAAGCAGGTGGGTACGCGGACTGGTCGTGGTCACTTGCCTGATCGGGCTGATCGCTCAGATCGGGCCATCGCTGGCACTGGCTCAGGATAAACAGACCCCCGAGAAGGAGCCGCCCGTGAACGCTGGCGAGAACCCATTCCCCGGTCGCTTTGCAGCTCCCAGCCTCGAAGGCGGCACCGAGTGGCTCAACACCTCGGGCGAGATCTCGCTCAAGGAGCTGCGGGGCAAGGTCGTGGTCCTCGACTTCTGGACCTACTGCTGCATCAACTGCATGCACATCCTGCCGGACCTCAAGTTCCTGGAGCAGAAGTACCCGAATCAACTGGTCGTGATCGGCGTGCATCACCCGAAATTTGACAACGAGCAGGACAGCGCCAACATCCGCGAGGCGATCCTCCGCTACGAAATCGAACACCCGGTCGTCAACGACAGCGATGGTGTGATTGGTCGCAAGTTCAACTTCAGCAGTTGGCCGACGCTGATGATTATCGACCCCGAGGGGAACTTCGTCGGGCAACAGCCGGGCGAGGGGAACCGCGAGTTGTTCGATTCAGTCATCGCCAAGATGATCGTCTACCACCGGGCCAAGGGGACGCTGGACGAGACGCCGGTGTCGTTCCACCTGGAGCGCGAGAAGCAAGCCCCGACCCCGCTGCGTTATCCCGGCAAGGTTCTCGCCGACGAGGCCGGGAAGCGGCTGTTTATCTCGGACAGTAACCACAACCGGCTGGTGATCTCAGACCTGTCCGGAAAGTTGATTGAGACGATTGGCAGCGGGGCGATTGGCCGCAAGGACGGCAGCTACGCCGAGGCCGAGTTCGACCATCCGCAGGGGATGGCCCTCGTCGGCGATGTGCTGTATGTGGCGGACACGGAGAACCACCTGCTGCGAGCAGTGAACCTCAAGACCAAGAAGGTCATCTCGATCGCGGGCACCGGCGAGCAGTCGCATGGTCGGTTGACGGTCGATGATGGGCCGCAACCGGCGGCGACGACACCGCTCAATAGTCCGTGGGCGCTGCAGCATCTCAATGGCGTGCTCTATATCTGTATGGCCGGGCCCCATCAATTGTGGTCGCACACGCCGGGGACCGACACCGTGCAGGTCTTCGCGGGGACGGGGCGCGAGGACATCCTCGACGACTCGCTGGCCAACTCGGCTCTGGCCCAGCCGTCCGGGATCACCACCGATGGCCAGGCCCTGTACCACGTCGACAGCGAAGGCTCCGCCGTGCGCCGCGTGACCATCGGAGCCAAGGGCGAGGTTACCACCGTCGTCGGCCCGCACGATCTGGCTCGCGGTCGGTCTCTGTTCGAGTTCGGCGACATCGACGGTCCCGCCGACAAGGCCCGCCTGCAACACCCGCTGGAAGTCCTGTTCCACAAGGGCCAGCTGTTCGTGACCGACACCTATAACCACAAGATCAAGGTGGTCGACCCGAAGACCGGGGCGAGTGCCACTTGGCTGGGCACCGGCAAGCGCGGGACGCACATCGACAACGAGACGGTCCAGCTCTCCGAACCCGCCGGGCTGACCGTGATCGGTGATGATTTGGTGATCGCCGACACCAACAACCACCGGCTGCTGGCCGTGAACCTGAAGACGAAGGCGACGCGAGAACTGGTCATCGCTGGCCTCACCCCACCGGCTCCGCGCAAGTCGACCGTGGAGGACAAAACTCCGATCACCGAGCTGCCCGCCCAAACGGTGAAGTCCGGCAAGACGACCAAGGTCCACGTGACCTTCGAACTCCCCGTGGAGTTCAAGCTCAACAAGCTGGCCCCGGTCACTGTCCAGTGGCAGGCCGTGAGCGGGGACGCCGTGATCGAGGCCGGTGTTCTCGCGACTCGTCAGAAACTCACCGCCGACGGCCTCGAAGCCAGCGGCCTGGCGTCGCTCGCCGCCAACGGCTCGGGCGTGTACCTCCTGACCGTCAGCTACTCCTACTGCCGCGACGGCACCGGCGGCGTCTGTCGTTTCGGCAAGGTCAAGTACCATCTGCCACTGACGGTGAGTGCCGAGGGCACGAGCGAGTCGATCGAGCTGAAGATCAAAGCCGAGTGAGCGGCCCGGCGCTAGAGCCTCGTCAAGACTAAGAATTGGGGTTGAGCCAGGCCGGCCCGGGAGGGCGAAGCTCCTGCTGAGCCGCGAGCCAGGGACGACGCTTTCTGGCACGCCCGGTACGGCAGGAGCCTCGCCCTCCCGACTGCTGCGACCCAAAAGTTAAGCGTGGCCCGGCGCTCGCCGCCGGTTCTTCATTCGGTCCCCAGCGGAGCTGAGGGCGCGGGGCCCAACCGCTCCGTTGGAGTTCAGGCTTCAGCCTGCTCCCCACACGGAGAAGGCAGCCTACAGGCTGGACTCCCACAGGGGTACGTTTCCAACGTGCCCGAGCCATCCCGAGAGAGACTTCGGAAGGAGTGTAGTCGCCATCCTACGCAGAATCCCCTGGGATTCTCGCCCCGAAGGGGCTTGACTCGATAGCCCAGGGCGGCAGCCCTGGGAACACTCAACCGATCAAGGCCCAACGGGTCGTCACCCGCTGGCGGAGTCGAGTGACGGCCCG
>JAYWFM010000170.1:0-5035 GCA_043778825.1 Planctomycetota bacterium | reverse complement strand
GGCGTTCCTGTTGCTGGGGTGTTGGGCTGGTCAGAAGCGTTTTGCTGTCTGATACGGTAATTGTACACGATGCGTCGTAGGAAGTCAATAGACAATCCAACAGAATCCGTCAGCCATTCACCGAGATTCCGCAGCATCGATCACGATTTGTGCCGCGTCACAAATCGCGGGAGCGATGACGTAGCACAGGGCCATTGCGGCACAAGCCATCAACAGACCCGCCAAGATCGCCAGAATGAATCCCCCCTGCGCGAGTACCATTCCGGCAGTGAACAGACCCGCCACTGCCCCGGACGTGATGGCAGAGATGAGAGAAACGACGTAAATGATACTTGGTCTCATGGTCGTGATTCCCGTTGCTGGGGTGGCTGAAGCCCGGCAGGGGTGTCCTGCCGGGATGGCTTGGCATCTCAACAGAACTCGACGCTGGTGGCGGTAGACACCAGGTCGCCGATGGCGAACTTGTGTCCCACGAAATAGGACAGGATTTCGTTCTCCGTCCCGGTGACGTTGCTGGTGAACTGGCTACCGTTGGTGAGGTGGACGATGATCGTTTTCATGATGGCTTCCCGTTGTTGGGGTGAGGTTGTGTGAGGCGTTGTTGCTTCACTGATGCAATTGTACCATACCTCTGTCGGATTGTCAATAGCAATCCGACAGAGATTGTGAATCTCTGTCGGGGATTCTCCGGGGCCGCTAGGACAGTTTGGCCCCGGCATCCAGAGCCTTGTCGCAGCGAGATGCCCATTCCTGCGTCGTCTCGGTCAGGGTGTGCCCATAGCTGTCCCGGATCGTCACCTTGCCGCCCCCGATGAACGTCGCGACCATGCGATAGCCGTGGGAATCGGTGATCGTTGCTGTGGTGGCCATTTCTATGCTCCCGTTGAGTGGTGCTGTGTTGCAGCGTTCGTTGCTGTCTGAGGGTAATTGTAATCCAACATCGGTACATTGTCAATACCTACCACATGAAATCCGACTAGAATCCTGCCGAATTCCGCTGAACAACCATGTAAACTGGTTTCGCCAGCGTATACACGATGACCGTCGATGCCAGCATCGCAGCGCTCCCCACGATGACGGCTGGGATGAATCCCATACAGATCAGAGACACTACGAAAGCGACCGCCCCCGCTGCAAGGGATGCGGCAATTGTGGCACTGATGGCGATGGCGTTGATGTGGTCGGACATAGCTGGGATTCCCGTTGGGTGGTGAAGGTTTGAAGCGTTGTTTGCTTCGATGATGTATTGTAACAGACTGGATGCAAGAAGTCAAGTGAGGCGGCAAAGAAACCCGGCAGGGGTTGAATCCGGCCGGGGATCAGGTGGCCTAGATGGCAGGGGTGGACATAGCCGATCCATAGTAGGTTTCCACGGCATGCTCTGGACCCCAGAATACCTCCAGGCACTCAGCATGGCCCCGGAACGCGGCCACGGCATGCTGACCCGTAATCACAGCCCCGCAATACTTCTTGGCCACCACCTCGCCGATCTCCAGCGCGAGTAATGGGGGAACCTTGAGGGACTTCTTGGCCCCAGTGTGGTCGAGGTACAGGATTTCGTAGTTCTTGGTTGCGGCCATGATATCGCTCCGTTGGGTGGTGAAGGTTTGAAGCGTTGTTTGCTTCGATGATGCATTGTAACAGACTGGATGCAAGAAGTCAAGTGAGGCGGCAAAGAAACCCGGCAGGGGTTGAATCCTGCCGGGGGATTCCTGGGGCTTACGCCAATTCCTACCGATTCTGCGCGTCGGCTTCTACGCAGTCGATCCATTCCTGCGGAGTCACTTCCCGCCGCTGAACATTGCAGTCCCGGTTGCAGCGGATTCCAATTTTCATGTGACCATCCTTCCCCATCAGGGCCGTGATGACGGCAATCGTGCCGTCTGCGCATTGCATCAGAAGTTGATCCCCGTGGTCGCGGGACAACACCAAACCGGCCCCGTGCCGATCCAGGTCACTTTTGGCGTGTTTGTGCCGGGGTGGGGCGGGGGATTCCATAACAGACGCGTCAATGGGAACAGTTCGCAGTGTGGTTTGCATGATATGGGTTCGTTTCTGGGGGATGCTGGCAAACCGCACAGAATACAGTTTGCCGGGGTGGAGATTGTGAGAGAGGTGGAATCACGTCCAGGTAGGTTGGAGTCCGCCTGGACGCATGTAGGGGTTTCAGTGTTCGAGTCCGACATCGAACGCATTTTCCCCGCATTCGATCCAGCGGAAGCCGGGGATGGACAACAGTGTATTCATCGTGTGCGCCGACAGACGCGGATAGTACGCGGCCAATTTGCTATCTGCCGTCCCAATGAATTGCAAGACGGCCCCGTAAATGGTGGTGGAATAGTACCAGTGGCCGTCCCGCGTGTTCATGATGTACGCGACCTTGTCCAGCGTGTCGAGATGCTTGGGCTGGATGGGGCGGTGCGTCGTATCCCACTCATCGTTGTAGGTCAGGGGGATGCCGTTGGTGGTGACGATGGTTGCCATGACTTCTGTCTCCGTTGGGTGGTTTCTGGTTCAGTCTGCGTTGTGCTGGCTGATGGGGTAATTGTACACGATGCGGCATGTGTTGTCAATCGTAGGGGCACTCAGTTTCTGATGATGCGAATGGTGTAGTGATCCTGCCGCGTCCGGGGGAGTCCCTTCAGTGCGTCGATGTCGTCCAGCATCTGGAGGATGGCCGAACCGGGGTTGGTGGGGGTCGAGTCCAAGTCGATGTTCTCCCGGAGCGTGTAACTACGATCACGGGCGGCATCTCGGGCAAGGTCGTAGCACAGCGTGCTTTCCTCCAGCCCCGTGGCGATGTACTCCTGCCGGGTGAGGCAAGCGGCCTGTTGTGCGGCGTGTGTGACTTGTTTATCGTAGCTGGACATGATCGCGGTTCCCGTTGGGTGGTTTCTGGTTCAACCCGCGTTGTGCGGGCTGATACGGTAATTGTACACGATGCGTCGTGTGTTGTCAAGTGGCAACCAGAACAAAAATCCCCGGCAGGAGTTTGAAGTCCTGCCGGGATCGCTAGGCTTCGACCAACTGAGATGACGCTCTCAGATAGAGCATCGCAGCCGCATGCAGGGCATCTGCCTGGAAGCGAAAGGCAGGGATGTACCGAGTAGAATCGCCCCGAATGATCGCCAGCATCCAGCGAGTCCCCCGGCGATGGATCGACACTGTTCTGCCGTCATCGCATTCGAGGATGTGGCGTTCGTCCAGACCTCCCGCCCGTTCGAACCGAACTGTCACGTCCTTGTTATCGTGTCGCACTTGGAACAACATGATCGTCTCTCCGTTGAAGTTGGGGAATGCCAATCGCCGTTACGACTGGCGTGGCTTATTGTATCGTCCGTGTCTTTTGTGTCAACCGTTGCAGTAACGATCATGCAAGGCCGCGTAGATGCGCATGCAATTGTCGACAGAGATGGGCAGCGTATCGGGGGCATTCCCTGAGTTGCCGAAGTGCCGCATCCCCTCCTCGATCAATCGGCAAAGCTGTTCGCATTCGTCGCCACCGCAGGCGTTGCCGGTGTCGAGGATGGCACAGATTGCAATCCAGTTGGCGTCGATGCTCATGATCGGGATTCCCGTTCGTGGGTGGTGAGAACCCCGGCAGAGATTCCTGCCGGGGGTGGCTTGGCTGGTTTACCTAGCCCGAGGTCGACCGTAGTTCAGAAATTGCCATTGTTCCCGGATAGCACAATTCAGGGAATGCGCGGGGGGCACGCAATAGATCACATCGTCCAGCGTGAAGCGGAAGTAGCTGTCCACCAATCCGCTGGGCTGGCACGTCCGCACATAAGGCGATACGTCATCCCCCTGTGGGGTGTAGTGCGTCAGGACAGTCTCCGGCCACTGGAACACGTCTCGGTGGGCTTCTGGTAGGTCGAAGCGAGCGATGGCGTGAGACAGTGTGCAAGTGGGGGTTGCAGTGGTCATGATCTGGGTTTCCGTTGGGTGGTTTCTGGTTCAACCCGCGTTGTGCGGGCTGATACGGTAATTGTACACGATACGTCGTGTGTTGTCAATAGACAACCCGGCAGAGATGTCGATTCCCTGCCGGGGGGGAATTCTGCCGCCTATCGCCGTCCCTCTTGTCTGTCGTGAACATGGATGGGACAGCCACCGGGGAACCGGCTATCGCTGGTGTAGATGAAGTTCCCGCCGAACATGTATCCACCTTCGTGGGGGTCGGGATGTGGGCTGGCGAAGCGGCGAACAATCTCCCCGCTTTCCAGCCAAGCGTGGAGGTACAGGGCCGGGGCATATCCCGTCTCAAATGGCAGTTCCGCTGTGATGTCGAATGGCCCTTCGACACCGGGACCGAGCAGAATGACGCGGTCGACCTTGCTGGTGATCCCGCTGTTGGTGCAATCGGTGCCTTTCGCGTCCCGGTAGACGGAGCAGAACAGGCCGGAGGTGTGCTTGGCGGTATCGATTGGTGGAGACTTGTGCATGATTCAGGCTTCCGTTGGGTGGTGAAGGTTGTCAGCAGCGTTCGTTTGCTGTCTGAGGGTGATTGTAGCATCTATCGGCAGGGAGTCAATCCTGCCGATAGTCAATCGGACACCATATCACTAGAAACCGGCAGCATCGATGCCGTTGTGGTCCCCGGCATGCCCCAGCCAGCTATCCACTGAGCAGGTGTAATGACGTGCAACTGGCTTCCTGCCGCGCGGTTTGGTGAACGTGTACGAGGGCTTCCCGTAGTACAGGGACACCGACTTGACTCGGTAGAAACCTGCATCCAAGCCAGCCAGCATGACGTAGCCCCGGACCTCGATGATGTCGCCGACTGTCAGACAGGTGCGGGTGTCTCCAATGGTGGTTCCCATGATTGCTCTCCGTTGAGTGGACTGGTTGCTGGAAGCCTTGTTGCTTCTGTGGGTAATTGTAGCAGACTAGCGGGCAGGTGTCAAGCGGCCCGCTTGCATCAAAACCTGGTGGCGGGGCAGACTAGAACTTGAATCCTGTTGAGAACATCTCACAGAATTGTTCCACGTTTCCGCCGATCACATAATCAAAAGTGTTGGATTCTCGCATGGTG
>JAYWFM010000169.1:0-11855 GCA_043778825.1 Planctomycetota bacterium | reverse complement strand
CAAGTCATCATCCGAGGTAGGAGCCGTATGCGGTAATTCCGCACGTACGGATCTGTGCGGGGGGCGGTCAGCAATGACCGTCCCTACCGCGATAACCGTATCTGGCCATAAGTATGCATCAAGGATACTGACACCGTTATCCCCTGCTGACTTCTTTATCCCCTGCGGAATTGCCTCGCAACGCTGAGGGGCGAAATCGGGCATCGAGTTTCCCTGTCTGACGAGGGGGCGGGATGAGACTCGGTCACTACGGGGCAGTCGGGCACGTCGGAAACGTGCCCCACGGGGGTCGGCCTTACGGCTTCACGCCCCTGTACAGCGTGCAAATCCCGAACGTAAACGGGCGGCTGGTCACCTGGGTCAGGCCGCAGGCGGTCAGCTCCTTCGCGAACTCCGCGCCGCTGGGGAACTGCAACACCGACGCGGGCAGGTAGTGGTAGGCCGACTGATCGCTCTTTGAGAACCACTGCCCGAGCCTGGGCAACACCTGGCGGAAGTAGAACAGGTACAGCTTCCCGAGCAGGCTGTTCGTCGGTCGCGAGAACTCCAGGATCGCCACCCGGCCGCCGGGTTTGCAGACGCGGACCATTTCGCGGACGCCGGCCTGGTAGTCGGTGACGTTGCGGATGCCGAAGGCGACCGACACGATCTGATATGTGTCGGAGGGCAGCGGCAGATGGAGCGTGTCGGCCTCGATGAAATCGAGCGTGGCAGTGGTCTCGTCGGTGCGGGCCTTGTGCCCCTTGAGGCGGGCCCGGTCGAGCATCTCGGGAGTGAAGTCGGTGCCGGTCACGGGCACCGTGTGGCCCGCTGCATGCCAGTAGGCAATCGCCAGATCGCCCGTCCCGGTGCAGACATCCAGGATCGGGGACGGACCTTGAGGCGGCACCAGCTCGACGGTCTTCTTGCGCCACCAGATGTCGATGCCCAGCGACAGAAAGTGATTCAGAAAGTCATACCAGCCCGCGATCGCGCCAAACATCTGGCGAATGCGCTGACCGGATTTGTCGACAGGTGCCACAGACATCAGGGAATCTCAGGGACGGAAAGCGATCAGCGTCGGGTCCAGCGGAATGACCGCAGCCCGCCGGACTTCATCACCGCCCCCCACATCGTAGCGGACCAGCGGGGCGGGTTCAGGTCTCCGGCGGGAGTCTTTGGGCAGACGGCCCTCACCCCCGGCCCCTCTGCCAGGGGGAGAGGGGAGCAGGAGGGACGCAGCAGGCACTTCAGACCACTCCGAGTTGCCGCGCTGCCGACGCCATGTTCCGAAGGACATAGTCGACCGACAGTCGCAGTTGCTGGCTCTCGTAGTTTGTTCGTTCGAACGCGGATGCGGTCCCCATCTCCCGGTCGAAGGGGATGCCGGACGAGCCCAGCTTGCTGGCCAGACGTTCGCACCCCTCAGACCAAAACGGGTCCGCCGGGTGGCAGGCGATCCGCTGGAACAGTGGCCAGTTCAGCGGGTGCAGGTGCAGCGTCGCCGTCTCCTGCCGCGCGGCCTCGACCGACTCGAACACTTCGCTCAATGCCGGTTCGCTCGGTTGATACTTATGGAAGTCCACAGCTGCGGAGATCGCGGCCACGACCGGGAATTGACGTGCTGCGCGATAGGCGAGGTTCAGTGCCCCGCCGCCTCCCATGCCGATTCCGATGAGACCAATCCGAGGCGGCTGCACGTGGAACGTCTGCTCGATCCAGGGAACCACCTGCGACCGGACCCACCCCAGCGGGCCGCCCTCGGGGAATTCGGCGGTCGGCAGAGAGAGCCACCAGCTGCGACCGGCCAGCGGGCAGATCACGGGGACGGGGGAGGATTCCAAGATCCCCCGCCAGTTTGCCTGTTGCGAGGGAGCGACCGCATCCAGATCGTGCAGGAAGAGAATGGCCTCCGCCGAGGTCCGAGTGGTGGGCACCCAGGCTTCGACGAGATGCGTCCCGAGCGTGGCTCGAATCCAGTTTCCGGAGGACATCAGTGGGCTCTGTGGTTCGGGGGATGTGACCGGTCGTGAACCGCCCGCTCGCTGTCTGCTGGCGGAATGCGAGTCGCGGAGCGACATCGCCTACGGGACTCAATGCTCATCACGGGTCAACAAAAACAGAGCCTTCTTCTCGCCGGGGAGCGTGAAATCAAAGCCACAGCTGCGGAAGAACTCATCCGTCGAGGTGATCGCCATGACTTCGAAGACCTTGAGGCGACGGGCCAGGTCGACGCAGGCGAGGGTCAGGCGTTTGCCAATCCCCTGGCCCCGGTGTTCCGACGAGACACACAGGCTGCGGATTTCGGCGAGCTTCCGCGAGTAGACTTCGAGGGCGACGAAGCCGACGACCTCGTGATCGACGATGGCGACGAAGCCGGTAGGGATCAGCCCTTCGAGTTCGTCGACGGTGCGCGGCAGGAGTCGGCCCGCGTCGACGAACGGCTGGATGAACTCATAGATGTCATCCAGGTCGGCCATCGTGCTGGGGCGGACTTCGGCGGGGCAGGGGGGGGGCTCGGGGTTCGGCATTGCAGAGGGAGTGGGGAGTGGGGAGTGGGGAGTGGCGTGGGCTTTAGCCCACGCATCTCGATGGCTTGGATCGACGACCATACCAACTCGCGTGGGCTAAAGCCCACGCTACTCAGTGTCGTCCGGGGTCTCTTCGCTCTCCCCTTTCCCGGAGGACGGGCGTTTGGCCTTCGGCTGGGGAACCTTGCGAAAGACGGCCACGATGTCCTCGATCGGCACGACGAACAACACGTTCCCCGGCTCCAGATCGACGGGAATGGCACTCTTGGGATTGAACAGCACCTTGTCGTACTTGCGGACCGGGAAGTCCTCCTTGTTTTCGACTTCCAGGCTGATCTCCACGACGCGACCGGTGATCGTGGGGATCTCCGTGCTGTCGGGGAGGACAATCCCTCCCTTGGTCTTCTGGCGACTTTCGTCCTTGCGAATCAGGATGCGGGGGCCCAGGGGCTCAACGGAATCGGTCACGACACACTCCCCGTGCGGGGTCCAGAGTCAGAGAAGAACACCGCGAGCCCGAGTCGAGAGACGCATCAGACTTCCGAAGTCTCCGAAGACTTCGGAAGTTTTGGATCGTCTTCGAACGCTCCGAACCCCAGTGAACGATATCGATTATAGGCAGCCGAATTCGGCAGTGTCATCGGCTGGATCGAGCCAGACTCCGATTTCGAGGAACATGGCGGTCCATGCGGATCATTCCGGCTGGGTCATCCCACCGCGTCTGACCAGCGTGCGGAGGGAGGGGAGGCGTTGTCGATCACGAGCGTCACTTCATCAAGATCACCAGAATGTCGTCTTCCCGGGAACGACGATGGCGGCGGTCCAGCACGAGCGGGCGAAAGGGGGCAAAGTGTTTCACCCACGAGATGTCTCGGACATCCTCAACGACATAGAACCCTCCCGGCTTGAGTTTCGGCCAGAGGTAACACAGTGACAACAGCTGGTGTTCGATCTGATGCGAGCCATCGTCGATGATGAGATCCAGCGATGCGTCGCTCCAGTGGGACTCGATGGCGGCGCGGTCGGTCTGGCTGGCGATCACGAGTTCACAGCCCGGCACGGGGTCGACGGACGGGTTGATGTCCATTCCAAAAATGCGAGCTTGCGGGAACCAGGCTTTCCACATCCGCAGGGAATTTCCCTTGTAGACGCCGATCTCGAGCATCGACATCGGTCGCCGCCGCAGCGGTTCGAACAACTGCTCGTAGACCTCCAGGTAGGAGTGGTCGGTTCCCTTGTCCGTCCCCATCCGCTGACCGAGCTGGGAGAGCGACTCCGAACTGCCGGGGCGGTATTGCGATTCCAGGACATGCAAGAATCCATCGAGCAACCCCTTGTGCGGGCCCACAAAGTGAATGATCTGTTTCTGGAACGCGGCATCCTGGAACTGCGGGGCGAGCCAGTTGAAGTCGTTGGGCAACCAGTCGATCACTTCCCGCTGCCGCACGCGCTGGTTCAGAAAATGCTGCTCATTGTTGAAAAACTGCTGCGTCACATCCTGGGGATAGGGGCCCGACAGGCAGGGGGCAATCCGCCGGGCGGCTGCCAGGGGAACCAGCAGCATCCCTGCATTGAAATAGGGCCCGACGACCGCCGTTTCGTGCAGGATGCGATCACACCACACGGCCAGGTTGTCCCCCTCCGGCATGCCCATATCCACCACAGCCCGGATGCGATTTCCCGTCATCGCGAACAGATCCGGACAGGTCGGCATCACGAGCTGGTCGGCATCCAGCAGCAGCAGCTTGGTATAGCGGTCCTGGTTGGCGAACTCGCGGATGGCATCCGCATGAAACCAACTGGCTCCCGGTGGGTATTGGTGACTTTGCGGGAACTTTCGGTGCTCGACGAAATCCGCCCCGCACCGCGTGGCGTACGCCTGCATGTAAGGCACGGTCTGGCGAGCATAGGGAACATCCCCGAAATTGAACGTCGCAACCAGATTCAAGGAATCTCTCCTTTCGGGGATCGGCCCGCTGAGCTGTGGATCTACTTCATCAGGATCACGAGGACATCGTCTTCCCGGGAGCGCCGCTGGCGGCGGTCCAGGATGAGCGGGCGAAAGGGGGCCAGGTGTTTGACCATCGCGATGTCGGAGACATCCTCGATGACATACATCCCTCCGCGTTTCAGTTTCGGCCAGAGGTAGCACAGCGCCAACAGTTGGTGTTCGAGTCGATGCGAGCCATCGTCGATGATCAGGTCCAGCGACTCGTCGCTCCAGCGGGACTCGATCGCGGCGCGGTCGGTCTGGCTGGCGATCACGAGTTCACAGCCCGGCACTTCGGCGACTGATGGGTTGATGTCCATGCCGAAGATGCGAGCTTGCGGGAACCAGGCTTTCCACATCCGCAGCGAGTTTCCCTTGTAGACGCCGATCTCCAGCATCGTCATCGGTCGCCGCCGGAGCGGCTCGAACAACTGTTCGTAGACCTCCAGATAAGAGTGGTCGGTCCCCTTGTCCGTGCCCATCCGCTGACCGAGCTGGGAGAGCGACTCCGAACTGCCGGGGCAGGCCAGAGATTCCAGGAGGGGGACGAATTGATCCAGCAGTTTTTTGTGGTGGCCCGCGAAATGCACGATCTGTTTCTGGAGCGAGGCTGACTGGAACTGCGGGGCGAGCCAGTTGAAATCGTTCGGCAGCCAGTCGATCGTTTCTCGTTGCCGGACTCTCTGATTCACAAAATGCTGCTCAAAGAGTTTGTGTTGCGCATAGGGGCCCGACAGAAACGGGGCGATCCGCCGGGCGGCTGACAGGGGAATCAACAACATGCCGGTATTGAAGTAGGGCCCGACGACCGCCGTTTCGTGCAGGGCTTGATCACACCAGGCGGCGAAGTCGCCCCCCTCGGGAATCCCCATGTCCACCACAGCCCGGATGTTATTGCCCGTCATCGCGAACAGATCCGGACAAGACGGCATCACGAGCTGATCGGCGTCCAGCAGGAGCAGCGTGGCATGGCGGTCCTGCTGGGCGAACTGGCGGATGGCTTCCAGCTTGAACCAACCGGCCCCCGGCGGATAGAGGTGTTGTTGGGGGAACTCCCGATGTTGGACGAAATCCGCCCCGCACCGTGCTGCGTACGCCTGCATGTAAGGTACGGTGTGGCGTGCGTAGGGGACTTCCCCGAAATTGTAAGTCGCTACCAGATTCATCGGTTCTCTCCGCCGGTGAGCGACTCATCGATTCAGTGAAGCAGGACGGGGAAGCGGGCACTCTCCGCAAGCCCCCCCGATCACTGGGGAACAATCCGGCGAGCTATGTTTTCCGAAGGATCGCGAACTGCCGCAAGGAGCGCGCGTTGCCATGAGCCACGGAAATCCGGGCTCCCGAACGGCTCATGATTTTGCCCTGGGGAGTCACTCGGACCTCACCGGGTGCGCGATCATGGACGCAAAAGTTCCAGCGCGGGTCGATGGGCTGCCACCGCTGGGGGTGCTGGTGGCAGTACATGTTCAGCCCCATCTGGTCTCCCCAATCGGTCGTGCCCGTCAGTTCCGGGCCGCGCCGCATCTGCGTCGCTGCTTGGAAATACTGTCGCAGGGACGCGGCCATCCCAGCGGCGAAGCCGCTGTTGAGGAAGGGGTTGTGTTTGAGTAATTCGAACGCCTGTTGGGCGTACCGGGGGTCATGGATACTGAGTGACCAGGCGGGGATGACCTGATTGTGGGGGTAGCCCTTGGGCTCGGCGACCGCCAGCAGTCGATCGGGCGTCGCGCGCACGGCCCGCCACAGGTCGTCGAGCGAGTCCTGAAACACGACATCGGCCACGTCCCAGTAGGCGATGGGAGTGCGCGGATCGACCCCTGCGAGGTGCCGGGCGAAGTCGGCCACACGACGCACCGGGACCATCTGGCCGTTGTAGCTCTGCCAGTCCAGCGTCACCCGGTCGAGGCTCTCGATGCGTCGACACTCGGTGGGGTACAGACCATAGGCCACGGCGGTGACCTGTTGCCGGTTGCCGTGGGCCCGGAGCGTCTTCAGGAACTGATGCTCGAAGCGGTCGATGTCGCGGCGGTCGAAGGCGGCCAGGATGCGCGGCTCGGGAGTCGACGCCTGGCCGAGGGCTTCCTCGCGCAGGGGGGCCGTCGCGGCACCGGGGGAGTCCGAAGGTGCCCGACTCTCCGCTGGCTTGTACGGGTGAATCACCCGCGCCGTCGGGCTATAGCGAATCTCCACGCCGTTGTGCTTCAGGTCCAGGCAGGCACACCAACACTCGCACAGCTTGTCCGTGAACCGAAAGTTCAACCGCTGGAGTACGCTCCGACGAAACAGCGTGGCCCCCATCCCGATATGCCCGGCGCGCTCCGGTCTCAGAAGATCCCCGGCGAAGTCGGCTGCGACAGCCCCGAGCCGGTCGGCCCCTCGGAATTCGGAGAGCAGAGTGGAGATGCAATCGGGGTCAAGCAGCACGTCATCGTCGACAAACATCACCCACGGCGCACTGCCGCGTTGCCTGGCGGCATTGCGGGCGCGGGCAATCGTCTCCCAGCGACTGCGGTCGCCGGGCTGGGGCGCACCGACCTGCAAGTGCAGCGTGACATTCACCCGCCGTTGATCGCGGATGGCCTGAAGGATTTCGGGACACGGAGTGGTCCCGGGACGATGCAAGACGATCACGTCCACAGCGCAGGGGGCGATCTGGATCACGGTGTCAAATCTTCAGGGGGTACGGTGCGGCGGAAACCTCAACTACAGGAAAAGAGCGTCACGTCGGGAGCCTGTTGGAACATCAGGGTCTCTTGACTGAACTCGGCACTGCAGTCTTGCAGACTGAACCCGGCGGCGCAGTCTCCGCCAGCGCTGCAATCTCTCAGCTGGGGCCCACCCGGCAGAGTCTTGCCCGGATGGGGGTTGTAGTGGTTGAGTGACGGATCACCGGGGAGTGGCGGGTAATACTGGACGCTCTCGGCACCTGTCATCCCCGCCGACATGTTGAGGATGCTCGGTTCGCTCTCGGCCACGAACACGATGCCGGACAGCGGGCCGGGAGCATTCTGGAGATGCATCTTGAGTCCCATCAGAATTTCGCCGGGCAGCAGCCAGAGTCCGTCGGAGTAGTTCACGCGATGGGGATCGCGGGGCAGGAACACGGCCCGCACGCCGGATGCGAGGACTTGACGACTGAGCGTGACCCGCGAGGAGGGGGTTTCGGTAACCGTCAGGATGTCATGGGATGTTCCACTGAGTGCGGACAGGTTCTCGGAACGCAGTTCCAAACGACCGACTTGAGGAAAAGTGGCCGGGAACGTGACAGTTCCCGCCAGTAGCATTTGACGGTATTCGTTGCGGTTGAGCATCAACTGGCCTCTCTCAGAAATCAGGAGTCCCCACCCACGACCCCTTCAATGGTTGGGCGGAACACCTCACACGGACATCGGAATCCCTACCTTATGTCATCTCGCCGGGGCAATGCAAACTCGTTTCCATCATCTTCGTCATTATTCGCGAATTGTTCTGGCAATCCGAAAGGACAAATAGACACGACCTTCTTCGGCCAGATGACTGTTGCGGTGTGATGCTCGGGCATCCAGGGGCTGGAACAGCTGGGCGGCTCCCCGGGTTTCCATGCGGTCCTTTGCATCGACTTCCTGACTGGATGAACCCGGATCCTGCTCCACCCCACTCGATGGCCAGGGATGGCCCTTATCTTGAGTGTGACACCATTCCATCGCGTTGCCGAACAGATCGAACAGACCGTAGTCGTTGGGCAGCCGCGTGCCCACGGGATGGCAGCGATACCCCGAGTTCTGGGCGGTCCAGGCATAGTGATCGAGCAGTTCCGGGGCGAAGCCAAAGTGCCGCCCTTCGGCGTAGCCGCCATGCGCAGCGAACTCCCACTCGGCCTCCGTGAGCAGGCGATACCCCGTCAGGTTCATCCAGTTGGCCACCAGTCTCAGACTCGTGGCCTTCTCATCGATCACGGGATAGCACATCTCGGACTCGGGGATGCCCTCCTTGTGACTGAGCCAGCGGCAGTACCGGGTGGCTTCGAACCAATTCAGGTCGACGATCGGACAGTCGGAGGTGGGGCTGTAGTCCTCCTGAATGCTGGCGTCTGCGCGATAGTTCAAATATTCCTGCACCGTGACTTCGTGGGTGGAAATGGCAAACCGGTGTTTGAGCAGCACGGGATAGCGGATCTCATCATTCCCATCGCGACCCGGTTCGTTGGCCAGCGACCCGATCCATTGCACGGCGGGCGGGGTCAGAATCACCATCCGCTGGTTCTCACTGGTCAGCAGTTCGTGCGCAGTGACTTTCGCCGTCCACTGCGGGGGGGGCAGGCTCCACGCCCGGGCCAGGGCCAGAACCCCGGACCGCAGTCCCGCATCCTCGATCGCGCTCAGACTCGAAGGCCCCTGGGCCTGCAACCAATTCTGAGCGAGTTCCCTCTGCGGACCCGGACGGTACAGGGCCAGCGCATGGGACGCGGCACGCCTCAACACCAGGTCGTCGGCCCGAACCAGTTGCTCCGCCAGCCACAGCGGGGGCACCTCGTAGCGACTGAATCCATCCACCACACTCCCGCGCTGTTCCGCGTCCGTGAGACTCGACAGAGCCGCCTGCACCTCCGCGGGGTCACCCAGCTCATGCAGGGCCAGGATCAACCGCGTCTGCCGGCGAATCGTGTCCGTGCGCGTCACCAGGTTTTCCAGCGGTCGCCACCACGTCGAACTGTACAGCGGGGTGTCATCCCCTGCGGTCTGAGTGGCGTGGATCGAGAACGGTCGATAGCCGTTCGCCTCGGCGGTGGCGCAGGCCCGGCGGTGGTCCGGCAGCGACTGATAGGGGAGCCACCTGGACTCCAGCGGCAATCCGCTCCACCACAACGCGCTCAGGCCCCGCGCGGGATCGTCCGGGGACCGCTCGCCCAGCTGACCGTGGACCAACAGGGTTGCCGGACTCCACTGAACGGTCTTGTCGAACGCGTCGCGGGGTTGATTCCAATCGTCTTTATTGTTGATCCACTCCTTGGCTTTCCAGCGGATGGAAGTGTGCGCCTCTCGTTTCTGTCGATTCCGCGTGAGGATATTGCACCGTGGGAAGAATCCGAGTTTGAGCAACGGCCCCCAGCCTTCCTCTTCGTTTTTCTCCGCAGGCACATCGACATACATCCGGGTCGCGACGACATTCGGCAGCGGAGGCGTCGTCGTCCAGACACAGGCGAACACCGCCGTTTCGTGGTCGTCCAGCGAGTAGGCCACCAAGTCTTCGGCAAAATAGTCCTGCTCCTCCATGTCGTATTCGGCCTGTAACTGTTTCAACTCGTCCGCAGTCGCTTGCAGCGTATAGACCGACTGCCGACCGTCCCGCTTCCAGGTCGCCATGCACAGCCGCTGCCCACCGACCACATACGGGCAGATCGAGGCCACGCGATAGCCGTACGGAGCGAGGCTCGCCGTCAGTGATTCAAACGCGGGCGTGTCGAGTTTCTGGGCCAGCACGAACGATTCGGTCGCCAGCCCGCCCGCGTCCTCGATTTGCTGCATCAGTCTGGGGGTATCCGCGAGCGGGGCGGGCGGGGTGATTTCGACCTCTAAATCGTCATTCCACCAGTCGATCCCCTCGGCATCCGGCAGCCAGTGCTGATCGGGCGTCTTCGGCAGTCGGGTGGCTTGCAGGGCGTCCCACAGCACCTTCCGTCCGGCGGCGTTTCCGCGCAGGGCCTCGACGAAGATGCGATACCCCGTCGGACCCGACTGGGACAACAGCTCCGCCAGCAGGTCGGGTCGCCGGTCCGCATAGCGCGCCAGCAGGTTGGCGGAGTTCAAGGCGGCGCTGCTGGACTCCGTGGCGAGGCCCGCATGCGTGGACACCAAAGTGGGCACGAGCGACTCGCGAAGCGGTGCCATGCCATCCATCCACGAAGTCAGGTAGAGCGGGTTCTCTTTCACCAGCAACTGCACGATTCGCTGCGGATCCTCCCGCAACAACGGTTGCGTGGTCGGTTGCTGTGCCAGCAGGCAGGCCAGTCGCAACGCGTGCGCGGGGTTGCCGGGCTGCGCTTGCCACAACCCCCGGACCTTTTCGAGATCGACCAGTTCGGGCATCGTCCCGGATCGACTGAGCTGCACCACATCACGCGGCGGAGCCTCTTGCAGGTAGTCCAGCAGCAGGTCGCGGGCCGCGGGGTCCGTGGGCGAGAGAACGAGTGCCGCGCGGGCTCGCTGGGAGATCGGCGATTTCGGATCGTTAAAGTGCGACCGGAGAGTCTCCCACAGGAAGGGATCTCCCGGACGCAGCGCGCTGGCCTGTGTGATCGCCTCGGGCCAGTTCGCCACGACCAGCCGCTCGACTTGCGACACCACCCGTTGACGCTCCTGCAACCGGACATTCCATTGCCAGCCCAGGATCCCGATCACAGCCCCCATGAGCACGATCGCGGCCCACTGGCCCACCGAGTGGAGGTGCCGCTGGCGGGCCGCCGTCATCATCCGCGTCTGCGGCTCGTTCCAACTCGTGGGTCGGAGCCGGTAGCGAATCATCAGATACTCGATCAGGCTCGGCAGCGAATGATGGCTCGGACGAGCGCGATACAAATCGGTAAAGCTCTCCAGCTTCACCTGGGCCTGCCCGACCTTGGATCCCAACTGCCGCAACTCCAGCCAGCGCCGGATCGAGGCGATCAGGAAGTCGTGCGTCAACTGATAACCGGGATCCGAGACGGGCAGCGGCGACGCGCCGGAAACGGACACGTGATCGGAGTTGCTCCCATCGGACATCGTGATCAGATGCAACTCCGCGTCCAGCAGTTTGATCAACTCCTTGAAGTCCGCCGGGTTCGTGTACCCGGACGCACTCAGCAGCTCGCTTTCACTTTGAATGGCCCCCTTGATCTTCACTCCCGGTTCGGGCAACAAGCGACGCAGAACGCGATGGGCTCCTTCGGTGTGCCTCCGATGACGCTTGTGCGAGGTTTCCAGATCGAAAGTCTGTTCCAGGAAGTGCAGCCCGAGGCCCACTCCCCCGTCCTGACTCAGCAGCGTCATGTCACCCCAGGCCCGGTGTTTGATCATCTCGGCCAGCAGCGCGAGTTGCACGCAGATCACGCGCCCATCGATGGCCAGGGACTCGACGGCGGCGGTCAGAAAGTCGTTCTGGCTGGGCGTCAGTAAATGTTCGTCGCTGGGCAATTGACCGAAGGCGGCACCGAACAGGGCCAACACATGCCGCGCATGCCGTTTGTCGAACAGGTCCACCGCCAGGGCGTTCTGATGCTCCGAGATGGCCAGGTCCAGCGCCTGCATCAGTCGCGTGAGTCCCATCCAGAAGTCATCCCGCACCAGCAGCAGGACTTGCAAATGGACCCCGTCGCACTGACGCAGGGCCTGGGTCAGGGG
>JAYWFM010000168.1:0-11868 GCA_043778825.1 Planctomycetota bacterium | reverse complement strand
GATTCACCACCAATAGCCGCGACGCATCTCTCTCGGCCAGCGGTGCCGAGGCAATCAGCTCCGGTGGCAGGGCGTAGTCGTAACTGGAGATCGCCCCCCAGTCGACGGGAGCCGGTGGGACAGGATCAGAGGAGGAAGGCACAGAGGTCATGGCGAGAGGAGGATGAGTTCTAGGTCTTAACTCAATCTTTGATCTCCGGAGTGGTCGGGGAACCGTCTTTCGTCTCGGATTCGGGACTCCAGGGTTCGACAATCCGATTCCCTTCTTCATCCGTGAAGTGCTTCGTGACGCCAGTGCTTTTGATCACGTAGAAATCAGATTTGTTGCGAGATTGAAAGTAGGACTTGAGATTGGGCACATCGATCAGAATGATCTGAACTGGTCCGTCACAGAGGACCGGTTCCGTCACAGCGTCCCCTCCGAGTCCGTACTTCTTTCGCTGTTCCAACTCCGGAATCGGGGGGCACTTGACTTGCAGCGGTGCAACCTCCCGCGAATCTTTCCACTCTTCTCCGAACAGCAACGGACTCGGATCAAACACGTCGAGCTTGACCCGATCTTTGCGAACCCCGAATGCCATCTCATCTTCCACCCACGATTCGTTGTATTTCAGCCCGATGGAATGAATCTTCGAATCGAATGACTCGTTGTAGATGAATATGGGGAGTCCATTCGTTTCCACCAATTCGATCTGGCCGTGGTCGTCTTGATACTCAGTGAGCTCTCGCCTGCTCGATTTGCGAACCTCCGTGTAGACTTGGACCAGATTCGCGATGAGCAGACGGCTAGATTGCGGAAGCTGAAGCTGTCTAAATCCCGCATATCCACAGAATGCGCCAGGCGACAACTCGGAAGTGATATATCGAAGCGAAAACTGCGAGTCCTTCAGAAGGCTGTCGCAGGTTTCTCGTGTGAGTCGGGTATAGAAAAAAGCATCTCCTGGAAGAAAATGGATGTTGGTCGCGCTTGCCGGACTCGTCCAGAATCCGATACTCAGCCAGACAAAGATCCAAACGCGAATTGCCATAGTCTCGTCCTACTGGGATTGACCAACGAACCGTTGGAACCGTGATTCTCCCATTTTTTCGAGTTTGGACAAGACTCTCGTCCTCCAGTTCCTCACAATAACGGCGTCCTGTTCTTTCACGTCAGAGTCGATCCGTGTCGTTCGAATACCACCCTTTCCGGTTTCTGCGGAATCTCGCTCGCAGTCGCGAGATTGTGGGGGTGCTGCTGCGCCATGGGTTTGATGATCTGATCGAGCGGATCGGGCTGCGGCGGTATTTGCAGTGGGGCAAGCGATTGTTCTTTCGCCGCGATCCAGCTGCGGATTCGATGGGGACGCCGCAGCGGATTCGGCGGGCGCTGGAGGATCTGGGTCCGACGTTCATCAAGTTTGGTCAGGTGATCAGCACGCGGCCCGATCTGGTGCCCGAGAACGTGATTGAGGAGTTGTCCCATCTCCAGGAGCGCGTGCCGCCGTTTCCGGGGGAGGAGGCGGTCCGGCTGGTCGAAGCGGAACTGCATCGCCCGATCTCCCATCTGTTCGCCGAATTCGACACGCAACCTCTGGCCGCCGGTTCGCTGGGGCAGGTGCATCGCGCCCGGCACTTCGACGGGACTCCGCTGGCGATCAAGATTCGCCGACCGACGGCGGAGCAGGATGTCGATCGTGATCTGTCGCTGATGCAAGAAATCGCGATCCTGATGGATCGGCACATCCCCGAGTCGCATGTCTTCGACCCCATCGGGCTGGTGCAGCACTTCAACCGCACGATTCGCCGCGAGTTGAACTTCCTCCGCGAAGCCCGCACGATGGAGCAGTTCCGGCGGCTGTACCGGAACGACCCGAACCTGTCGGTACCGAGAGTCTATGAAGATCTGTGTACCACCGCGGTCCTCACGATGGAGTATGTCGAGGGGTGTCGACCGACCGATCTGGAGCGGGTGCGGGAGTATGGGCTCGACCCGGCGAAAGTGGCTGCGGTGGGAGCCCGGCTGTTTCTGAAGCAGGTGTTCGACCTGGGGATTTTCCACGGCGATCCGCATCCGGGGAACATGCGGATCCTGCCCGACGGGACGATCGCGCTGATCGATTATGGGATGGTGGGGTTTCTGGATGATGACAAGCGGGAACTGCTCGTCGACCTGATCGTGGCGGTGGCCAAGAGTGACGTGTCGCTGGCGGTGCGCGTGGTGCAGAACCTCGGTCAGCCTTCTGGACCGCTCGACGAATCCCTGTTGCGGATCGACATCAAGGACTTCGTCGAGACCTACTATGGAGTGCCGCTGGAGCAGCTGCGCGTGGGTCGGATGCTCCAGGACTTCGTGCATATCCTGTCGGCGCATGGGCTGCGCTGTCCGGGGGATATGATGTTGCTGATCCGTGCGACGGTGACGCTGGAGGGGGTCGGTCGGGGTCTGGACCCGAAGTTCAACATGGCGGGTGAACTGGCCCCGTTTGTCGAGGGGCTGGTCAAGCGGCGCTACGATCCCCGGCGGATCGCTCGCAAGGTGGCGGACGACCTCAAAATGCTGGCCGGGACGCTGCACGGGATGCCGGTCTCGCTGGCCCGCACGCTGGAGAAGTTGAGCCGCGACGACCTCAAGATTCAGCTGGAGCATCGATCGCTGGATAAATTGATCTCCGAGTTCGACCGATCGAGCAACCGGATCGTGGTGGCTCTCGTCGTGGCGTCGCTGGTGGTGTCGTCATCGCTCATCATCCGCAGCTCGGGGGCGTCGCCGTGGATCACGGTGCCGGTGTTTACGCTCTCCGGGATGCTGGGGATCTGGTTGATCTATGGGGTGCTGCGGAGTGGTCGGTTGTGATGGGGCCAGGCTTGAGGCTTCAGACTCCGGGCTCCCCTCTGGCTGATGGCTGATGGCCAGAGGGAGACTCGTCCGCTGGCTCCCGGCTCCCGACTCCCGACTCCCGACCCCCGACCCCCGACTCCCGACTCCCCTACTTCTTCTCGGGCGTTTCCACGAATGGTTTCTTCTGGCGATAGAGTTCCACGCGGGCGTGGACTTCAACGGCCTGGTTGTTGGTTTTCAGGCGTTCGAGGGCCTCTTCGCCGACCTTGACAGCTTCGTCGTATTTCTGGGCTGCGGCGAGTGCCGCGGCAAGCGTGTCGAGGTGCGAGCCATTTTCGCGATTGGTGGCTGCGCAGGCTCGGTTCGCCAGTTCGATCGCCCGCGCGGGATTGCGGATTTTCGCATCGGGGCAGGTGGCCAGAAGCCAGGCGGCATCGTTGGCGATCTCATCGGAATTCGGGTCGATGACGAGGGCGGTTTCGAAGTCGGCCAGCGCCTCCGCATAACGCCCGAGCTGCTGCAGCACGAAGCCCCGGTTGGCGTAGGCGGAGGAATCTTTCGAGAACAACTCGATGGTCTTGGTGAAGTCCTTGATCGAGTCTTCATAGCGGCCCTGAAGCTGATGGAGGACACCGCGATTGTTGTAGGCTTCCGGGGATGTCGGTTCGAGGGCGATGGCCTTTTCGAGGTCCGCAGCGGCCTCCGGGAACTGTTTCATTTCCATGAGAATCGAGCTGCGCTCGATGTAGGAGAGCGCGAGGTCGGGCGAGAGTTCGATTCCCTTGGAGTAATTGGCGAGAGCTTCTTGTGTGAGTCCCCGTTGTTGGAGGACGTTGCCCAGGTTGATGTAGGCCGCCCCGTCCTTGGTGCCCCGGCGGATGGCTTCCTCGAAGTCGGCCTTGGCTTCGTCCAGTTCATCGAGTTGGAGATGAGCGATCCCGCGATGCAGGAACGCGGACGCGGAGGGCTGTTTATCCATGATGGATGTAAAGTGTTTGACCGCGTTTTCGAGGGGAACCACGTCGTCAGCGAAGACCCAGCCACCAAAACGGGGGACCATCAACCACTTTTCGTGGACCTTGGAAAAATGTAGGACAGAACCGGGCGGAATCACACCAATGGGCTTGTCAGCGGCGAAGACCTGGGTATTCTGAGAAAGGACGATGACTGTACGGCTTGGGGAGTAGGTGGCTGGATCGAGCGAAGATGCTGTTTTTGCCGCCCCTCCATCAAGCACAGTCAGCACACTGAAAACAAAAAGGAGCCACATGGATGTCTCTTTCCAAAATCGTTGACGAATGGGGAATTGCCACTTGCAAACCCCTACAACCCGCTTATCTTATCCAGATAGTGCAGAGTCCGCATCGGTCGCAAACGTCTATGGTTGCCCCATCTTTTCGACTGGATGCCTGCCTCCCGTTCAACAAATGCGGTGCGTAGCCGCAGAATTGGCACCTGTTCCTGAGGAGAACTACTGATGAGACGCTTTCTGATGGTGTTGCCGGTCTTGGCTTTGGCCTTGTCGGCAACGTACGCACAAGCTGGAGGACGTGGCAAGCACCGTGCGCGCTGCTGTCCAGCTCCCTGTGCCAGTGCTTGTAGCCCGTGTGGCGGCGGTTGCGCTGCTGCGGCCCCTTGCGGCCCGCAGTACAAAACCGAAGAGCGCACGGTGATGGTTTCGGAAATGGCCGCGGAAACGCGGACCGTGACTGTGACCGAAATGAAGCAAGAGCAGCGTGAGCGGAAGTACACTGTCAACCGACAGGTTCCGCGCACCGAAGAGAAGACCCGGACGGTCAACTACACGGAAAACGAAACTCGCACCCGTGAAGAAAACTACACGGTGCACGAGACCGCTTCGGAAGAAAAGACGGACACCTACACGGTGAACGTCCCGACTTCGGAAACGAAGACGGCCAGCCGCACGATCTATAAGACCGTGATGGAGCCGAAGGAAGAGTCCTACACGGTCACGGTCCCGACTTCGGAAACGAAGACGGCGACCCGCACCGTGTACAAGACTGTCACCGACAATGTCGAGCAGGCTTACACTGTCACGATCCCGACTTCGGAAACGAAGACGGCCACCCGCACGGTGTGCAAGACTGTCACCGACAATGTCGAGCAGCCATATACTGTGACGGTCCCGACTTGCGAAACCAAGACGGCCACCCGCACGGTGTACAAGACTGTCACCGACAATGTCGAGCAGGCTTACATGGTCACGGTCCCGACTTCGGAAACGAAGACGGCCACGCGCACGGTGTACACCACCGCGACCGAGAACGTCGAGCAGGCGTATACCGTCATGGTCCCGACTTCGGAAACGAAGACGGCCACCCGGACGGTCTACACCACGATGACTGAAAATGTCGAGCAGCCCTACATGGTCATGGTTCCCTCCACGGAACCCCGGACCACCATGAAGACTGTCTACGACACCGTTCAGGAAACTGCCTACCGGACGGTGTCTCGCGACGCTGGCCAGTGGGTCACCACCCAGATTGCCGATCCGTGCAATCCTTGCTGCACCCGTTGCTGCAAGAAGTGGTGCCCGAACATCGTCTGTGAGCAGGTGCCGTACACGGTCTGCAAGCGAGTCTGTCGCCAGGAGCCATGTACCGTCAATGTGACGGTCTGCAAGCCAGAACAGCGGACCCGCACGATCCAGGTGTGCAAGCAGGTTCCTTCACAGCAGGAATACACCTACTGCGTAACCGGCTGCCGTCCGGAACAGCGGACCCGCACGATCCAGGTCTGCAAGCAGGTTCCTTCGACGCAGGAGTACACCTACCAGGTGGCTGGCTGCCGTCAGGAACAGCGGACCCGGACGGTTCAGGTTTGCCGTCAAGTGGCTGAACCGCAGGAGTACACCTACCAGGTCGCTGGCTGCCGTCAGGAACAGCGGACCCGGACAATCCAGGTGTGCCGTCAGGTTTCAGAACCGCAGGAGTACACCTACCAGGTGGCTGGCTGCCGTCAGGAACAGCGGACCCGGACGATCCAGGTTTGCAAGCAGGTTCCAGAACAGCAGGAATACACCTACTGCGTGACCGGCTGCCGTCAGGAAGCTCGGACTCGCACGGTTCAGGTCTGCAAGCAAGTTCCAGAGACCCAGGAGTACACCTACTGTGTGACCGGCTGCAAGCAGGAACAACGCGAGCGGAAGTACACCGTCTGCAAGCAAGTGCCCGTCGTGAAGACCCGGACTGTGAACTTCACGGTTTGCGTTCCGAAGACCCGCGAAGAGACGTATTCTGTGACCGTCGTTGACTGCGTCCCAGAAGAAAAGACCCAGACGTACACCGTGTGCGTTCCGGTCTGTGTGCAGAAGGAAATCACCGTCCAGGTGTGCCGCATGGTGCCGAAGACCGTCACGGTCCAGGTTCCCGTCTGCAATCCCTGTGCTGCGGCTCCCTGCAACAACTGCCGCTAATCTCGGCTCGACTTCTCAGGAATGGGCGAAACGGCCTCGTGTGGTAACGCACGAGGCCGTTTTTTGTTTGGGGTCAGACGACCTGAGCGAGCAGCCATGACACCGGACCATCCGCAGGAGCGTCAGCCTCTCCCCAGCCGGTCGACCTTCGCGGATCGCTATCTCGCGAAAGGCCGGTCAACGCTCCCGAACCGCCTGCGGCAACCCCTCTTGCGGCGTCTGGAATCGTGTGTCAGACTTATCGGCGTGAGCGCAGCCGGAGACTTTCCGGGCTGTGTTTCTTCGTGTGTCGAGTCCGTGGTGTGCCTGTCAGGAGTGCGAGATGCGCCTCGTTGGTTCAATGGTTTTGGCACTCGTGCTGTTCGGTTCCTCGGCCTCCGCGCAGGGCGTCCTGTGGAAGTTGCCCGAGGGCGACAAGACGTGGTGCCGGTATGAGGGCACCTACAAGCAGACGGTCCGCCGACCCGAGTCGACCGAAGGCGATCTCGTGCTGGAGTGGGTTCGCCACCTGACGATCAAGTCGCTCAGCCAAGAAGACGCCGACTACAAGGGGAAGACCGTCCCCTGCCGCTGGATTGAGATTAAGCTGCTGACCGGCCACGTCAACGAAGGCATCGTCGACGCCGGTCCCGGTGGGAACCGCATCTACAAGCTGCTCGTCCCTGAGAGTGAGATCCGCGGGACCGTCGCCGAGCCGTTGACGGGGAATCGCGAGATGTTCGTCTCGTTCATCCCCATCGTGAAGGGCTACCGCAAGATCGGTGACGAGCCCGCAGCTCCCATCGAAGGCAGCGTGTTCGATCTCTACCCGATGGTCTCGTACCTGCGACACTTCCGCACCCTCGAATCGACGGACACCGAGGAAGTGGTGCAAACGCCGTTCAAGGATCTGAATGGTAAACTGCAAAAGGGAACCGTCACCACCGAGACCCCGACGCTGCGAACCACCACCGAAGCCGAGATGTACCGCGCCGACGAGTCCCCGTTCGGGCTGGCCAAGTGGACGGCCAAGATCACGACCGAGACCAAGCAAACCACCGCCGCCCGCACGACGTTTGTGGCCTCAATGGAAATCATCGAGACGATGGCCCTGAATGCCGTCGGGGACGATGCCGAGTCGGAACTGGTCACCGACGCCGCCCAGCCGTAATACGTTCGTGTGAGCCTCGGGGCGAGTGCGAAAACTCATCGGTGTGTGCATCGGAAAAGTCGACAGCCGTGAGATTCTGCCCCCTCTCCCCCGCGATCGATGTGGCTTTCACCTTGTGCGTCTTGCGGGGGAGAGGGAGCAGAGGAAACCGGTGGCTTACTTTACTGAAGCACACACCTATGCCCCTTCGATCTGCTGCAACAGTCGCTTGAGCTTTAATCCTCGCTCCGCATTCGTGGCTGCCACATACGCCACGCGCCCTTTGAGGTGAGCCAGAAAATCAGGATGCTCGTCCCGGTTCTGCGAGGCCAGGCCATCGCGGGCACAGTTGTGCAGGATGGCCCGCAGTTGGTCGTACTCCTCGCGCGGGACATTGAGCCGCTGGTTCATCACTAATCCAGCGGCGATCTGGCGGCCGCCGCGCCGCATGGTCCGCGTCTTGTGGTGGCGGATGAAGAACCCCTCGTCGATGGCAATCGCCAGGACGAACTCGCGGAACTTGGAAAGCCCGCGACCGAACGACCGGTCTCCCGAGAAGATCAAATCGTCGGCGTACCGCGTGTACTTCGCACCGACTTTCTCGGCGAGTCCGGCCAGTCGGCAATCGAGCTTCCAGGCCACCAGATTCGCAATCCCCGGCGAGGTCGGGGCCCCCTGCGGCAGATGCGGCTGCCCCAGTGCATGGGACAAGACCTCGAACGCCTGCTCTCCGCACAAGAGGCGGGCCTCTTCCAGGAGCGGCTGAGGGACGGTCGCCGTCACGAGCCTCGCGATCAGCTGGGCCACCGGTTGCGGATACCCGAAGTCCCGCAGCATGGCCATGACTCGGCCCCGACGGATCGAGGGGAAGAAATGCCGCAGGTCCATCCGCAGCACGACCTCCTGGCCGACATGCGGCTCCAGGCAACTCGCCACCGACCGCCCCGGCACGAATCCATGCGCAGCCGCATGCGGCGGGATCGCCGCGAATAGTTTAGTGAGCTTTCGCTGGGCCTGCTTCAATCGCAGTCGCGGGATCTCAAACAGCCGAGGTCGCCCCGGTCGCGGCACCCAGCGGTAACGGTAATGCTCCTTCTCCACCGGACGGTCGCGACGCGATCGCGTCAGCCAATCGACCTCCGCACTTGTGACCCCCAGCCACTGGGCGAGTTCCAGCTTCGTCGTGATCGACGGCAGTTGCCACTCGCGAAAGCGGTCGCACACCGGAGCCATACGAGGCGCGAGGGCTGCGCTGAGCTTCAGTCGAGGAGGCGGGTCGATCTTCTGCAACGCATTGAGTAGGCGTTTGTCCCGCTTGAGGAACTGAGCCAGTCCCTTACGTTCGGGAACCTGTCGTTCCGGGTAGACCTCAAACAACCGCCGCATCAGCGGGCCTACCCAGCGAGTCTGCGAGACCACTCCCGCACAAGCGGCCCGCACCCGCTCCTCGGCCCCCAGCGGAGTCCACGGACCCGCCAGCAGAATCGCTCGCAGTGTTCGGAGGATCTCTTCCATCGGGGCCTCTCGGCGGTTCGCAGCAACACCGAAGCGGAAGGCAACTCAACAAGAGGACACTCCGCGCTGAAGCCGACAAAGTCGCCGGACTCTCCGAGTCCGGTGAATCGACGCCCACCCCGCAGAACAGCCTCCAAGCAGGCGAACCGCATACGCACTTGGGACGACCTCACCGCAGGGCACCGTGCCTCACCGGATTCGGAGAATCCGGCGACATGGGGCCACCTTCCGGCATCACGCCATCGACTTCAGCGCGGAGTGTCAAAAAGAGGGCGATACGCTCCCACCAAACTCGTGATGCGTGAGCTGATTTCCGCAATCGCGGAATTGGGCTCATGCCTTGCATTCGGACCGGGTGAAACAGCTCCCTGCGGTTACCGCAGGGGGATGAGCATCCACGAAACAGAGTTCCGCAGAGCTATCAGCTGAGAACGTATCGCCCCGGATCGACGATACCGGCGAGACGGATCGGGGGTCAAGCCGTACGACGGATGTCCACACGCCGTGTGTGTGCGTCTCGGTTGTCGGTGAGAGGCTTGGATGTCACGGGCGATGCGTCGGGAGGGCGACGCCAGTGCTGTGAACACGATTGAGGCGCAGGGACAACCTGACTGTCGGCGATTGCTCCGAAATCGACCTCGTAGGCGATGTCGCTCCGCGACTCGCACTCCGCCTGAGGGCAGACCGACTCACGCGGGTTTTCCCGAGGTCCGGACGGTGTCTGGCGGGAGGAATCTCAGTCGCGGAGCGACTTGAGCTACGGGCCACGGGCACATCGGAAACGTGCCCCACGATGACCTCCATCGTGTTCACAGCACTGGGGCGACGCTCCTGCGGAGCTGCGAGCCAGGGTGGACGTTGACTCGCGTCAGCGGCTCGGCAGGAGCCTCGCCCTCCCGATCGGCAACGGCGGTAGTCCAGTCTACAACCTCGGCTTCTCCGGCTTGACTGGCGTCAGCGGGGCCCCGCTGACTTTGACCTTCCGCTTGAACACCTTGTCCCCGCAGGTCGCATAAACCGTGTCGAACTTCTCGCCGCCGAAGGTCAAATTTGACACCTTCCCATTCGGTGTCGGGATGATGCAGTTCACACGGCCCGCTTGATCGCACACCTGCAACCCCATCCGCGTCGCCGCCCACAGCCGACCGTCCTTGTCCGTCCGCAGCCCGTCGACGCCGCTGTCATCGGCACTGTCCGGGACGTGCAGGTGGTAATACTTCTGCTTGTGGGCCAGCGTGCCATCGGCCTGCACTTGATAGCTGTAGACCCAGTGCGACTTGGAATCGGCGACGTACAGCAGCGACTGGTCGGGGGAGAAGCAGATGCCGTTGGTGAACTTGATGCCCTTGTCAACCTCTGTCTTCTCTCCCTTCGGCGAGATGTACATGACCGTGCTGTTCTGACCCTTCTCCCAGTCCGGGAAGGTGACGTAGACGCTGCCGTCGTGCCGGACCACGAGGTCGTTGCCGAGGAACCCGTCCGCGAACACGCTCGACTTCGGGGCAGCTCCGGGCGCTGACGCTTCCGGCTCGTAGGCCAGTATCTGCGAGGTCTTGCGAGCCACCGCATACAGCTTCCCATCCGCCCCGAACCGCTGGCCATCCCCCTGATTCGAGTCGGCGATGAACACCGCTGGCTTCCCCTCGGCACCAATCTTGAACGTCGTCCCGCTCGGCACTTCGTTGAAGAACACCTCGCCGGTCGCATTGGTCACTGGCCCTTCGGTGAACTTGTAGCCTTCGCCGACCAACTGCCACTCCTCGCCGGGGATCAGGATCTCTTGTAGTTGAGGCGAACCGAGCCCCGCCTTCACCGGAGCGGGCCAGTCCTTCCACAGGAACCGCATCGCGTCCGGAAAGACCTGCGTCCCATGCTCCCCGCTGTGGCCGCCCTCGCCCCAGGCGTGCTGCACTTCATACCCGGCAAAGGTCAACGACCGCTCCATCTCCTGGTTGGCCATCCACCAGTCGCCGCCATAGATGTTGAGGTCGCCGCTGCCGTCCTGCAGGAACACCCGCAGCGGCTTTGGCTCGTACTTCCGCACGAGGCTCATGTACTCGTTGCCGCCTCGCAAACTCACATACGTCCCGATCGCGCTGAACACCCGCGTGAACGCATCGGGTCGCTCCCACGCAGCGGTGAACGCACAGATCGCCCCGCTACTCGCCCCGCCGATGCAGCGGTCGTTGCCGGACTTCGAGAGGACAATCGCCCGCCCGTCACTGGTCTTCTTCGTCTCGACATCGGGGAGTAACTCATCGAGCAGGAACCGGGCGTAGGCATCGCCCAGCCCGTCGTACTCATAGCTGCGGTTGTAGCGGTCGAGGGCCTGGTCATTGGGAGCGGGAACTCGCCCGGGCGTGACGAACACGCCGATGGTGACCGGCATTTCCCCCTTGGCGATCAGGGTGTCGAACACCTCGGGAGCCTTGTACTGCACACCGTCTTGATTGACATACACGCACGCGGGCTTGGCCGGGTCGTACTGCTTGGGGATATAGATCGAGTAGTCGCGGACCGTGCCGGGGAAGACCTTGCTGGCACTGAACTTGAACCCCAGCACCTCCCCCTTCGGGACTTCGTCGGCAGCCATTGCCGCCGAACACGCACTCGCACCGAGAACCGCCCACACACACGCCACAGACATGAGCCGCATCAGGAATCTCCCAGTCATCATCATCAGGGACCGCTCCCACGGAGCAGGCGAACGCCCACATGGTGACAGGCCCCGCAGCGCTTGGGTAGTCCACACCGATAGACTCCGATGCGACCGGAAGCCGAGACGCTGTCCGTTTCATCCCACTTGTTGGGAGAGGGGAGAGGCGGTGTTTGGCATTCCCACGAGGCGGTGATACTTCATACGGACGGGTAGTGTCCCGTCAACGCTAAAGCTGAGGGTTGGAGTCCAGCCTTTAGGCTGCTCCGGGGCAGGCTAAAGCCTGAACTCCAACCCCGAGTCTTAGCGTGGCG
>JAYWFM010000167.1:0-11896 GCA_043778825.1 Planctomycetota bacterium | reverse complement strand
CCTGTGGGATCCCAAGGAAAACGTCCCCGACAACGTCAAGTCGGTCTTCAAGCCCATCGACACCAAACTCCCCGGCGTCAAAGTCACCGAGGTGTTGCCGAACATCGCCAACATCCTCGACAAGACCACCCTCATCCGCTCGATGAGCTACACCCCCAACGGCCTGTTCAACCACACAGCTGCCATCTATCAGATGATGACCGGCTACACGACCGACAAGGTCAGCCCGTCCGGCCAGTTGGAGCCGCCGTCCCCCAAGGACTTCCCGAACTTCGGTTCGAACATCATCCGGTTGCTGCCCCCCAAGGTGCCAATGCTCCCCTTCGTGATGCTGCCCCGTCCGCTGCAAGAGAGCAACGTCGTCGGCAAGGGCGGCTCCGCCGGTTTCCTGGGCAAAGCGTTCGACCCGTACACCCTCTATCCGCAGGGGGACGACATGGACATGGAAAAGATGACTCGCATCCGGGTCGAAGACCTCGAAATGCGGGCCGATGTTTACGGCCAGCGGCTCGAGCGGCGGGCCAAGCTGCGCGAGGTCATCAACGCCGGGATGCCAGAAGTGGACCGGGCGGTGAAGCACCTGAATCTGAACGAGTACTACGATCAGGCACTGTCGCTGATCGCTTCGGGCCGGGCGCGGGATGCGTTCTCGCTCGACCAGGAGTCCCGCGAGACTCGTGAGCGGTACGGCCGCAACACGTTCGGCCAGAGCCTGATGCTGGCGCGCCGCCTCGTCGAAGCTGGAACGCGTGTCGTGGAAGTCGTGTGGCCCAAGGTGGCCAACAGCGACAACCACTCCTGGGATGTCCACACCGGCCTGTCGACCCGCATGAAGAACCAGTCGGCCCCGATGCTCGACCAGGGCTTGGCCACCCTCATCAATGACCTCGATGAGCGCGGCCTGCTCTCCGAAACCCTCGTCGTCGCCGTCGGCGAATTCGGTCGCAGCCCCCAACGCGGCATCAGCACCAGCGGCAACGGCAACAGCGACGACGGCCGCGACCACTGGCCGTACTGCTATACCTCTCTCGTGGCGGGGGCCGGTATCAAGCGCGGCTACGTCCACGGCCAAAGCGACGCCACCGGCTCCGCTCCCCTCAAGGATCCGGTCCACCCTGGAGAACTGCTGGCGTCGATCTACCACTCCTTCGGCATCGCCCCGCAGACGATCGTCTACAACCACCTGAACCAGCCCCGCGAGCTGGTCAAGGCGGAAGCGGTCTCGGCGCTGTTTGCGTGATTGTCGCCCTCGCTCGATCGCGGTCCCAAGCTCCGCTTGGGACCGCATATCCCCGAAGCTCTGCTTCGCCTCGCACGACGACAGAATCGCGAACTCCCCGAAGCACCAAGGCATCGAGAACCATCAGCGGACCGAGTCGTTTGGCACGCGACGAAGCGGAGCTTCGGGGATAGGCGTTCCCAAGCGGAGCTTGGGAACGAGGGGAACGTTTTACGGTAGTCGACAGTGCCATTCGGAGCAGGTCTCTTTCTGGATCTGCCCGTCCTTCGTAGTGTACTTTCCAGGTCCAGACGCACCGCGTTCCTCTTCACCCAGAGGTCGTCGCCGAAGGGCAGGCCCTTCCGGATGCAGGTGCGGACGGCGTTGACTTCGACTTCGGTTTGCGGATTGTTGGCGATTTGGCCCATGACGGGTCCATTCGCCGATTGGCGGTACTGGGCCACTGACTGAGGAGATGCGTGTGAACGACCGCCTCCACTGACGCGTCGGGTGACTGAATCAGGATACCGCCATCTGGCGAATGCACCCGCCCATGACCCCCTGACGTGTGTGCGTCAGAAAAGCAGGCCATGATCGGAACGCCCTTCCAGGTTCCGACCGTCTCACCGCTCCACAGGACTTGGAAGAAGGCTCACGCCGAGGCGCAGAGGCCGCAGGGAGATTCTTGGCCTGACTCTGCGATCTCAGCGCCTCTGCGTGACACATTTCCAGGCTCGCGAGTCATCCCCGGGGCCTCCCGAAAGAGGAATCTCTGCCGCCGCCAACTTTTCTGATGCACACACCTCAGCTCACCTCGGAAAGGACTCGCTTGCCGTCTAGGTCTGGCATGGTAGACTTTCTCGCCGACAGCAGACCCGCTGTCGGCCCTCGGCGAGGTAGCTCAGTTGGTAGAGCAGCGGATTCATAAGCCGCGGGTCGTGGGTTCGAGTCCCATCCTCGCCATTTTGTGTTGTTTCACGCCCGAGTACTGTGTCGCTGGGGCCGTGGGAGTGACACATCAGCCTTGGCTGAAGTTTTTTCTTGTCTATGGCTTAGTTGGACAGCGCCACATTCTCAGAGTGGCAGCACTGGTGAGGAACCCTCCGAACCGTGGCGTGACTCAAGCGACAGAGCTGAGACAGCCCTCCCCATTCGCGCTCCATTTGATTCGCGCGTAAATCGGATTTCCGCGCGAATCAAATGGAGCGCGAATGAGGAATTCGACTGGCGTCTCTCGCACCACTGAAGGGACATTCCTGTGAAGGTGGCGCTGTCCAGTTAGGACATCGTCGCTTGCGAACTTCTCTGAGGCAGTTCGTAGTTCCCGGCAGGCTGTTCCGCGTCACTCTCGGTCTAACCATCACATCAATCTTGTTTCCCTAAGCTTAGGTAGTTACATTATGTCTGGACTTATCAGTAACCCCAGACGAAATGCCCTTCGAGTTGAAAGCGAAGCGAGACCAGATCCTGCGATTGCTCAAGAAGACTCATGTCCTCCGCCCACGGGACATGAAAGCTGCGGGGATTTCGCGGACTTATCTCAACAAACTCTACGTCGAGGGGATACTGGATCGTCCCAGTCGGGGGCAGTATGTCCTGGCGGATGACGAACCGACGGAACAGCGATCGCTGGTGGAGGTGGCCCATCGGGTTCCTCGTGGCGTCGTCTGTCTGCTCTCGGCGCTTCAGTATCACGGAATGACCACGCAAGCCCCGTTTGAGATTTGGCTGGCCATTGACGAGAGTGCCCGCCAGCCCAAACTCGAATCGCCTGCACTCCGGGTCGTTCGGTTTTCGAGAAAGGCACTCGCGTTTGGGATACAACACCACAAGCTCGAAGGCATCATCGTTCGCATCTACTCTCCGGCCAAGACTGTGGCGGACTGTTTCAAGTATCGCCACAAAATTGGAATTGATGTGGCGATCGAAGCACTACGTGATTGCTTGAGGAAGAAAAAGGCGACACGGGATGAGATCTGGGAGGCCGCGAAGGTGTGTCGGATGACAAATGTCATGCGCCCTTACCTGGAAGCCACCGCATGACCACTGGACAACCACGAGACTTGGTGGCCTCTGTCCGCCAACGATTGATGAATATCTCTCGCGACCGCAGCGAGGACTTCCAACTCGTGATCACGCGCTACGGGCTGGAGCGACTGCTTTATCGGCTGACACAATCTCGTCATGCCGGGCAGTTCATTCTGAAGGGGGCCGCGCTGTTCCAGTTGTGGACTGGCCAGCCACATCGTTCGACGCGTGATTTGGATCTGCTGGGACAGGGAACACCGTCCCCTGATCGCCTACGAGAAGTCTTCCGAGAGGTCTGCTCGGTTGTCGTGGACAATGATGGAATGACATTTGGGGTCGATGTAATCCAAGCCGAACAGATCAAGGAAGAAGACGACTACCAGGGAGTTCGGGTGCGGATCGACGCCCGACTCGGCAACGCCCGGATTCCCCTCCAGATTGATATCGGATTTGGGGACACGATCACACCCGAACCACAGGCTGTCGTCTATCCGACACTCCTGGAGTTCCCAGCCCCCCACGTGCTGGCCTATCCCCAGGAAACCGTTGTGGCCGAAAAGTTTCAGGCGATGGTCGCGCTCGGCATTGCCAACAGCCGCATGAAAGACTTCTACGACATCTGGACTCTGGCCCGGCAATTCCCCTTCGAGGGACCATCGCTCCGTGCCGCGATCCGAGCCACGTTCGAACGACGACAGACCGCTCTCCCTGTCAAGCCCCCGCTGGCGCTGACATCGGAGTTCGGCACCGATCGCCAGAAGGCGGTTCAATGGACTGCGTTCCTGAAGAAGGGAAAACTTGTCGAAAAGCCACCACCGCTCATCGAAGTGGTGGTTCTCTTGGAATCATTCCTGATGCCACCGACACTGGCTTCCGCCTCAAGGGTACTGTGGGATCGCCGTTGGACTCCGACGGCTTGGAAATGAGACGCTGTGGACGGCTTGCGTACACGCCCCCCACGTTCTGGCGAACGTGGCTACGGCACGAGGATCGGGGCATACAGGTTGATCCAGTCGCTGGCGTCGGCGTTCTCGCCGTAACCCGTCTCGATAGTCAGTGAACGGGCGTCCGCCAGGTCGAGTATGGTCTCCAGGACCAGCGGTTCTCCGGCTCGCAGAGTGATGGACTTCGGCGGGTGATCGTCCACTCTCAATGTCACCACCGCGTGACCTTCCGGGCCAGCAGTGGCGTCGAGGCCGAAGCCGCACTGGAACCGGCGATATTTCGCTTCGAGATTCCAGCGGACGGTCATGCCACTGCTCAGGCCGACGCCTTGTGGGCACAGGCTGGGCAGGGGGCTGGCCTCAGAGTTCTTGTCGGGGGGCGTTGCCGCCGCATGCCGTAGCGGCAAACCGCGCACGTTGCGGTCGAGTGCAACTTTCAGAGTCTCCCCCAGCTGCGGAACGTGCTGTTGCTCGGTAATGGGAAGGCGCGAGAGCGGCACCGCCTCCGGCCCCCAGTGCGTCAGCCCCCGGATGTTCGCCAAGGCAATCGACAACTCAAGACCCTCCACAGCGGTCAGCACCAAGCGGCCCTCCGAGGTCGTCTCGACAGCGGTCGCCGTCAGCCACGAGTCATCGGCCAGCAGCACGAGCCAACCCTCTTTCGGCGTCGTCGGAACCTCGGCCAGGTCCGGATTCATCAACAGCCCGGCCACAGCGGGCCACTCCAGAACCTGCTTCCCCAGTGACCCCGACAGTTCGAGCGAACTGGTCCCCATCTCGGAGAACTCCCCAAGCTGGCGGTCCCCATTCCGCAACACCACCAGATCCGACTTCTCGCGCTGGCGAACCACCGGCAGCCATTCCGACTCGTCCGTCCTCCAACTGGTCCCCGCGCGCAGCGGCTGAATCCCGGTGATGAACTCAACCCCCAGTTGGGGCGACGATTCATCGAACGGGAGTCTTAACTCCAGAGCCTCTCCCGCCCGCTTGACTGACGAGACACCCACGCGGTCGCCGTTCGTGAGGTGCAGCCAGAACCGAGGCCGGGGCGGTCGACTCGTGCCGGGAGCGAGGGCGATCTGCCAGACCGCAGACGGGGGGACGGTGCGGTCCTGGTCCCCGACCCGCAGTTTCAGTTGATGGCCATCAATCTCGGACAACGATCCCGAGAGATGCTCACCCGCCGTGGTCCACAGGTCGACCTGTGGAGGGGAGGGTTCCTCGGCCAGCAAGCGGGAGGCGTGGAGACAGATCAACAACCCCCAACACAGACCCACCCCTCGATTCAACAATCGACAGTTCGAGTGGGGAGAAGTGCGGGGCATGCGATCCCTCCGTTGAATTCACTGGGGTGACGATGGACGTTCTACACGATTCGCCGTGTGGTTGTCTTGTCCCCCGCACCGTCGTCGCGTTCAACGGGTGCATTCGTCCATGAGGCCAGGGCTTCCAGGGTGAGCGTTTCCCACGGAAACTCCTGCTCTTTGTCCCGTCAGGGACACTCGATAATAGCCCACCGTTTCAACGGTGGGAGAGCGTGACCACCGCACCGATGAGTCCCGTCAGGGACGGCAGAAATTGGCCATCACCGTCGTGACGAGCAGTCGGCAGAAGGCCTCAGAGAGAGTTTCTATCGCCCCTTGCCGGGGCTGCCGACCGCGCGAGGCTTGTGGACCCACCGATGAATCGGTGGGCTATTATCGAGTGTCCCTGCCGGGACAAAGAGGAGCTGGCAGCTGAGGCGATTGCTATCTCTGTGAGGATATTCCCTTGGTGTCGCACCTTGGAAGCCCTACCCCCAGGGGCGAATGCACCCGCGTTCAACCCCCGGCGACTAACCCCCGCCGACCAGCGTCACGATCTCAAGCACGTCCCCCTCGGTCAGCGGTCTCTCCGCATGCATTGTGCGCGGGACCAGTTCGTAATTCCGCTCCACCGCCAGGAATTTCGGGTTCTTGCCGAGTTGCACCAAGAGCTGCGCGATCGTCAGCCCCTCGTCGAGGGTGTGGACTGCTCCATTGATGGTGACTCGCATCGCTCTCTCCGGCTCCGGCTTTGGCTGACGGGAAGTCTGCGGCGGAAGTTGTTGCCAGTCAACTCATCGGTCGGGTATGGTCTGTCCAGGTGTGTGCGTTGGAAACGTAGGCAGTGGCGAGTTTCTGCCCCCACTCCCCTGCGATCGGTGTGGCTTTCGGAGTGGACTTGAATGCGGGGGAGAGGGTTGGGGTGAGGGGGCCATACGCAAGGCTCTCGCCCCTCACCCCGGCCCTCTCCCCACAGCCACGTCCGCTCAGAAAGCCAAGTCGCCAGTGGGGAGAGGGGGCAGAGACAATTGGCTGCTTACAATTCCGACGCTCACTCTCTGGCTCCCGACTCCCGACTCCCGTCCCCCGACTTCATTCACTCCCAGGTCTACCATGCGGATCGCACTCATCGGCGCCACCGGACAGCTCGGAACCGACCTGCATCGGCAACTCGTCGGTGAGATCATCCCTCTCGCTCACGCGGATGTCGAGGTCACGCAGCCCGACAGCATCCAGGCCATGCTCGACCGGGTCCAGCCCGACATGGTCGTTAACACCGCAGCTTACAACCTCGTCGACAAGGCCGAGACCGAAGTCGAGGCGGCCATGTCCGTCAACGCCTGGGGGCCGAGGAATCTGGCGCTGGCCTGTGCCAAACGCCAGTTGACGCTGGTACACATCGGCACCGACTACGTGTTCGGACTGGAAAGTGATGGCCGCACTCCGCGACGCGAGACCGACCTGCCCGGGCCGCAGGGGGTCTACGCGGCCAGCAAGCTGCTCGGCGAATACTTCGTGCGGAGTCTCTGCCCGCAACACTTCCTGATCCGCACGTGTGGCCTGTATGGCCAGGCCGCCACGAAGTCCAAGGGGAATTTTGTGCTGACCATGCTGCGACTGGCGAAGGAGAAACCGCAACTGAAGGTGGTGGCTGATCAGCGCTGTGTGCCGTCGTACACGCATGATGTGGCGGAGGTGATCGCAGCCCTGGTGAGGACGCAGGCGTACGGCCTGTACCATGCCACCAACAGCGGCGAATCGTCCTGGTTCGAGGTCGCCCGCGAGGCCATCCGACTGGCTGGCCTGACCACGCCGATCCTTCCCATCACCACCGCCGAGTTCGGTGCCCCTGCCGCGCGGCCCGCCTACAGCGTGCTCGATTGCTCGAAGATCGCGGGCGTTACGGGGTTGACCCTGCGACCGTGGAAGGACGCTCTGGCCGCGTACCTGCGAGAGATCGGGGCCAGCGCCGAATGAACGCTGACCCGAAGAGTTTGCTGATCTTCGGCTGCGGCTTCCTCGGCGGGCGAGTCGCTCAGCAGTGGCGCGAGCGCGGCGGGACGGTCGCAGCTGTCACCCGCAGTGCGGAGAAGGCCAAGCCACTGGCCGCGCAGGGGATCGAGCCGGTGCTGGCCGATCTGATGCGACCGGAAACGCTCACCTCGCTGCCAAGCGTCTCGCGCGTGTTGTACTGCGTGGGGTACGACCGTTCCAGCAGTGGGTCGAAGGAGACGCTGTACCTGGATGGCCTGACCCATGTACTGGAGGCGTTGCAGGGTCGCATGGACCGGTTCGTGTACGTGTCGAGCAGCAGCGTCTACGGGCAGGACGATGGGAGCTGGGTCGACGAGTCATCGCCGACAGAACCGACCACCGATGGCGGGCGAATCTGTCTGGCCGCCGAGCAGCGACTGCGGGATCTCGTCGAACGGGCGACAATCCTCCGCATGTCCGGCCTCTATGGTCCGGGCCGCCTCCTCACCCGAGTGGAACAGCTGCGCGCGGGTGAACCGATCGGGGGCAACCCGGAGGCGTGGCTCAACCTGATCCACGGTGACGACGCCGCGCGGGCCTGCGTGGCCGCGTTGCGAGCGACCGATCCCGGTCCATTGTATCTGGTGAGTGACGACCGCCCGATCACTCGTCGGGAATACTTCAGCGAGTTGGCCCGTCGAGTCGACGCTCCCCCGCCGCAGTTCTCGGGGGCCTCCACCGCACGGCACACTCCGGACGGACTCAATAAGCGCTGCCGGAATGAGAGGGTGAAACGGGAACTCCCCGTGGAGTGGTTCTATCCCGACATCGCGCAGGGGCTATCCGCCGCGTAGGCGATGTCGCTCCGCGACTCGCACTCTTGTCGCGTGGGCTTTAGCCCACGCGGGAGCGTTATCTTCAGGAATGCGTGGGCTAAAGCCCACGCTACTTCGACTTCTGTCGGTATCGTCATCACAGCGAATTGACGCTTGGGAACGCAGTCTCCATAATCGATATCCCTAGGTCACGGACTGATCGGAACTCGGCGTCTCTCACAGATTTGCGTTGTTGCCATGGAAGACCAGATCATCGCCCTGTTGCGATATGCCAGCGGCCAGAGGGAACCGCTGCGTCTGGTCGTCTCCAATGCCAAGGGCCAGATCGTCCAGACCCAGGAGATTGCCAGCCCGTTTGCCGTCATCGGGCGGGGCAGCAACTGTGATCTGGTGATCCAGGAAGAGGTTGTCGCCTACCGGCATGTCTACTTGCAGGTGTTCGCCAACCGCGTGGCGTGCCTCGATCTGCTCAGTACCAACGGAACTCCCATCGTTCCGCCCGCTCCCTCCTCGTGGATTTCCTCGGGACACCGCTTTCGTGTCGGAACGCATTGGGTACAACTCGAGGGAGACCAATGGGTCGCGGACCAGGATGTGCCTTCGGCGATTGATTTCAAGCCCCGTGAGGATCAGCGGGTGGAGTTCGGCGTCCTGCCCAAGGCGGAGCTGGAACTCCTCAACACCTCGGCCAAGGGGCGGCTGTGGCCGATCAACCGGGTCGTGACCCTGATCGGGCGCAATGAGAATTGCCGCATCACGATCCCGGATGAGAAGATCTCGCGCGTGCATTGCAGCTTACTCCTGCTGCCCAGCGGGTTGTGGGTGATTGATCTCCTCGGCAAGGGAGGCATCAAGGTCAACGGCCAGCCCGTGCGCTGTTCGGCCCTGCCCGAAGGGAGCCAGTTGCAGATCGGGGAGTACCTCGTCGCAGTCCACTATCCAGAGATCGCCCAGACGCAGGTGTTGGTCGAGGCGGCCTCTTCGCTGCCGCCCCCCCCGCCGCCGCCTCCCCAGTCGATCGGGAAGCCGAACGTCCAGTTCTTAACGAGTCAGAACCGCATCTTCAAGGTCGAGACGTGGGGCGATACGCTGATCGTGATCCCCATGGGAGACGATCCGAATTACAAGTACCACGACGTTCACATCGAGACCGGTCGCGTGAATGAGTTGATCGTCGGGCACGGCTACCGCAAGGTGATCGTCGACTTCAGCCAATCGCGGCTGGTCGGGACGTTGATCCTCGACGCGATCACGAACTTCCTGCGGAAGGCGACCGACAAGGCTGTCTTCTGCGGGGCTTCGCCGGAGATGCACCAGTCGCTGACCAGCTTGCGTCTACTGACCATCTGGCCGCTGTACGCCAGCCGACATGATGCGCTGCGGGCGATCTACGCATGATGCAGCAGAACTCGACCGGGAGGGCGAGGCCAGTGCTGTGAACAGGATTGAGGCGCAGGGACAGCCTGACTGTCGTCGATTTCTCCGAAATCGACCTCGTAGGCGATGTCGCTCCGCGACTCGCATTCCGCCTTAGGAAGGACCGACTCACGCGGGGTGTCCCGAGGTCCGAACGGTGTCTGGCGGGAGGTGTCTCAGTCGCGGAGCGACGTGAGCTACGGGCCACGGGCACATCGGAAGCGTGCCCCACGATGACCTCCATCCTGTTCACAGCACTGGGGCGAGGCTCCTGCCGAGCCGCGACGAAGGGTGGACGTGTTCACTGGCTCCCGGCTCAGCGGGAGCTTCGCCCTCCCGACTCGTTACACTCCCACTCATACAGGGAGAACGGAACTGAGGGAACCACCAATTGGCGAATGCACCCACCGACCCGCCGACCGGTGCAGCAGCCTCTCGTAGCGAGGGCCAACCGCTGGGGCGTCCCTTGCGCGTGGCCCATCTCATCACCCGACTCATCATCGGCGGAGCGCAGGAGAACACCCTGCACAATGTCGAGGACCAGCATCAACTGCACGGCGATCAGGTCAGCCTCATCACCGGACCGGGACTCGGACCGGAAGGCTCGCTCGAAGCCCGCGCGCTGGCCGGTGGATACCCGGTCTATGTCGTGCCCGAGATGCGGCGGAGTCTCCACCCGCTGCGAGACTGGAAGAGCTATCAGGAGACGATCCGGCTGCTCCGCGAACTCCAACCCGACATCGTCCATACTCATAGCTCCAAAGCGGGCGTCATCGGGCGGGCAGCTGCCGCCAAGCTCGGCATCCCGGCGGTGCATACGATCCACGGGGCCGCGTTTCACTATGGGCAGAACCCAGTCGCGTATGCGGTCTACCGGCAGGCTGAGCGATTCGCGAGTCGATGGACCGACCACTTCATCAGCGTCGCCGACGATATGACGGATGAATACGTCCACGCCCGTGTCGCCCCCCGCGACCGGTTCACCACGATCTATAGCGGCTTCGATGTCGAACCGTTCCTGCATCCCCCGCGCAGCCGCGATGAGGTGCGAGCGGAACTCGGTCTCAAGCCGGACGAGATCGTCGTCGGCAAGATCGCACGGCTGTTCCATTTGAAGGGGCACGAGTTCCTGCTCTCGGCGGCTCCGTCGATCGTGCGGGCCTGTCCGCAAGTGCGGTTCCTGTTCGTGGGGGATGGGCTGCTGCGGAAGGAGTTCGAGCAGCGGATCGCCGCGATGGGCCTGACCGACCGGTTTGTGTTCACCGGACTGGTGCCCCCGACGCGCATTCCCGAGTTGATCCAGGCGATGGACATCGTGGCCCATACCAGCCAGTGGGAGGGGCTAGCCCGCGTGCTGCCGCAAGCCCTGATCGCTGCCAAACCGGTCGTGGCCTACGATGTCGGAGGTGCCCGCGAGGTCGTCCTGCCCGGAGCCACCGGCTACCTGCTGCCGCGCGACAGCGTGGAGCCGCTGGCCACCGCGATCATCCGCCTCGTCTGCTCCGAGGAACAGCGACAGAAGTTCGGAGCCGAAGGTCGCCGCCGGTTCACCGACCAGTTCCGCCACCAGACGATGACCGCCCGCATCCGGCAGGTGTACTTCGACGTGCTGGCTCGACGAGGGTAAGTAATGTCGTAGCTGCGTTCGCCAGAACGCGGGGAGCCCGCACTCTGGCGAGTGCAGCAGCCTGACAAGTACACTCGTGTCATGATCCGAGACCACAATTCAACCGTTGTGTTAATCCCCGATCCAGAGGCGGGTGGGTATACCGCGCGTGTGCCGGACATCCCCGCTTATCGGCCCGTTGATTTTGTGGACCGTTATCTCACAAGTCATGGAATTCCCCTTTCCCCGGTGCGCGACTGGGCCTTTGGGGGGTGAGGGTGTGGTTCGCGGGTTGGGGGTCAGGGGGCGGCGATGAGGGGCTCAGGCACTTCGCGCGGAGCGGGCAGTCGGCACAGGCTGTGGCCGGCGCGGCATAGTGGGTGCGGATTTGTGTGCCGGTTGCCAGCGTGTCGGTCGACTGGGCGCGGTACTTCAAAGCCTGGCCGCTGGGGCACCAATAGCAGTTGTTCGCCTTGTCATAGACAAAGGCGTCCTTCGTCAGTCGCGTCGTCTGCGTGCCATCCTTGTGCTTCGTGGTCTGGGTCGGCAGCTTGTCGCGCTGGTCTGCG
>JAYWFM010000166.1:0-11904 GCA_043778825.1 Planctomycetota bacterium | reverse complement strand
TCGCCCAATACTCCACGCCCATCCCCTCCCCAGCCGCCGCGAGCCTCCCCAGACGGACGGAATCGTAATGAAGGGGACGATAAAATCAACAGGCCGGTGAGCGGAGGGTTGCTGATCTAGGGACCGCCATTGAGCGAATGCACCCACAGGCTAAAGCCTGAACTCCAACGGTATTGATCCCACTGGCCGCGCACGGGACAATGCCCGGATGCTCTCCACTGCTCCGCCCATTCTGCCTCATCCGGGTCCGATCCATTACGGGTCGTTGCGCCTCCCGTCGCGCTATCTGCTCTCGCCGCTGGCGGGGTATACGAATCTCTCGTTCCGCCGAGTCTGTCGCGAATTGGGTGGTGTCGGCCTGGGCACGACCGACCTCGTCAGCGCTCGCGCTCTCATGCAGCGCAGCTGGAAGTCGCTGCAACTGATCGAGACCTGTCCGGAGGACCGGCCGTTCTCGGTGCAGATCTTTGGCGGCGATCCGGGGCTGATGAAAGATGCGGCCCAATACCTGGAGGAGTACGGGGTCGATTCGATCGACATCAACATGGGTTGCCCGGTGGCTCGCATCACGGCCAGCGGGGGCGGCTCGGCGATGATGTGCAAGGCCAATGAAACGAATCACCTCGTGCAAACCGTGGTCGAGGCGGTCCGCGTTCCGGTCACGGTCAAGATGCGACTGGGCTGGGATGAGACGCAAATCACCGCGCCGCAGTTCGCCCGCGAGTTCGAACAGATCGGCGTGGCGGCGATCGCCATCCACGGTCGCACGCGTGCTCAAGGCTTCACCGGCTCGGTCAGCTTGGACGGCATACGTCAAGTCGTCGAGGCGGTCGAGCGCATCCCTGTCGTTGGTAACGGCGACATCCGCACGATCGCGGACGCCGCCCGGATGTTCGAAGTTACCGGCTGTCCGGCGATCTCGATCGGTCGCGGGGCACTGGCCAACCCCTGGATCTTCCGGCAACTCGTGGAGTGGGAGGCCACCGGGCAATGCTCACCTCCGGGCAGCTTCGACGACCGACTGCAACTGCTGCGGCGGCAGTTCGCGTACTTCGAAGAGCAGCAGGGGACCGACCGGGGGATTCGACTGTTTCGCAAGATGGCCCACTGGTATCTGAAGGCGATGCGAGTCTCCTCCGACCTCCGCAACGAGTACCAGGCGGCCATCACCCCCGAGGAGATGGAGACCGCCTTGCAGCGGATCGCCGAAGCCGGGCCAAAGGGCATGAGCCGCGATGGCTTGCTCCCCGATCTGCATGTGCCGGTCCCCAGCGGGCCGGTCGAGAACTGGTAGCGCGGGAGTCCAGCCTCCCGACTGAGCTTTGACGCAGCACCCAGCATTCGTTCACGGCAGCGTTGAGTCATCGGCCTCCGACAACCATGCTTGGCCAGCCGAATATTCAATTTCCAACCGTCGATTCTCGAAGGCCAGGCCTCCGAGTCCGATGAGTGTCACTGGCAACGCGCCCGCGTCATAGGCACACTTGGCGTAGATCGCACGCGGACCCAGGCAGCGGAGATCGTCATCAAAGAAGGAAACCTGGACGAGTGCCAGATCGCATTGGAACAGGCCGCCACCTAACCCGTTGACGGAGCGCAGCCAAGCGGGCGGCTCCTCTCCCAGAGGACACCCGACCCACTCGATGACATCAGCGTGGGACTTCCAGACCGTTTCCGGGAACACCGTCAGCGGGGCTCCGGTATCGATGAGTGCCCGATGCCAAGTGCCAATGCCGGGGAACCGAAAATAGGTACTCAGCCGGTCGGAAGTCAGCAGCCGAGGGCCTGCCTGATCCATGACAACGGCCCGCTTCATCACATCGAGCGAGAGTCGCACCCGACGATCAAACGTCATCATTGTCGATCCACAAGACAGCCAACTGTGAGCCGCTGATTCCGGAAGTGGCTTCAAATTCGTGGCGGATATCCGCTTCGCGATCTCCAATGACGACGACATTCCGATTGTAAATGCCGAGGAACTTCCCGGACCAAGACTCGAAAGCCCCCAGCGCCAATTGCTCCTGGGCGAACTTCCAGTCCGCTGCGAAGCGTCGATCGTCGTCGGTGATTGTCGGGAATTGGCGCATGGATGCCTCCCACGGTCTCTTCCCCTCTTCTGCGATAGGAAGACTATCGGCTGGCACGTCTCCTTTTATGCTAGTCCTCGAACCCGGATTTGGTGAGACCAATTCCCGTGTCCGCACAGAAAAATAGCGATCAAGGTGGGCGCTTTTGAGCAATTCATCAAAGTCTGAGTGGGGATTCATCAGTTCGAATGACCGCCCTTGGGTCTTCAATCGGCGAGCCAAGCCTATGATTTGCCCCATGGCTGATGAAGTAAGATGTCGGACGGACGCAAGATCGAGTACCACCAATGACTCCGTGGATGTCTCTGGAGTCCGCCGAAATTTATCGCTGAACGTGATGATGTCCGAACCGACGACAGTCAACACTAATTCATCGACACTCGGACGATTGATCGTATAATCCATGAGTCGAGTCCCTCTCTGCAATCCATGCTATCGGTTCATCGGAGACCCCACAAGCAGCTTGAACTGGGAGGTCACATCAAAACCTCGGTGGAGGTTGGAAGTCGCGGCGCTCATTCGGAAACATCGAGCGTTTGGTCCGCTCATCGGGACGGCATTTGTTCGCAAACGTCACTCCGCTGGCACTTCGCGATTGCCGGAGGCTCCCTGAGAACGATAAAGTAACATGGGCGGCGGTTGATGAGTGATCGTTTGGGGATCAGCGTTCCCATCGACGGGATGCGAGTCGCGGAGCGACATCGCCTACCGTAGCTCATGTCGCTCCGCGACTGAGATCCCGCCTACCAAACAGGCCCATCCCGTCTGAGTTGCTTCTGTGAGTGAGTCTGTTGGCACGGCGGAATGCGAGTCGCGGAGCGACATCGCCTACGATTCCCTGGAACTGAGTTGAGGCAGGCCCATGTCGACCGTCTGGCACCATCCTCAACACTCCCGCCGGATGGCCATGCAGGCCGGGACGCTGGGGCTGCTCGGATTGTCGACCGCGCAGCTGGCCGAGGTGCGGGGGGCGGAGACGGGGGGCAAGGCCACGCCGATTCGGGCGGTGATCTATTTGTTTCTGTCGGGCGGACTGGGCCAACTCGACAGCTTTGATATGAAGCCTGATGCTCCGGACCAGTATCGCGGCGAGTTCAACCCGATCAGCACGAAGACGCCAGGGTTGCAGATCGTCGAACATCTGCCGATGTTGGCCCAACGCAGTGACAAGTGGTCGCTGATCCGGTCGATGACGCATACCTCGGACGAGCATTCGCTGGGGCATGTCTACATGCTCACAGGGCGGTCGAAGACTCCGCCGACGTTCAACAACGACAAGCCGATGCCGCAGGACTGGCCCTCGATCGCAGCCATTGCAGGAGATCGGCTCAAGTCCAAGAATGGGTTGCCTCCCGCAGTGGTGTTGCCGGAGCGGCTGATCCACCGCACCGGGCGCGTCATTCCCGGCCAGTTCGCCGGAGAGATGGGCCGCCGCCGCGACCCGTGGTTTATCGAGGCGTGTCCGTTTAATTCCGCAACGTACGGGGCCTATCCGGAGTACGAATTCCACCACGCGCGCGGGAAAGAGGTCACCAAAAATCGCCCGTTCATGGCTCCGAACCTGAGCCTGCCGGATCAGCTGGTGTCGAGTCGGCTGGACCGGCGATTGGAAATGTTGCGGAGCCTGGAAGATCAGCGGCGGAATTTGGATGAGTCGTCGAGCGTGGGGGCCTTTTCGCGGCACCGGGCGTCGGCGGTGTCGCTGCTGCTGGATGAGAAGGTGAAGACTGCATTCGATGTGACGCAAGCGGACCCGGCGATTCAAGAGCGATATGGCCGCAACACGTTCGGGTGGTCGTGCCTGATGGCGCGGCGGCTGGTGAAGGCCGGCGTCGGTCTGGTGCAGGTGAACCTGGGGAACAACGAGGCGTGGGACACACACGGGAACGCCTTCCCGAACCTGAAAGACTTCCTGTACCCGCCGACCGATCGCGCTGTGTCGGCTCTGCTGGACGATCTGGCGGAGTCGGGTGAACTCGACAGCACGCTGATTGTGATGGCCGGGGAGTTCGGTCGGACGCCGAAGATCCTGCACCTGGCCAAGGAGTACAAAGGGCCGGGGCGGGATCACTGGGGCGGGGCTCAGACCGTGTGGCTCGCGGGCGGGGGGATCGCGGGCGGACGAGTCTACGGAGCCACTGACAAGCTCGGCGGCTATCCCGCGAGCGATCCCGCCACTCCGGAAATGCTGGCCGCCACGATCTATGACCGCTTGGGCATCCCCGCCGACGCCGTCTGGCACGATGACCAGGGGCGACCGAACGCCGTGTACCACGGCGAACCGCTCACGGCGCTGTATGCGTAAGGGGTTGAGTGTGGGGCACGTTTCCTACGTGCCCATGCCCCAGTGCAGGGCAGGGCGTCAAGCCTCAATCCCTCGCGACATCGCACTACTCGTAGGCGATGTCGCTCCGCGACTCGCATTCCGCAGTCGGGCAGTTCTCTGCACGGAGATTCCCCCTGTTCCGAAAAGCGTGTCAGGTGGGAGGAATCTCAGTCGCGGAGCGACATGAGCTACGATTGGCGAGACACTCTGCATTTTGCTGGGGGCGGGCACGGAAGAAACGTGCCCCACAGGCCCAGTGGTCGCATTCCCGTCAGAACCGGCAGAGGTTCCCGGGACGGGTTCTGAAAGGCCATCGAGAGCCAAGTCGGAGAAAATGTGAAAACTGATCTACAAATCTCTGGGAGATTTGGTTTAATGGGTGTGTGGACCCGTTTCGGCGGGTTCGCAGGGGCTGCGATGAGTTCACACTCAAGTGGTGAACCGTTCAGCGGTTACTACGCAGCCCTTCCCCCCCCTGATCCGCAATCTGACCCAGTGCATGACGCGCGGGTTGACTCCACCCACAAACTTTCGTCGAGATCGCGATGTCGTTCTCTCGTCAGAACTCCGCCGGAGTTCCGCGAAGAGCGTGCGCTTTCGGTGAGTTCCGTTTTTCCCCCAGCGCAGGAGGCCGCGACGGGGTAAACGATTGAGAATTGATGCCATGTCCACCAGAACTGTTACTCTCCTTCAGGCCATTCCACAGGCGAAGTTCGCCCGCCTGCTCCCGAATTCGCCGCTTCCCCGGTACACCCACGTCCCTGGCTCGGGAACGCCGCATCCGTACCGCGACCCGCGCGGTCACAGTTACAACCAGCGTCCAATGAACCCCAAGCCGCTCACACCTGATCGCTGGGCGGAGAATCGGTCGTACCTGCTGGGGCTGGATCACTTCAATCTGGGCTTCTACTGGGAAGCTCACGACGAGTGGGACCGTCTCTGGCGCAGCACCGGGGCCGAGTCGCTTGTGGGCCGGTTCCTCAAGGGACTCGTCAAGATGGCCGCAGCCGGGATTAAGGTCCGCGAGGAGAGCATCCACGGCGTTCGGCGTCATGCCGCCTCGGCGGGGGAAGTTTTCGCCGATGTGGCTGCGGAGTCAGACATCGACGCGTACTGCGGCCTCGACTTTACGCTGCTGCAATTCGCAGCCGACCGTGCCGCCCAGTTGCGGTATCCGTCGGAATTGGAGGTCGGTCGCCCGTTGCGGGTGTTCCCGTTCCTGCTGATGCCGGAGCCGCTGCCGCTGATGTAAGGCGACCGTCTCGTAGCTGCGTTCGCCAGAACGCGGGGAGCCCGCACTCTGGCGAGTTGCAGCTACGACTTGGGCATACATCTCTCCCCAGGGCGATTGCCTATTCGAATATGGGACGAGTCGCGTGGGCTTTAGCTCACGCGAACTGAAGGAAATCCGTGGCTCGCGTGGGCTAACCCCCACGCGACTTTGAAAAAGGTGATCGCCCTGCATCTCTCCCCCGCTGGGATTGAAAATTGCGGGGGATTCTGGATGATAGCCAGACATCGAGATCGCGGACCGCTGCGCGGAGCTTGCGACTTCTCCATTCATTCCCAGTCATCACCTTGAGGAGGGGCTGTCGCATGGGTCGTCCTGTCACACTGTTCACCGGTCAATGGGCCGATCTGAAGTTGGAAGACCTGTGCCGCAAGGCCAAAGAGTTCGGCTATGATGGCCTGGAACTCGCCTGCTGGGGCGACCACTTCGAAGTCGATAAGGCCCTCTCCGATGACACCTACTGCAGCCGCAAGCGCGATCTGCTGGACAAGTACGATCTCAAGCTGTTCGCGATCTCGAACCATCTGGTCGGTCAAGCGGTGTGCGACAATATCGATATCCGGCACAAGTCGATTCTCTCCCCGGCCCTCTGGGGCGACGGGTCTCCGGACGGCGTGAATCGCCGCGCGACGGAAGAGATGAAGAACACCGCCCGGGCTGCGAAGAAGCTCGGTGTGAGCGTGGTGAACGGGTTCACCGGCAGCAGCATTTGGCACCTGATCTACGACTTCCCGCCGACTCCCAAGTCGATGATCGAGGCGGGATTCCAGCAGTTCGCTGATCGCTGGAACCCGATCCTGGATGTGTTTCAGGAGTGCGGCGTGCGGTTCGCCCTCGAAGTCCACCCGACCGAGATCGCGTTCGACATCTACTCGACGCACCGGGCTCTGGCGGCGATCAATCACCGCCCCGAGTTCGGCTTCAACTTCGATCCGTCGCATCTGATTTGGCAAGGGGTCAACCCCGTCGACTTCATCCGCGAGTTCCCCGACCGTATCTTCCACGTCCATATGAAGGACGCCTCGACGACCCTCAACGGGCGGAGCGGCATCCTGTCGAGCCACCTGTCGTTCGGCGACGCACGACGGGGCTGGGATTTTCGATCCGTGGGTCGCGGGGCCGTGCGGTTTGAGGAGATCATCCGCGCTCTGAACGCCGCTGGGTATGGCTTCGATATGCCGCTGTCGGTGGAGTGGGAAGACTCCGGCATGGACCGCGATGCCGGTGCTGCCGAAGCCGCTCAGTTCTGCAAGAACATCGACTTCCGCCCCTCGGGCCGAGCCTTCGACGCAGCCTTCGCCGAGTAATCCCCCGTCGCTGCGTTCGCCAGAACGCGGGGAGCCACCCCTTCGCCACCGCCCGGCCATTCGGTCCGGGCGGTGTCGTTGATGGCGGCTGTCCGCATCCAGTCCAGCAACCCGAAGCGTGAGCGAGGGCCGATGGCCGAGAGGCATCCGACTTCGACTGTTGGAGTTCAGGCTTTAGCCTGTCTTGGGGCTGGCAGCGCCTGATTGCGGAATACGGGCGAAGCAGCCTAAAGGCTGAACTCCAACCGTTGAACTCTCAAGAACCCTCAGAAACTTGGGCCGCCTTCTTGGCTGGGGCTTCTCAGGGGGATCGAACTCCCAGAAAACATCGAGAGACGTACACCCTCGCTGACGCGTCGAGTGGCCGGACCAAACAGTCTTCTCCAGCCCGCAAACTTCCCGCGGCTTGCCCGATGCGGATATTCGATACATCGCATGCGATCCGTGAGACTCCTGTTTCGGTTCCAACCGTTGTCACGATATTGTCGGGCATAACCGTCGATTCAAGAGGTACAGGGGAGAGCGGAACTCCCCGACAGGACTGGGATTTCCCGCCCCTGATTCGCTCTTGGATCGTATGCAACATCAGCTGTCACAATTGATTGTGATGAACACCCGTCTCTCGCTGGTCGTGGGAGTGGGGCTGGCACTCGCGTTATTCAACCCCGGCTCACTCTGGGCGAGACCGACACCGGAGCGGGTCTCCTCCTCGGGTTGGAACTGGTTGCGAATCGCCTTTACTGACAAAGAGACCGACTTTGTCCCGTCCCCGCCTCGGGACGAATCCGCTGAAGAGGGCGATGTTGCCGAACCGCTGTTCGAGGGTGCCGATGCGGAGGCCGAACCGATCGACGATGGGGTCCAACAGGATCGCCCCGCGATGGATGGGGCAGGACTCCAACCCTTTGCGGAAAACCCGCAGCCGCTGGCCCCTCAGCGAGACCACTTCGACCCCGGTTTCCCCCAGGACGCCGACGCCGAGGACACGTGGCAGGTGATGCCCTCGGGCTTGATGTACCGCTCGTACCTGGCGGGTGAAAAGGAATCCCGCATGGGGACGTTCTGGGCGCACGACCAGACGGGTCGGACCGTATGGGAGAATACCCTGGGCGGGCGTCTGGGCCTGCTCCGCTACGGAACATCGGGAGCCAATCGTCCCCAAGGCTGGCAGCTTGACTTCGAGGGGGCTGCGCTGTCTCGCGTGCTGCCCGGGACCGATTCGACGATGCTGGAAGCGACGGACTATCGGGCGGGACTCCAGTCGACATGGGCCACGGACAAGTGGCACGTCAAGACTGGGTATTACCACCTGAGTTCGCATCTGGGTGACGAGTTTCAGCTTGCGAACCCGCTGGTTCATCGCTTCAACTATGTTCGCGATTCGGCGGTCCTGGGGGTGACGTACGACATCCACAGCGACTGGCAGACCTACGGCGAGATCGCTTATGCCCTGGGAGCGGAAGATGGGGCTGAGCCGTTCGAATTCCAATACGGCCTGCAATACAGCCCGCTGGTATTCGGTCTGCGCGGGGCACCGTTTGCCGCTGTGAATGGCCACACGCGGCAGGATTTTGACTGGATCACGAGTGTGAATTGCCAGACGGGATGGCAATGGCGTGGGACGGACTCGCAGCACTTGTGGCGGATCGGAATGCAGTATTATTCCGGCCCGTCTTTGCAGTATTCGTTCCCGGGCAGGACCGATCATCTGCTGGGCGCGGGGATGTGGTTCGATTTCTAGAGCCGTGTCCACGCTTAACTTTTGGGTTGCAGCAGTCGGGAGGACGAGGCTCCTGCCGAGCCGGGCGTGCCAGAAAGCGTCGTCCCTGGCTCGCGGCTCAGCAGGAGCTTCGCCCTCCCGGGCGGGCCTGGCTCAACCCCAATTCTTAGTCTTGACGAGGCAGTAGTGGTCCGACCCGTGGAACTTGTGGAGTCGCAGAATTCGCGAGAATTTTTGACACTTCTCGCTGAAGCCGACAAAGTCGCCGGACTCTCCGAGTCCGGTGGAGCGACGCCCGCCCGCAGAACAACCCCCAGCCAGAACAAACCGCATGCGTTCAGAGGACGATCTCACCGCAAGTCACCATAGCTCAACGGATTCGGAGAATCCGTTGAGCTATGGGCCACCTTCGGGCATCACGCTGTCGGGTTCAGCGCGGAGTGTCGATTTTTGCGGTCCCCCGCTGCTCTGAAGAGAACCCAACGAGATCGAAGCCAGTCTTCTGCGGAACCTTCGTTTCCTGATGTTCAAATCCGGATCGGGAACAGAAGGTAACGACGGGAACGCAGGTCGGAAGTACAGGTCGACGCAACTCAGGGACGGCTGAGTGTGCGACGCGCGATGTGATTGTCGCTGGCCCACCCATTCACAGTCTCCCCATGATTTTGTTCTTCATGATTTTGTGAATCTCTTCCTGTCGACTCCGGAAAGTCAGAGGGGAACAAAATCGTGAAGAGGCTTCTCGCATCCGCTGCGCCAGGGTGCGAAGGCGCTGTTTCCCCGTCGATCCGTCAAGTCTGCAAAGCAAGTCTCGCATCTCAGCGACGGCTGCGCAACGGCAGGCGGTCTCGTGGGGCAGTTCGCCTGATCGGAAAAAAACGGGCCAGGCGTCGATTTCTGGGCGGGAAGCTCAGAAAATTGTGTGTTTGGCACGCACCAGAGGTCGAATTCAGGCGGTGACGGAGGCGAGTTTGTCCGCTCCGCTTTCTTTCGAAATTTCGTCGTTGGACACCCACCCGACCCAGATTTCGATTGCTGGCGGAGAATATCGAGGGTAGACTCAAAGGGGTGGCAGGGATATTCCGCGCACATGCGTTGAACCGAATCTTCCCTCACTGACGATCGGGAGTTTGCCAACATGAGCGATATGCGTCGTGACTTGCCCGCTTGGGGCATCAGCCTCCTCCTCAACGGAGCCGTGCTGCTCTCCTGCCACTTTGTTGCGTGGTCTGTGACAACCGACAAGCCGTCGACCGAGGTCGTCGATGTCATGGATGAGGTGCTCGAAACTGAGGGTTTGCATTTGGATGCCATCGCCAATGACCAGGCGGGGGTGGAAGGTGAGCACCTTTCAATGAGAGGCGGGTCAGCGGCGAGTGAGGCGATTAACAGCAAGTCGCCAGGTTCCGCAGGGCAGGGCATTCAGTCCCAGGTCGCAGACGATGTCAATCCAGACAATGTCCAGATATCCGAGCCCAGCATCTCGATGCCCTCGAACCCCAACTTCACCGAAATGGTCACCGGCAACGAGCCGGGGACCGGCGTGGTGGACAAGATCGGTGGCGGGGCCACCGGTGTCATGGACCGCTTGACTTTCGAGATTCGGCAGTCGGTCAAGGAACGCCAGACCCTGGTGATCTGGGCCTTCGATGCCTCGACCTCCATGAAAGAACGCCGCGACGAACTCGTCAAACGGTTCGAAACCGTTTACAAGCAATTGGATCAGGAAAAGGCGACGGGCGGTCTCTACACCGCCGTCGTGTCGTACGGGGAGAAGGTCAACATCCTCACTCCCGAGCCAGTGCAGGACATCCGACCGCTCGTTGAACTCGTCCAGAAAATTCCCAATGACGAATCCGGCAAGGAAGTCGTCTTCGAAGCCGTCGGTACTGCTGTGGAAAAATGGCGGACCTTCCGCAAAAACGATGGCCAGTGGAACAAGCTCGTGTTTGTCATCACCGACGAGCGCGGGGATGACGCGGAAAAGAACCTCGAAAGCGTGATCGCCAGCTGCAAGCGGGCCAAGACCCGCGTCTATACCGTGGGGAATGCCTCCGTCTTTGGACAGCAGCAGGGTTTCGTCCGCTACGTGTATGAGGATGGTTTCGAAGAGTACCTCCCCGTGGATCAAGGCCCAGAATCGGCATACCCGGAAGGTCTTCAGCTTCCCAGTTGGGGCGAAGGGAATGACTGGCGTCTGAATCTGATGTCGGCCAGCTACGGTCCGTATGGGCTGACCCGGCTGTGTGCGGAATCGGGGGGGATGTATCTGATCTCTGCGGAAGGCCGTGGACAGACGTTCGACAAGGAAATCATGCGGAATTACGCTCCAGACTATCGTCCGATGCGTCAGGCCGGAGAAGATATCCAGAAGAACGCCGCCAAGAAAGCGCTCGTGGAAACAGCTCAGCTGACCTACAACCAGAAAAACGGCATTCGCAGTCTGCCGATTCCGGAGATGGCGTTTGCCGCCTACAACGACAACGTGTTGCGAACGGCGATCATTGAGGCCCAGAAGCCCGTGGCCGTGGTCGACAATGAAGTCAAGCGGTTGCTCTCGGGTTTGGAAGCGGTCGAGAAGGATCGGGACAAGATTCGCGAACCACGCTGGCGAGCTGCGTACGACCTCGCGATGGGGCGGCTGCTGGCCCTGCGGGCGCGGTACTTCGGCTACAACAACATGCTGGCAGCGATGCGGTCCTCCCCCAAGACATTTACCGGGAAGGACAACAACGAATGGCGTCTGGTGCCTTCGTCGCAGGTCGATTCGATCGACGTGAAGAAGATTGCGGAGAAGTCCAAGAAGTACCTGCAACGAGTGGTCGACGAACACACGGGAACGCCGTGGGCCATGCTGGCCGAACGCGAATTGCGGCTGGACATGGGCTGGACCTGGCAGGAAAGCAGCCTCCCGGTGCCTCCGGGGATGGATGCCCGCGGCTTGGATGACGCGGAAGTCGCCATGTTGCTCTTGGCCAAGGAAGAGGAAGTGAAAAAGGCACCGGCTGGGAAACCTGTGCCTCCCCGCATCCGGCCGAAGCTGTAGGTCACAGCGGGAAAGTTGTGGGAATGAACAGAGCCTTTGGCAAGTGCCAAAGGCTTTTTGCATTGGTGGGCATGAGTGAGTCGTCTCCCCACTCCCCACTCCCCACTCCCCACTCCCCACTCCCCAC
>JAYWFM010000165.1:0-5069 GCA_043778825.1 Planctomycetota bacterium | reverse complement strand
TTGGGCCTTGATCGGTTGAGGAGGCCACGCGTTCCCAGGGCTGCCGCCCTGGGCTATCGAGTCCAGCCCCTTCGGGGCGAGAATCCCAGGGGATTCTGCGTAGGATGGCGACTACACTCCTTCCGAAGTCTCGGACGTCTTTGCGGTGGGGTTGAGTGAGTTCTGACCCTCAACGCTCAACCCTCATCGCTCAACGATTTTTGAGGGTTGAGGACAAGAGGCGAACTCCCTGCTCCCCTCTCCTCCTCAATCGAGCGTCGCGTGGCTGCTCGGGGAGGAGACGAATGTGTCCAGCGTCTCCGCCGATGTGAACAAGTACAACCGCCCCTTGTACCAGACCGCGAAGTCCAGTGAGCCTTCGAGTTCTTCTCCCGTGATCGCTTGCTGGATTACGTCGCAACCGCGAGAGGCCGGAGCATACTTGGCCGGGTCCGAGTGGAACGCGGAGACAGCCTCGCTCGAACTCAGGTAGTACGTCTTGCTGTTGAAGATCACGCGGAACTGGCTGTGAGCGTCGATCAGATCGCGGTCATCCCGCAGCACCACCGGGCAGAATCCCTTGAGTCCCCGCAAGCCTTTCCGGGCCGCGATCATTTCCTGCTTGGCGCGGGTCTGCTCGTTGCCGGGGCGGGGAGTCTGAACCAGGCGGGCGGGCGGGCGGGATTCCGACTCGTTGTCGACGAGCGGAAGCTGATCGGAATTCGCTTCGGGATTCGAGACGGCAAACTGCTGCTCTGGCTGTTCCTCGACCTTGGACGGGGCCTCCTCAGCGGGCGGAGTCATCAGAGCGGGCGGGGCCGTTTGCACGGTCTCTTCCGGGAATGCCGGTTCCTCGATCGAGTTGACGCGGGGGACTTCGGGAGCGGCCTGGAGCGCGGACGGATTCGAGAACGGGTCCGCATCGAGTGTCAGCCCGCTGTACGGATTCTCCTCGACGGGGGCTTCCTCCTCGGCCGGCGGAAGGGACTCGACCGGTTCGGAGGCTTCCGCGACGGAGCTGTTCGGCACGACAGCGGGTGCTGCCGTGGCCGGAGCCGTCGTCCCGGGGAACAGGGCGTCATCGCTGAATGGGTCGGCGGGCTCAGCCGGTTTGGCGACTGGCAACGGAGCAGCTTGCCCGAGAGCGACCGTATCCGGTTCGGTGATCGGTGCGTTGAAGTCGATCGCGGGCAGACCGGAGGCTCTATTCTCTGCGGGTGTCTCCACAAACAGCGGAGCTTCAAAGCCATCGTTCGCCGGAGCTGCTGCGACGGGCGGCGGACTCAGCCCGGGGGTTTGATTCTGCGGAGTGCCGACCACATCGGGCGGAGTGAAGAGTTGGCTGTAATTGGGCAGGCCGGTGCCCTGCGAGGTGGGTTGACCAGCGGGCTGACCGCTGATCTGAGCGGGCGGCGTCACAGGAGAAGAAGCTGTGGGCGGAGTGTAGGGGGGTTCCACAGGCGGCTGGATCGGGCCATCGTCCTTGCCGCCAAAGAACTTCCCGAACATCCCCTTCTTCTTGGGAGCCGAGGCCGGTGTCGCTTGGTGGGTCGGCTGCGTTTGAGCCTCAGCCTCAGCCTGATTCTGGGGCTGAGCCGATTGTGATGTCGCTGCCGAGGGTTTACTGGCTGGCTGAGAAAACTTGGGGTCGACCATCTCGGGGAGCGCCTGACCGCTCTTCTCATAGAGCTTCTTCAGTTCCAGCTGGACATCGGACTGGGGAATTTGTTGCCGACCGGGCTGGGGCTGCACGGGCTGTTGCGTCTGCTGCTGCATGGGCGGCTGCATTTGCGGCGGCTGCAGGGGTTGCTGCATTTGCGGCTGCATTTGCGGCTGCATGGGCTGCTGCAACTGCTGCTGCAATTGCTGCTGCAACTGCTGCAATTGCTGCAACTGCTGCAACTGCTGAATCTGCAACTGAATCTGCTGCTGCGTGAGTTGCTGAGGCGGCTGTTGCGGCGGCTGCTGCTGTTGCGGCTGCTGCTGCTGTTGCGGCTGCTGCCGAGACTGCTGCTGCGCAGGCGGCCCAGAACCCTGTGTTTTGTGGTGCTTCCGCTGCTCGCGTTTCGAGAGCTGCTCGGTCGATTCGGCCTGGACCTGCACGATCGTGGGCTCTTTCGCGTTTTCCTGGGCCGGAAGGGACAGTGGCCACGGAGCGACCTGCAGCCCCAACACCACGGCCGCCGTTGCGGAAAACAGGATGCGTGAATTCGTTTTGTATGCCGGGCTCATGGGTATCCGACTCCTCGCCTGCCTGAACCGGAAAGGACAGCTTTCTGCCCTAGGCTTTGTTTCCGTGAGCGCTCTCGCGATAATCCATCGCAGAATGTCTCACTGGTTCTATCGACAATCGGTTGTTCCGATTTTCACGCGGGTGAGATCCGCACAGCGATTACGACCGCTTCCTCACGACGAACAGTTACAGTCGGCATTTCAGGCAGAGTCTTCGCGTCCTTCCCAATGTGACAAAATCCCATGACCGCAGCTGATCCCTACTTCCCGAATGGCAAACCCACCCCTGTTGTCCGTGTCGAGTTGGTGAAGCAGGGGCGCTGGTGGACTCGGCTGCTCTTTGTGCTGTTCGTACTGTCGGCGCTGCTGAACCTGATCCTGCTCGTGTCCTCCGCCGCGATGGTCGGTGGAAGTGCCAGCGGGAACGAGGTTTTCGTCTCGGGCGACAAGACCAGTTCGGACAAGATCGCGATCATCGAGATCTCCGGCACAATCATGCCCCCCTTCACGGCTCGGACGTTGAAGACGATCGACACTCTGATCGCGGACGACAACGTCAAGGGGGTACTGCTGGCCATCGACAGCCCCGGCGGGTTCGTGGCCGACAGCCATCAGATCTATGCGCGGCTGCTAAAGCTCCGGCAGAAGAAGCCGATCTTCGTGTCGATGGGCCGGATCGCCGCCAGCGGCGGATACTACGTGGCGATGGGGGCGGGGCCGGACGGAAAGATTTTCGCCGAGCCGACCACCTGGACCGGATCGATCGGGGTCATCATTCCCCGGTACGATGTCTCGAAGCTGGCCAACGATTATGGAGTGAAGTCGGAACCGCTGGTGACCGGGGAGTTCAAGGACTCGCTGAACCCGTTTCGCGAGATGACACCCGCCGAGGAAGACCTGTGGCAGGAGATCATGGCCGACGCATTCGACCGCTTCAAGGGCGTCATCGACGAGGGACGCGGCAACCTGACCCTCGATCAGATCAAGCCGCTGGCCACCGGTCGCATCTTCACCGCCAACCAATCCCTCGCTGTGGGCCTCATCGACAATATCGGATTCGAAGAGGACGCGGTTGCCGCGCTCCAGGTCCACTTGAAGCTCCCGTCCGCAAGGGTCGTCCGCTATCAACACCCGCCAACGATCTGGGAGACCCTGCTCAATTCCCAGGCCCAAGCCAAGCCCATTGACCCGCTGCAACAACTGCTCGACGCGAGTACGCCACGGGCGATGTACTTCTGCGGGTGGCAGGCGGGACTGATGAGTCGCTGATCCCGCGACCTCCGAACAACACCGGCTGTAGCCAGTTCAAGATCAGGTAGAAGTTGACGAACCACAGCAGCAGGGCCAAGACCGTGGCGAACCCCAGTCGCAGTCCGAGGGAATTGCCATCGGTGAACCGCACGAGGACTGGCCTGCTCCCCGTTTTCTGATCCATACGCATGAGCAATGAGTCGCGGCATCGCCGTTGCATTTCCGGCCACGAGTGATTCGGGTGGCCGATGGGCGCGGTTCAAAGATGGACCAAAAACGCGAAATCCTCGAATCGCTCTCTTTGAACCGCCTGCTCGGCGACGTAACTCTAGTCGTAGAAAAGAGAAAGCCGTTTGACGAACTCGCCAAACGGCCTCTTGTTACACCGAGTCGGGGCGACAGGATTTGAACCTGCGACTTCCTGGTCCCAAACCAGGCGCTCTAGCCAGGCTGAGCTACATCCCGTGAACAAGGGGGCGGAGTCTAGGTGGGTCAAGCGAGACCGTCAACGAGCGGTTTCACGTGAAACGATTCTTGTCAGGCGGCGCGACGCAGGACTCGCAGCACACGCTCGAAGTCGTCGTTGGAGCCGAACGTGATCAGGATCTGGCCGGACTCTTTGCCGCGCAGTTTGATCTCGACCGGGACGCCCAACAGATCGCGCAGTTGTCCTTGCAATGACAAGACGTGTTGAGTGGCGGTGGGCTTCGCCTTGTGTTGTGGGTCGAACGCGACGGTCTCGGCGTTGGGTTTCGATTCTGTGAGCAACTCGCGCACGGCGGCCTCTGTCGCGCGAACAGAGAGGGATTCCGATTCGATTCGCTGACAGAGAGCGATCTGCTTGTCGGTCGGCAATGACAGAAGCGCTCGCGCGTGGCCGCCGCTGATCTTGTCGGAGCGGAGCGATTGCTTGACCGGTTCGGCGAGGTCGAGCAGGCGGAGCAGGTTTGACACCGTCGAACGATCGAGGCTGAGTTGCTTCGACAACTCTTCGATCGTGCGTCCGAACTGCTGGAGGTAGTTCGCGAACGCCTGGGCCTTTTCCAAGACGTTCAAGTCTTTGCGCTTGAGGTTCTCTTCGAGGGCAACTTCGCAGACTTGCTGCTCTTCGAGTTCGAGGATTCGGCACGGCACGGTTGCCAGTCCCGCTTGCTTGGCGGCCATCAATCGCCGCTCGCCGGCGATGAGTTGCCAGCCGCCATTGGCCAATGCTCGGACGAGCAACGGCTGAAGCACGCCGTGTTGCTGGATGCTGTCGCTGAGTTCGCGGAGTGAGGACGCTTCAAACTCGGTCCGCGGCTGATACGGGTTTCGCTCGATGGCGTTGACGGGCATGTGTCGCAGTTCGTCCTGCGAAGCCGTTGGTTCGCCGCCGCCCGTTGAGTCGGGCATGTCCGTCGCCGCGACGTCGTCGCCGAGCAACGCATTCAATCCGCGTCCGAGTCGTCGCCGAATCTGTACTCGTTCATCCATGCCGTCCATGGCTGGTTCCTCGTCTTGATGATGAATTCGATTTTGGTTCGCACGATTCGTAGGGTGGGACAAGCTCGCTTCGAGCGCCGGCCCACCGCGATCGCAGGCACATGCCGATGGTGGGCCGGCGCTCG
>JAYWFM010000164.1:0-11948 GCA_043778825.1 Planctomycetota bacterium | reverse complement strand
CGTTCTGCTCCGCCCTGGGCGATCGAGTCCGGCCCCTGTGGGGCGAAGAGGTGGCGGTTTTTCTGGCTGGGAATGTGTAAAGACCCACCGTAGAACCGGGCTAAGAAGATCATTGAGAAGTGCAAAGCCAAGATGGCGACCGACCTCAAGGCCAGTCGCGTGCAGTCGTTCCTGGCGGATCTGCGGGATCAGGGAACAAGTATCCAGACCAGTACCCACTACCTGCGGGCGATCAAGCAGTTCACGCGGTGGTTGCGATTGGAAAAGCGATTCATCGACGATCCACTCACCCAATTGGAAATGCTCAACGTCCAGGTCGACCGCCATCACGACCGCCGGGCATTGAGCGAGTACGAAGTAACGCGTCTGCTGGCCGTCACTCTCGCCGGAGAATCCGTTCTCGGTTTTTCACCAATTGACCGCCACATGCTCTATGTGATGGCCATGTCGACCGGGTTGCGGGCATCGGAGCTGGCATCGCTCACCATCGCAAGTCTTCAACTCGAAGTGAGTCCGCCCACAGTGACAGTTCAGGCGGGGTATTCCAAACGACGACGCATGGATGTGCTTCCCCTGCCAGCGGACATTCTCGAATTGGCCAAACACTGGCTGAAAACGAAGCCCTCGACCGAGCGGCTGTGGCCGGGTGATTGGGCAGAGAATCGGTACGCGGGCAAAATGCTCCAAGTGGACCTGAAGGCAGCCGGTATCCCCGACCAGGACGCCAGCGGGCTGTTCGCAGACTTCCACGCACTGCGGCACACCTACATCACGAACTTGGCCAGGAATGGCGTCCCATTGGCCACTGCCCAGAAGCTGGCCCGCCACTCAACGCCGGTCCTGACAGCCCAGCGGTACACCCCCATTGACCTCCATGACGAGAAACTGGCAGTCGACCAGCTTCCAAAGTTGCAGCGCCAGTTGCAGCGCGCAGATGACTTTCGGTGTCCCAACGTGGCAAAAGATGGCACTGAAAAGGAAGGCAGTTCAAAGGCAGAAAGCCCCGCCTTTCCCTTGAAAGACTAGGGAAGAAGCGAGGCTTTCCCAGCGGAGAGGCAGGGATTCGAACCCTGGGTCTCCTCACGGAGACTCCGGTTTTCAAGACCGGTGCAATCGACCGCTCTGCCACCTCTCCGGCTGCGATGTGATGCTGAGCAAGATTCTGCGGGTTCGGCTTGAAATGTCAACCTCGGAGATTGATAAGCACAAACCGCGACCCAATGTCTGTCAGCCGAGAGCTGTGTCAGAGTTCCATGCAGGGATTCCGGTTCGACGAGTTGGGGGGGCCGGTGCCTTCGCTTCAGTCCCGCGACCGTGGTCCTTCAATTCCGCGATGCGGGTCATCACCAGCAACGGCAGATCATGCATCTCGCAGCTATCGCGGGGTTCCATCTGTTGAGCCCGGTTAAAAACGGTGGCGCGGGCCGGGGGAAAGTCTGGATGGAGTTGTGACTGTTCGCATGCCCGTCTGTAAGCGTCAAAGTTCTCTGGAAACGCCTGCTTGAATTGCAGAGCGATTCCCTTGCCCATGAATCCCACACAGTTGACTGTGTTGACCAGAGCTTCGGCCTCAGCCTCAAGCATATTGCCTTGTGAGAATTCGATAATGTGTTGGCACCCTCCTCCCTCATTTGTAGTACCAATCACGTTTCACAAAAACAGGACGATGCATCTCATGAGGATAGTTTGCGAAGACCTGTTCAACTTGAGCCTTGCGACTCTCATTGATGACAATGACTGCTTGAATCAACGACCAATCACAGAATTGGTGAACAAGAAACTCCGCTTGCTTCTGACGTTGACGATCCATGTCGTTCGCATTATCGGTCTAGTACCGCTCTTTCACGATGTTCTAATCGACCTTATCCAAGTGAGACAGATCATCGAACCATGACGTATATGCAGCGAGGCCGTGGCCGTCCGAAATCACGAAGCCCGCTTCACTCTCTGCGATGGTCTGAGCCATCGTTCCCAGATACACCAAAGGCTCCTGCCCTTCTGTTTATCCAGCAACTCGGCCCGTCTTGAGGTTGAGCATCATCGGTGACAGAGGACCAAAGTAAAACGGAACGTAATCGTGGATGACACCCCCGGGACCACGGGGTATCGGCTTGTCAGCACGCCTCTGTTGGACTTCAAGGTTGTAAATCGTCTTATAAACTAGGCCATCGTTGGGTGTGCAGTGGGGTGCATGGAGTCCCCCACGCTGCATCACGACAGGAAGATTGTCAATGTGCGGGAAACGCAATATCTACGTTGGGACAGGCACTTCCATGATCCGTAATTCAAGACGAACGGTGAGCCTTTCGTGGTTGGGTTGGGGCGAGGTCAAAGCTGACGAGAGTCGACTCTCATTCCTGAACGAAGTGAAATCGCATTACTCTCTGTGATGGGAGGGGCACACGCGAGCAACGTGAATCTTCAATCCGTGACGAATTGGCTAATCTATCCCTCGTGCCCCTTACAACATCGCCGAACCTTTCACGTCGATGCCCTTGATCATCATCTTGAGCTCTTCCACGTTCGGCGAGACTTCAAACGCCGTCGGGCGGTCGATGTACTCCTTCTTGATGAAGTGGTAGATCGAGTCGTTGAACAGCTGCATGCCCTCTTCCTTGCCCAGGCGAATACCGGCGGAGAGCTTTTCGTCCTTGCCTTCGAGGATCAGCTTCTTGATGGTGGCGTTGAAGATCATGAGTTCGATGATCGGCACGCGCTTGGGCTTGTCGACGATCGTGGCCAACAGCTTCTGGGCGGCGATGGCCTTCATGTTGAAGCCCATCGAGGAGCGCAGCGCGCGGTGCATGTCCTGCGGGAAGAGGTCGAGAATACGACCGATCGTCGAGGGCGCGGACGAGGCATGGATCGTGCCGAACACCAAGTGGCCCGTTTCGGCGGCGTGGATCGCGGTTTCGAACGTGTCCTTATCGCGCAATTCCCCCACCAGCATGATGTCGGGGTCTTGACGCACGGCCCCCTTCATGGCGACGTGGAAGTCGGCTGTGTCCTGTCCCAGTTCGCGCTGGTTGATGAGAGCCTTGTCCTGGGTGTAGACGAATTCGATGGGGTCTTCGATGGTCAGGATATGGACCCGCTTGCGGTGATTGATGTAGTCCAGCATGGAGGCAATCGTCGTCGACTTGCCCGACCCGGTCACCCCGGCCAGCAGCACCATGCCTTGTTCATAGTCGCACAAGCTGGCCATCACCGGGGGCAGATAGAGTCCCTCGAAGTTCGGGATGTTGAGTTCGACCTTACGCGCGACGAGTCCCGGCCTGCCCAGTTGGCGCAGCAGGTTCACGCGGAATCGCCAGTTCTTGCCTTCGTAGTGGACGATGTGCGAAAAGTCGGCCCCGCCGGTTTCGGCCATGACGTACTTGTTGCGGTCGTCCATGACCTCCAGAAACATTCGCCACATCTGCTCTTCCGAGATCGGAGGCATGTCGGTTTCGCGAAGGGTTCCGCGCATGCGCAGGATCATGGGCTTGCCGACCTGCAGGTGCATGTCGGAGGCCTCCATCTTGATCTGCATCTTGAAGAGCTTGTTGATCTCCGGCTCGACTCCCTTGGTGCCCACGACGATCGGAGCCAGAATCCGCGCCACGTCTTCCTTGGACAGTGTCACTTTCGGTTGTGATGATCCGCCGCCAGACATGAGGGTACTCCGGTATCAGTGAATGATGAGGCGAACTCGATGAACGTGGTCGAGAGTCGATCCCTTCGCCACGGGTCAAGGATCGCGACTCGATCCGAGGGATCGAATGCACGCGAGTGGCTCGGCAAATCATTTTCACGAGCGCAGCCACGATTGGCAATCGCTCCCCGAAAAGAAGCGGGGAGGTTGCGTGTCCTGGAGTGGACAGGATCAAATATCCTGCCCCGTGAGCCGCGCGACCTCGTACACATCCTTATCTCCGCGCCCCGAAAGGCACACGACGATCACATCGCTCGGCGAACGCTTCTTGGCGTTCTCGAGCGCCTGGGCCACCGCGTGCGAACTTTCGATGGCGGGGAGGATGCCCTCCTGTCTCGCGACCAACTGATACGTCGCCAGCGCCGCATCGTCTTCACACGCGGTGTAGCTCACGCGGCCCGTGTCCTTCCAGTAGCTGTGCTCGGGGCCGACGCCGGGGTAGTCGAGACCGGCGGAGATCGAGTGGACATCCAGCGTCTGGCCGTCGTCATCTTGCAGGACGTAGCTGTAGCTGCCGTGCAGGATGCCCTTCACTCCGTAGGAGAGCGGGCTGGCGTGGTCTCCGGGGTTCGGGCCGCGGCCTCCGGCTTCGACACCGGTGAGGGCCACGGTGCGGTCCTCGATGAACGGGTAGAAGATCCCCGCCGAGTTCGAGCCGCCGCCGACGCAGGCGATCACCTCGTCTGGCAATCGCCCCAACTGGTCGAGGCACTGCTGCCGACACTCCTTGCCGATCACCGACTGGAAGTCGCGGACGATCATCGGGAACGGGTGCGGCCCCACGACCGAACCGAGGATGTAGTGCGTGTCCTCGACGCTCCCCATCCAGTCCCGCATCGCCTCGTTGATCGCATCCCGCAACGTCCGCGACCCGCTCGTCACCGGTCGCACCTCCGCCCCCATCATCCGCATGATGAACACGTTCAGCTTCTGCCGCCGCACATCCTCCTCGCCCATGTAGACCACGCACGGGAGGCCGAACCGGGCACATGCTGTGGCGGTCGCGACGCCATGCTGGCCCGCTCCGGTTTCGGCGATGACGCGGGTCTTGCCCATCCGCTTGGTGAGCAGCACCTGCCCCAGCGTGTTGTTGATCTTGTGCGCCCCGGTGAGGTTCAGATCCTCCCGCTTGAAGTAGATCTGCGCCCCTCCCGCGTATGCCGTCAGGCGTTCCGCGAAGTACAGCGGGCTGGGCCGCCCAACGTAGTGCTTGTAAAGGTCCGCCAACTCCCGCTGAAACTCCGGGTCCTCCTTGGCCCGTTCGTACTCGGCGGTCAGCTCCTCGAGCGCGTGCATGAGCGTCTCGGGAACGAACCGGCGACCGAACTCCCCAAAGCGACCTTGGGCATCCGGAACATTCTTCGTGGCAGCGGGCATGAGGCGGGCCTTGTGTTGCATCAATCAGGCGAGCGGGGCGGCGTCAGCCCCCCGAGTTCTGTGAGCGAGACAGGATTATTGCCAGTCCGAGCCAGCGCGTCGAATGGTTGTCCCGATTTTGGCACCGATGTTCAGTCAATCAAGCCGTCAAATCACGGCAACATCATCGCCTGGAAGTGCCATCCGTTCGATTTCCCGGCAGAGTTTGTCGAAAGACGGGGATTTGGAAGGGCCATTGCGACACAGGTTAAGGTCCATCGCGGCGGTGTGAGGTGCTGTCGATGGAGATCACGCTCTTGTCGTAGCGGACCATCGGCGAATCACGCCACGCCGCTGAAAGCTGAGTCAGCGCATAGGCGATCTTGTTTGCTCGACACCATTCTGCGAAGAGTTTTTCGATTTCGTTTGGCCGAGGGATGGCGAAGAGTTGAACTCGCTTCACATGCGGGCGATATTCCACCCACCAACCTTGAAGTCGTTTGACGGCATCCCGCACGAAAAGCAGGCGATCTCGTTCCTCGAGGTAGGCTTCCTCCAGAAGCGTCGTCTTCACCTTCGACACCAACCCCCAGCTCACGTCGGCCTGCTGTGCCAACTGTTGCACCGGCCACCCCCCCTTGCGGGGAAGCGTGAGAAGAGTGCGGACGATCCGGCTAGACTTTTGGAAGAAGGGATCGACGGTCTTGCTTACGGTCGGTCGATTGGGCCGACCCGCAATGTGTACGAACAACCCCGGTGCGTCGATCCGGCAGTTGCCCACGCCGTCGAGGTAGCTGACGTTCTGTTCCCGACACCTCTCTGCTACTCGTGGTGAGATGTACTGAGTGCAGTGAAGGAGTACACCGTCCGGTGGATTCAATTTGAGCTGGTGGAAGAGGCCCTAGATTGTGTTCGGCGAAAGGTGCTGCCGAGTCTGCACGAACAGATCGACCCGCCGCTGGTCGGGTTTTACCGAGAGTGCGATCACCTGATGCCACTCAATCTTTCGTGGGTCAGCACGCCTTGAATCCCGTTCGACAACTCCGGCGATCTCAAAGGCCGCAGTCTCCTCGGCCAGTCGCCGAACCCATTCGGCAGCAGGGATAAAAGTCCAAGCGTCAGCGTTCTTTACATTTTCCATTGCTTCACCGATCAGTGGAAATAGCACATCCAGTGAAATACGGCATCCGGATTACCGAAGGAACTGCATTTCACCAATCGATGAAACAGCCGGATAAAGTGAAACACGCCGCCCCATTCACGCTCGCGGTACGAGACGTTTTGGCAATCATGAGACTTGCCGGGACAGCCCGCGGGAGGACGGATTCGTGGTGGTGCGAAGGGCGAGTGCAGCCTCTGTTACATCGCTTCGGCGGGCCATTCGCCAACAAAAGACTGACCACCCTTCCATGCCAAAAAGGTGGTCAGTTGATGCTACGATGTCGATTTGGCGATGCACCGTAAATGCACCGCATTCCAGGAAATGCACCCCATTTGTCGCATTTTCGGAAGTTTCCTAATTCCGCGAGTCACTGCGAAATAACGACTTATGGGATTGTTTGTCATCTGTCAATCTCGCCCATCACAATATCGAGCGACCCCACGATCGCCGGGATGTCGGCGATCAGGATTCCCTCGCACAGTGGACCGGTGACGGAGAGGTTGCAGAAGCAGGAACTCTTGGCCCGGGCACGCATCGGTTCCGCCTGGCCGTCACCGACGATGTAGAAACCCATCTGGCCGCGCGGGCACTCGGTCTCCAGATAACACTCGTCAACCGGCAGCTTAGTCGACATCTTGAACGGGACGCGGAAGGCCCCCTGCGTCGTGGGGTACTTGTCGAGCGCTTGCCGCACGAGGCGGATGGCCTGGGTCACTTCGAGCATCCGCACAAAGAACCGGCACCAGTTGTCGCCGAGGACCACCTCAGAGGGGATGTTCTTCACCCCCGCGAACGGGGCGTACGGGATCTCGAAGTCGTACCCCTCGTACATCCGCGTGTAGATCGGCTCGCCATCCCGCCGCAAGTCGAAGTCGACCCCGCTGCCTCGCAACACCGGCCCGGTGCAGCCGTAGCTGATCGCCATCTCGCCCGACATCACACCGCTGCCAGCTGTGCGCTTGATGAAGATCGAGTTGCGGGTGAGCAGCGTGTGGTACTCGAATATCCGCTTTTCGAGCCAATCGAGGAACAGCCGGCACGCATCCGCCCATGACATCTTCGTGGTCGGACTCTTCCCGGTCAGTGCCGACAGTCCGGGTGGCAGTGTGATCTGCGTCGGCAGGTCGTGCGTCGCCCCGCCGATCGTGATGTAGCTATAGGTCAACCGCGCCCCGCAGACCTCTTCGAACAGATCGAGGATGATCTCGCGCTCGCGGAACGCATACAGAAACGGGCTGAACGTCCCCAGATCAAGCCCATACGCCCCCATCCCCACGAGGTGGCTGGCGATCCGCCCCATCTCGGCAATGATCACGCGCAGCGTCATCGCCCGCTCCGGCACCTCAATCTTGAGCAGCTTCTCGAACGTCAGCGCCATGCCCAGATTCATGTTCATCCCGGCCAGATAGTCCATCCGGTCGGTGTACGGAATCCACTGCGGCCCGTTCAGATTCTCGCCAATCTTCTCGGCACAGCGGTGCAGATACCCAATGTGCGGCGTCGTCTCATGCACGACTTCGCCGTCCGTTCGCAGCAACAGCCGCAGCACGCCGTGCGTACTCGGGTGCTGAGGCCCCATGTTGACGAGCATCTCATCCGTTCGAACATCGAACTCAACAATGCGGGGATCTTCGAGGACAGCTGTGGACATGAGGTTCAGGTTCCGCCGGGGTCGAAAGAGAACCGGGATTCTACTGCGGAGGCAGCGGTCCCGCCACAATCTGTCGGGTCATTCCGACCATTCCCGGTTTGGGGAGGCGTCGAAATTCCGGTCCACCTTTACGAGAACTGTCCTTGGTCGGGAACAAAGCGACTCAACCACTCTTATCGCCCCGATGGGGCAGGGCTTCCGAGGTGTGAAACACAGGACGAATGCACGCCTCCCCAGAACACATCGAAACCGTCGACACTCTTTGTCCCGTCAGGGACATTCGACAATAGCCCACCGCTTCAGCGGTGGGACTCACGATCCATTACAATCACAGCCCCCTCGGGGCGACAGACACTCACTCCATGACCGGGGCAAACTCTGATTTCGCGGGCTTCTGTCGTCCCTGACGGGACTCATCGGTTCGTCTGGGGCACGTTCCCACCGTTGAAACGGTGGGCTATTGTCGGAAGTCCCTGCCGGGACAAGACTGGGCGATTCTCCAGGAAATACTCACCTCGGAAGACAATGCCTACGAGTGTCAGCGAATAGGTCTGGGGAGCGAGTTCGAAGAAGCATTGGAGGATCGGTCCGCTACGGACTCACCACTGCGGTTAATGACGCGAGATTTGAGATCCGCCTGAAGGCTCGCATAGTAATCGGCGATGCGACGAGGATCATGCCCAATCTCTTCCGAGATGACGTGCCTGACGTGACGAATCTCCTCCAGAATGGTGCGCTGTGTCATGATGCATTCTCGCCAAGCAGTTCCAGCGGTGTGACCAATGTGGGGACGTGCAAACCCAGTATACCATTGACCCGGCGAATGTGCCCGAACTTGTTGGCGTTGGCGAGATGCTTGCAATTCCAAGTCACCAGAAAATATCGGCAGCGAGCGGCTGGACGTAAGTCCGCCGTGCTGGGGTGGTGCGGACACGCTCGCTGACCGCCGTTTGGTCGGAGAACGTCACTCGACCACGTTGGACTTACGTCCAACACTCGCTGCGATCTGGCACGCGGCGATGCAGAGCTTCGGGGATACGCGGTCCCAAGCCGGGAACTTGGGACCGAGGGCCAAGGCATCCCTCTTGCCCGGAAAATCTCCACAAGCCTGCTCATCCACCACAGCTGGGCTGGTGACGAGTTCGTCGTCCGCTGGCACAGAAGCCCACCATTGCCGAGTCCAATCTCGGCGAGCCACCATCGCTGGTTCCGGACGAACCTCGAAGTAGAAACTCGGGATGGAGGTTTCGACGTAGTGCGTGGCCATGGGGAATCAGTTGGACCGAGGAATAGCGGGGTGCCAATCCACTCTCGCGGGAGTGGCAGAGCCGCCAGAGGTCGGCCGGACACGCTCAGCTTACAATTCTCTTGTGCCTGCGTCACCCAGACATCCAAAGCGATGTCTGGGCCACCCCGCCAAGATTTAGGGTTGATAGGGATCGTGGGCAAACTAGTCCACTGGAGCAACTGAGGGACACAGATGCTTGTGAATTACCCCGTGTCATGAGAGACTGTCTGCGAGGAACTTTTCGCACCGTAGCCCCGCATGCGCCCCCGATCATGGATGAACCGTTGACGTGCATTGACCTGTTTGCGGGCTGTGGTGGCTTTTCGCTGGGGCTGCATCGGGCCGGGTTGCGGATCGTCGCGGCGATTGATTTTGAGCCGAAGGCAATGGAAGTCTACCGGGCCAACTTTCCCGACACGCCGCATGTGTTGTGCGAAGACCTCACGCAGTTTGCCCCCGCCCAGTTGGCCCAGCTGATCGGGACCAACCGAGTTGATGTGATCGCGGGCGGCCCCCCCTGCCAGGGCTTCAGCCAGGTCCGGCAGCGCGATGGGGCGAATCATGGTCAACGGATGATTCACGATCCCCGGCGCACACTCTACCAGCAATACTTCGAGTACGTCTCCCATTTTCAACCCCGGCTGTTTGTGATGGAGAATGTACTCGGGATTCGATCGGCTGCGGGTGGAAAGTATTTCACAGCCGTCCATGCGACAGCGAGGGACTGCGGCTACCGTGTCACGGGGATGGTGATCGAAGCCTGGAAATACGGAGTGCCTCAGAAACGGCGGCGGCAGTTGATTGTGGGCACCCGTTTGGACATTCCCGACTACTTCCGTGAAACGCTGATCGTTCCCACACTCTCCCGAAACGATTTCACGCTGGGCGATGCCATCAGCGATCTGCCCAGAATTCAGGCCGGTCACGGAAGCGATCCCTGTGAGTACGACCCCACACTTCGCCAACGACAACTCCAGAAGCCAGCTGCCGCCGTCTACTTGCGTAATGTGCTGGAAATCGACAAGTCTCCGGTCCTGACCGCACATATTGCCCGTCCGCACAGCGAACGCGATCTGAGGGATTTTAAGAAGTTGCATGAAGGGGAAACCGCCAAGCAGGCCCTTGCTCGTGGTGAACAGTTGGAGTTTCTATACAATCGCGAATGCTTCGATGACCGCTACACGAGACAGAGCCGAAAGGGGCTTTGCAGCACCATCGTCGCTCATCTCAGCAAAGACGGATTGATGTTCATCCATCCGACGCAAAACCGATCCCTGACCCCACGCGAGGCGGCTCGAGTACAGAGCTTTCCGGACTGGTTCCAATTCCCAATTGCCCGTACACACCAATTCCACTCGTATGTTGCAATGGACAGCCCTTGTTCGAATTGATAACAGAGTCAGGAGCGAATACATGGCATCCAATCATTGGAAACGCGAAGAACTGCTTCTGGAGATGAACCTTTATTGCCGAATACCGTTCGGTCAGTTTCATCGAAAGAATCCTGATGTCATTGAGCTGGCGGCAGCGATCGGTCGCACACCTTCCAGTGTTGCGATGAAGCTCAGTAATCTGGCCTCACTCGATCCATTTCACAAAGAACGTGGTGTCAAAGGGTTGTCAGGAGCTTCGCATGCAGACGAAATGATCTGGGATGAGTTTCATTCGGACTGGGAGACGCTGTCCGTTGAAAGTGAGCGATTAAGGGAGTCGCATGGCTTGGGAGTGAATGACAAGTCACAGCGCGAAGTCGATGAAGATATCGATTTTCACGGAACGACCGAAGTCGAACGCCAAACGAAGGTGCGTTTGGCTCAACGATTCTTTCGGCAGGCCGTGCTCGCGACCTACGAATCGCGGTGTTGTGTGAGCGGAATTACTATCCCGTCATTGCTAGTGGCCAGCCACATCTTGCCGTGGAGCCAGTCACCCGAGCATCGGGCGAATCCTCGAAACGGCCTGTGTCTTTCCCGCATTCACGATGCGGCGTTCGACACAGGGCTGATCGGATTCGATGAAGATTATCGGCTGATCCTCTCGAAAGAGTTGGCGAATGCGTCATTGAACCAGGTTCTCAATGCTTGTTTTAACAAGTACGAGGGTCAACCACTCAACCTGCCAGATCGATTTCGCCCGGAGCGGCGGTTTCTCGACGCTCACTTGAACACAATATTTAAGGGATGATTTCACGCTGAAGTGAAGGGCAGTTCATTCTGACTCGGGAGAAAGGGTTTGAATTCATGAGGGAGCATGTCAATGAGAGAGTCGACATCAATTGTCATGAGATCGTAGGTGCAGTCCAGTTGTTGTAAGACTTCCACGAGACGGCGACACCCACCTTTCTCCTTGGAACCCGCTCTCTTTTTCATGACGTGTTTTTCTGGGTCGTAGTAGAGAAGTGTTGCCGCAGCCACTGCGGCTTTGCATGAGATCAGGGTCGGGATCTCTACAAAGAGTCTGTACGTTTCCGCCGTCGCAACATGCACGTGAGAGGACAAGAGGCCGAACAGGCGCTCTGGTTCGTCTTTGTGATACCGATAGATTAGCCAAGGGCCAAGGAGCAGGTGGCGATAAAATCTACGTTGAGACTGCAAGTTGGGGATATAACTTGCGGAAGCCTTAACGGAACGTCCTTGAACTTTCTTCGCGGGGCAAACCTGGTCGAAGAAGAACAATGTCAGCCAGGCCCAGAGTCCGATGTTCTGGTCCACTTGCGTCAGCTGCGCCCGTGCAAACAACTGGTCGAGGTACTTCGCTGCCGCCAGTCGAGTCTCGAAGGTTTGTGGTTCGACCTCCA
>JAYWFM010000163.1:0-11956 GCA_043778825.1 Planctomycetota bacterium | reverse complement strand
ACCCTCCGAAAGCCACATCGATCGCGGGGGAGAGGGGGCCGGAAACGTGTTGGCAACCTTGTACACATGGTCCCTGAGAAATCCTTCACGGCGTTGCCGCTGGGGGTTGTGGGATGGGCCCCTGGAAGGGTTGGAGTCCAGCCTTTAGGCTGCTCCGGAGCAGGCTAAAGCCTGAACTCCAACCCCAAATCTAAGTCCTGACAAGGCACTAGCCGCCGGTTCTGGGCTGGGATCCCTTCGGGATCGAGGGGCGAAAACAGGCCTCCCTCCGACCGCCCTATCCCCACAAAAAAAAGCCCGGCGACCTTTCGGTCCCCGGGCTTTCCTCATCGTGCTTCGAACCCGTATTAGACACCCGAGAAGGGGTGCTTGGCGGTGTCCTTCTTGGCCAGCATTTCGGTGACGCTGGGCTCGTTCTTCATCGCGCGGGAGATGGCCAGCTTGGTGGCGTCGTAGTTGTACTGGAAGATCTTCTTGTCGTCGGCGGCTTCCCAGTGAATGAACACGCCGCACACGATGCACAGCGTCTCGGCCTGGTCCTTCGGAATGATCCCGGCTTCGACGCTGTCGGCGACGGCCTTGGCGACGGCGTACTGGGCGGGTCCGAACATCTGGACGGCCTGCTTGGCTCCCTTGATGGTGACCTTGGTAATCATGACGGTGACGGGCTTCACGCCGACATTCGGGGCGAGGACGGCCAGCAGGTTCGAGTGACCGTGCGACTGGGTGGCGAGGGCACTGGCAAAGGCCACGCCGACGGGACCGCTCTTGTCACCAATGAGCAGGTCGATGTGGGCAATTTCATTGCCATCGCCGCAAAGGGCTTCACCAACGTGGAACGACATCGCAAGAGACTCCTGGGGTACTCGAAACTCGATTGATGAGATCTCCGGACCTCCTGTAGGAAGCCGAACCAGACCCATCACAGGCGACTTGATACCAAGCGGGGGCAAGATTTTCCAGCCACCCGCGGAGTGTTTTCCTCTGGGCCTTCACGCGATGTGCTTGGAACCCGGCATTCAACCAAGTTCACTTGCATGGGAACTCAGGGGGCCGCTGATATCGCCTCGATCACGATCTTCGTGCGTGTTTTTCCCACCCGCTGGATTGTCACACCCGTCAGTCCCACGGGCGGCAGCCCCACGGTTTGACAGACCATTTCGGGGTGCAGGCTGAAGATCTGAATCAGACGCCGACACGATTCCGAGGGCTGCCGCACTCCCTGTTCCCAGCTTTGCACGGTCTTCGCCGAGACATTGAGGACGCGGGCAAAAACGGCCTGAGACATCATGGCTCGCTCTCTCAGCCGAACGATGGTCTGGCGGTCGATCTCGGGCGGTTCCTCGGGAAGCGTGGTCGTGCGGAGTGTCATTTCACCCCGGACATGGGCGATGCCTGCCTGCAATCCGGATTGCAGGCGTTCGAACAACGGCGGGCGAGTTTTTGTGGACATCGGAATCACAGCTTTCGGCGTTTGGGAATGGCTGGTTGTGCTTGCCGCTTCAACCCTTCTGACAATCGGGCGAGCGTGGCTTTCTCGGCAGGAGTCAGATCGTCTTTCTCGTCTTTGCTGTAGATGTCGAGCATGAAAAACTGGCGGGCGTCCGGAAGATACAGGTAGATCACCCGAGCCCCACCGCGTTTCCCCTTCCCGCGCCGAGCATCGGACGTTCGCAGCTTGCGAAGCCCTCCGCATCCCGGCATGGCATCTCCCAGCGTCGGATTCTCCATGAGCAATTGCTGGAGTGAGGCGTACGCATCGTCCCGCAGGTACTCGCCGACCCATTCGGTGAATCCGTTCGTCTCGATGAAGACGGCTTTCATGGCAAACCCTTTCTATCCCACTGAGTGGGATGTTTCAAGTGGAAAGTCTTTCTGCGGCGTGCGGTGACGAGTGTATGGGCACGGTGTACGCGGAATCGTGTTCGACATCGTTAGACATCTGGAATGCCAGACGTGCCCGCGATTGTATTTGAGTCCAAGTCCGTTGGGGGTTGCTCCCGAAGAGGGGTCAGAATGAACAGGTTTCGATTCTGCCCTGTTGACAATGACTCAATCAAATAATCGCGGAGTACGCGATTTGATGTTTCCACTTGGACAAGTTTCGGTGCAGGGCATGAATCATCGCGAGTCTTCAATACCTCAATGACCTGACGCCTACTCAAGCGATGACCACTCAGCCTTTGGCTGACGATCCAATCCAGTTCGCCGAATTCCTCCTGAAATGTGGTCAACTCAAAAATACCAGCACATCGAATCGCCATTGCCGTAACCGAGACATCAAACAGCTTCGATAATCGAGAGATCTCGGCCATTTGGACTGGCAGTCGTACGTTTGAAATAATGGCTTCTCTCGGTGCAAGAATCTCCGACGCGATCATGTCGCAAATCCTTTCGAGTTCGCCACCTCGCCTCGGGCAGTGCTGACCAGTACGTTCGAAGACTGCGTGCCCAATCTCATGTGCGATCGTGAATCGCTGTCTTTGACGTGATTGGCTTTCGGAGTAGACGATTTCGAGTCCGTCTTCACCCTTTCTCAATTCTCCTGAGATCAACAACTCTGGGTCACTGTTGCAGGACGACACGTCAACTCTTGGCAGAATCGCATGCAAATCGGTCGGCGGCAGTTGCAGTCCTTCAGTCAGTCGATGGCCTATCTCAACAACGGCCAGTTCGACAGACTTCACGCCTGCGAGCTGGCAAATCCTCCTCGCCGCCGCGCTTCGCCACTTTCTCATCTCTTCACTCCAGACCTTTCTACCAGCGACTGTGCCTGATGGCATTGTTTTCTTTCGCCTGCAGGATCATCTTTGCCCATACGGCGTCAGGCATGTCGTCACGTTGTGCGAGAGTCTTTTCATGTCGACTACTCAGCGCTCCTTGCGTCAGTCTGACCACTTCTACCGCGACTGACGGATCGAGATCTCTCAGCCTTCGAAGTACGGGTTTGGGGACTTCTCTTCTCATCTCCAACAATTTCCAATGTGCGACACCGAGGCAGTGATGCTCACCATGCAGTTTCCATATTTCAGATGCCATTTCAACGAGAGCGATTGCCTGACTGTCGTCCCCCTTCCATCGCCGAAGGTTTTCGCCTTTGGAAAAATAGGCGCGAGCGACAATCTCTGACTTCTCGGCATCGTCAGGATTCAGCAAGCTGATTGCCTCTGCGTATTTTGAATCTGCCAACTGGTAATGCAGCTTTTCAGCCCCCAAGTCTCCCTCAAGAATCAATAGATCCATGTAGTCCTTTGAGTTTTGATCAGTGATCATTCCTCGAGCGAGCGTCGCATGGTTTTCTGCGTCGGCGACTTTTCGCATCGACAGGTATGTTCTACTGAGTAGGCTATGGCAGTCTCCCACCTCCTCATGGTTTGGACCAAAATCCTCGCACTTCCCGAATGTTTCAACCGCTGCTTTCAACTTTGTGGCGCTTTCGTTGAGCAATGTGGACTGTCGACGCGAATTCACGCATCTCTCTGCTTGAACTCGCTTTAAGCGACCAAGACACTTATGGCAAAACGCGGTGTTCCGAGTCCATCCGATTGATTCTCCAATGGCGAGACTTTCATTTGTGAACGATTCGGCTTTTTCCAATTCGCCTGTTCTCTGGTACACCCAAGAGTAACCGCAAACGAGGGCCTTGGCCTCCGCCTCAACGTCTGCTCTGTCTCTTGGGGTCGCCCTGCGAGCAGCCTCAAGAGTAATTCTCGCCGCCTCGAAAACGTCCCGTTTGCGTCCCAGCCTTTTGAGGAACTTATCGAGCGGACCGAACAATTGTGCTGCAGCTTTCGGGTTCTTTTCGACACACGCCCTTGCAAGCGTGAGAGCATTAGGGACTTGTCGAATCGCGTCATCGGTGCCACGATTCGCTTTCACGAATGCGATGAGCTGACTCAATGTTCTACCGAGGAGATTTCCTTCATTCGGATGATCAAGTCTCGCTGGCAGAGGACTGCAGTAAAGCAAGTTCCCATCTGGGATGAGAACTTCTGGAAGAGATCTCAATGTCTCACAATACTGTTGCTCCATGCCCGACATGCACACATCCCGGACGACATCGATCGGGAGACCAATGAGGCACCGCTGGAGTACGAAGATCGCTGCGTGGGCAGGTTCGTCAAGATCATTCGGGAGGACTCCACTGAGTGTTCGAAACGTAACACCCTTGTCTTGCAGCTTCTTCATTAGTTCTGGGATGAAGTACGACTTGCGGCCTGTCATCCCCGTCAAGAACTGCGAGCGCAGATAGTCCTTTACCGTTTCAGCATCGGATGGATTCACCAAATACCTCAAGCGAAATGCAATCTGAATCTTGAGTGATTCTTCAGACAGGCACTCGAATCTCATTCGACTCGCGATCTTCATTGGATCGGGCTTGATCACGTCCAACAAGTGGCGAAACGCGGGATCGTCTTCGATCTTGCAGAGTTGCCGAAATCGCTCAGAACTCTGATTCTCTTCGCCGACGAGTCGAATGAGCTTGCGCAAGGCTTTTGTATGACTATTTGTGACCTCTCCGACGATCAAATGAAAGATCGACTTCTGGTTCTGAGATACGCCTTGTGCCACACGACGAATGTACTCTTCGATATCCTTTCTTTCTGGATTCGACTTTGCCTCAAAATGCTCGTTGGCTGGCGTAATGCAAAAGTCCCATCGAGTTACTGCTTCAGGGGAGAGAAGTCTGGGCTCAATCTGCAACCACTGACGAGCCGTAGGTGACTCGGCCAAGAGTTTTGAAATCAAGTCCAAGCAATAGTAAACCGCAAGATCCGTCTGGTAGTCGACACCTCGCCCCGTAGCCGCCCCACCCGTAGCTCCTGAATCGCGAAACGGGGTGGAAGAGCTTCCGCTTTCCTCAATCAACATCACTTGCATCCTACTCGTTAGGATCGATCTGCCTCCTTGCTGATCTTGGGGGAACCATCCATGGATTCTTCCGTCGTTGTGCATTGTATCGATTTCGCTAGAGATTCAAGACGGATATCTGGGCACGTCGAGAATGCTCCACGACTAACACGTGTTGTTGGACTCGTGATAGCAACATCGCACGCCGGTCGGCACCAGCGTGCGATGTGCATCGCTTCAAACGACGAGAACCCGTCGAGCAAGCTCGACGGCTAACGGGTCATGAGCAGCCCATGCTTTGGCCGCAGTTGTGGCACAGGTAGCAGTTGCCGTTTCTCACGGTGATGGCACCGCAGCTGTCGCAGGCGGGGGCGTCGGATTGGAAGCGGGCGAATTGCTGGCTGCGGGATTGGGGGCCGTCGTGGGCGATCGAGGAGGTGTCGGGGGGGAGGAGCGGGAGCTGGTAGGCTTTGCTCGCACTGATCGCCGACTGGCCGTTTCCGACCGAGACACCCGCGACCGCGTGGCCGTTGCCGTTTAGCCCGTGGGTGCCGTTCCGCTTGACCGGAACGGGGAACACCGAGACCGGGGCCACCGGCGCGGCTGGGAGCTTGGGGCTCACAGCCGCCTTCACCTCAGAGGAGTCGGGGGTCTCCGTCGTGGGGGTGGGGGGGGTCAGGCCCTCGTGCTTGGGGGCGTGGGCCTCCTTGTAGCCGGGGAGGAAGGTGTTGCCCAGGAACCGGAAGATGTAATCGACCACGCTCTTGGCATGCGGGATGTCGGGGTTGCTGGTCCAGCCGCTGGGTTCGAAGCGGGCGTGGCTGAACTTGTTGACCAGGGCATCGAGCGGCACACCGTACTGGAGGGCCAGCGAGGTTTCGGTGCCGATCACATCCATCAGGCCACCGATGGTGGAGCCTTCCTTGGCCATCGTGATGAAGAGTTCACCTGGGGTGTTGTCTTCGAATAGGCCAATTGTGATATAGCCCTCATGACCGCCCACGTTGAATTTGTGGGTCAACGAGTGGCGGGTGTCGGGGAGGCGACGGCGGACCGGCTGGGCCTGGGCGGTAGCGGACTCGGAGGACTTGCGTCCCCCGCTCGCTTTTTCGGTCTTCGAGGTGTTGAGCGGCTGGGACTGTTTGGAGCCGTCGCGGTAGATGGCGAGCGCCTTGAGTCCGAGCTTCCAACCCTCGATGTAGGCTTGCTCGATGTCCTCGACGGTGGAGTCGGTGGGCATGTTGACCGTCTTCGAGATGGCTCCCGAGAGGAACGGCTGAGCTGCGGCCATCATGGAGACGTGGGCGTGCCAGGCGATGGAGCGGACGCCCTTGGCCGCCTTGAAGGCACAGTCGAAGACGGGCAGGTGCTCGTCCTGGAGAGCCGGGGCCCCCTCGATGGTGTCGTGCTCTTCAAGGAACTTGAGGATCGCCGTCACCTGGTCCTCGGTGTAGCCGAGGGTCTTGAGGGTGGCGGGGACGGTGCGGTTGATGATCTTCATCATGCCGCCGCCCGCGAGTTGCTTGTACTTGATGAGGGCGATGTCCGGCTCGATGCCGGTCGTGTCGCAGTCCATCATGAAGGCAATCGTGCCGGTGGGGGCGAGGACCGTGGCCTGGGCATTGCGGTAGCCGTGGCGGCGACCGTTTTGCAGGGCTTCGTTCCAAACCTGCCGGGCGGCGTCCTTGAGATAGGCCGGGCAGGCGGGGTTGATCTTCTCGACGGCGTCGCGGTGCATTTGCATGACCGAGAGCATCGATTGCTCGTTCTCCTTGTACCCGGCGAAGGGGCCGACGGTGCTGGCGATCTGGGCACTGGTGGAGTAGCCCTGGCCCGTGAGGAGCGCGGAGAGGGCGCCGCAAATACCGCGACCCGCTTCGCTGTCGTAGGGGATGCCCATCGACATCAGCATGCTGCCGAGGTTGGCAAACCCGAGGCCGAGTGGTCGGAACAGGTGCGAATTCTCGGCGATCGGCGGGGTCGGGTAGCTGGCGTGATCGACCAGGACTTCCTGGGCGGTGATCATGATCGCACAGGCTCGGCGGTAGCGGTCGACATCGAACGAGCCGTCCTCCCGCATGCACTTCTTGAGGTTGATCGACGACAGGTTGCAGGCGGTGTCATCCAGGAACATGTACTCGCTGCACGGATTCGAAGCATTAATCGGTCCGGCCTTCTTGCAGGTGTGCCAGCGATTAATCGTCGTGTCGTACTGCACGCCGGGATCGCCGCAGTACCAGGCCCCTTCGGCCATCTGCCGCAGCATATAGCGGGCCTTATAAGTCGGACCTTCTTTCTGCGGATTGGTGACCCAGTGGGTGTGCCAGTCGCCGTCGGTCTCGACGGCCTTCATGAACTCGTCGCTCAGACGCACGGAGAGGTTGGCGTTCTGGAACATGATCGAGGAGTACGCCTCGCCGTTGAAGTTCGAGTCGTACTCGCCGCTCTCGATCAGCACGCGGGCCTTCCGCTCTTCCTTCATCTTGCACTGGATGAACTCCAGGATGTCCGGGTGCCAGTCCTTGATCGACTGCATTTTTGCAGCCCGCCGCGTCTTGCCGCCCGACTTCACGACAGCTGCGATCTGGTCGTAGACCCGCATGAAGGAGAGCGGTCCGGAGGGGGTGCCGCCGCCGGAGAGTTTTTCCCGACTGCTGCGGATGGTGGACATGTCGGAGCCGGTTCCGGAGCCGAACTTGAAGAGCATGGCCTCGCTGGTGGCGAGGCGCATGATGCCCTCCATATTATCGTCGACCGACTGAATGAAGCAGGCGCTGGCCTGGGGGAATTCATACGGCGTGCTGGGGCGGTGGACCTGCTTAGTCCGGGGGTCGAAATTATAATTCCCGACCGAACCCTTGACTCCATATTGGTGGTACAACCCGACGTTGAACCACACGGGAGAATTAAAAGCGGCATGCTGATGCAGGCAGAGCCAGGCCAGCTCGCGGTAGAAGTTCTCGCCATCCTGCGAGGTGGCGAAGTAGCCGTCCTGCATGGCCCAGTCGGCGATCGTGCGGGCCACGCGGTGGATCACCTGCCGCACGGAGCGCTCGCGCTCATTGGTGCCGGGCTCGCCGTAGAAGTACTTCGACACCACGACGTTGGTCGCCAGAGCCGACCAGCTCTTGGGGACTTCGCAGTCGGTCTGCTCGAAGAGAACGGCACCGTTCTCGTCCTTGATGGCGGCCGTCCGCAGATCCCATTCGACAGTGTCGAAGGGGTCGCCTCCGATCGGACAGAAGTAAGGATCGATCCGCATCGGTTCCACCGCAGTGCCAGCTTTGACAGTCGACATCGACATACCTTTCCCTGAGTGCGTCATGCACGGAAGCCCCGAGTGGGGCGAGTGAAGAGATCGCGCCGCCGCAACAGTCAGCGGACGTGAGCTCGCTCCGAGAGAATTGTGGATCCATCCAACGAGCGCGTAGACACCTGAACAACCGATCCATGTGAACATCCGCTGCCTACCCAATCCTATCGGTCGACAGGGGGTTTGGCCAGCAGGTTTTCAGAGAGAAATGCGAGACGGCTCGCACAATGAGTTGTGCAGACGGGAGATGGAACCCCCAACATCTTGTTGCCGGGAGCGAGATCGCCTTTATACGCCGTGGCGACGGATTGTCAAGAAATGATGAGGATGAATTTGCCGGTCGACGCACCTGTATCGACGGAAACTCCGATCCGACAAGGGTATCGGAATCTGAAAAATCTTGGCGAGAGGGCCTCCGCCAAGGGCTGTTTCCGCCCGTGAGGGACGACCACTGGAATCGGCAGGGGAACTCGGGGGCCATCGGATTGGAAAAACCCAAGACTTCGGTCGACTTGGCTCCTCACAGCCAGCCAATGTCCTGATTCCAACTGTCTGTACCATTGCAAATCAGCCATCATTTTCTTGGCATGGTTCCCGATTCGGTGACCGCTGGGGACTCGATCGGCTCAACGAGGACGCATCCCGAAGAATGCCTCGTGTGTGCGTCAGAAAAGTAGGCAGAGATTCACCACGGAGGCACGGAGCAATGCAGCTCTCGGATGACTTTCCCCACTTTGTTCGAAGGACGAAGAAGATTTGACAGGATGAACAGGATTCACAGGATGCCGACACGATGTATCAGAAGCAGAATTCATCCTGTGGATCCTGTACATCCTGTGAAATCTTCCGATGAGTGCAGCATGCAGCGATCTCGAACGTGTGGTGTTCTCCGGGCCTCCGTGGTAAATTTCCGGTCGCTGCCTACTTTTGTGATACACACACTTCGCAAATCCAATCCTCGCGCCGAATTGCAAGGCGGGCTGATCCCGATTACACTGCTGGACTTCCCTGAGCACCCTCCGCGAGGAGGCGACGGGCCGCGTGTCCAGTGCCAGTCGCAACTCTCTTCCGGCCAACAGGTTCCAGTCATGAGCACTCTCAAGAAGAACAAGCGGATCAAGCGCGCCAAGCAGGTCGCCTTGTACGGCGATAACACGCCCGCCTTCGGTCGCAGCCTCTGCCAGCGTGGCAAGGCCAAGTATTTGGGCGGTAACGGTCGCAAGACGACCGGCATCACCCTTCGCAAGTTCAAGCTGAACCTGCAATCGATCCGCGTGATGGAAGACGGCAAGATCGTCCGCCGGAATGTCTCCGTGAAGCAGATCCGCAGCGGCCTGATTACCAAGCCAGTCGTGCGGGCTCCGTTCACGATCGACAAGCATGTCTGAGGCGGTCGTAGAACGGAATTGATTCCGTTCTCTTCTCACCCGCCTCGCCCCGGGAGCGGGTGCGTGTTGTCAGTCGCCCGCGTTCTGGCGAACGCAGCTACGACGTGCCGGTCGTAGAACGGAATTGATTCCGATCTCTTCTCGCCGACTCAGAGGAACGGAATAAATTCCGTTCTACAGCCCGCAAGCGGCGAGTAGCACAGTCTGCACGGCGAGGTCGTGCGCGGGCGGGAAGTCCGAGGGCTTTTCGCCTCGAATGATGCGTGCCATGTCGCGGGCGTCGTCGACGTAACGGGAGAACTTCGGGAGCTTGATCTCCTGCGTCCCGGCCTTGTATGTCCCCTGGGGTTTCGACAGGGTGATTTTCGCGGACGGGTTGTCGAGCGGCTGGATGTGGAAGGTGCCTTCCGTGCCGCACACGGTCAGGTGACGCCGCGTGCCACCGTCGATCTCGATCACGCTGGAGCGGACCGTAGCAGTCGCGCGCGGGTACTCCAGCACGGCCAGCATGTTATCCAGGAGCTGGTCTTCGCTGGCTGCGGAGTGCCTCGGAAACGCGGTGACCTTCTGCGGTGCCCCGAGAATCCCGACCACCAGATCGAGCACGTGACAGCCGAGTTCGAACATCGACCCGCCGGGGTATTCGGCCAAGCCGCGACGCTCCTCGGCCCCCAGAACCTTGCTCATCACGGTGTGGACTTCGAACACCTCACCCAGCCAACCGTTCTTCAAGAACTCCCGCAGCAGAACCACGCCGGGGTTGTAGCGGAACATGTAGCCCATCTGGACCAGCAGCTTCTTCTGCGTCGCGATCTCCAAGACTTTTCGCAAGTCGGAGAGTGATTCCCCGGCAGGCTTGTCGATGTGAACGTGCATCCCGGCATCGACGCAGACGCGAGCATTCGCCAGCAGATCGCGCACTCGCGTTTCCACCAGCACCGCTTGCAATCCCGGCGTGCTGAGGAGAGCCTCGCGGGTGAGCCACTTCAGTCCCTGATAAGTGGGATCGGACTCGGCCCGCTGCCGCAGCTTCTCATCCGGCTCGAAGACCCCCACCACCTCATAGTCGTCCGAGTCTCGATACACGCCCAGCTTGCTGGCATGGGCATGACCGACGCCGATCTGACCGATCTTGATCCGCGGCGGGCGAGCCGTGTCGGCAGCTCGCGACGCATGGGCGGCAGCGAACACCCCGCTGGCGATGGCTGCCGTACTGGCGAGGAACTGACGACGAGGGATGGGCATGGGATGATCCACTTTGTCTGGTAGCTGCACTCGCCAGAGTGCGGGCTCCCCGCGTTTTGGCAAACGACCTACGCCAGAAGGTGGGCGACATGATTCGACGATCTTGAGTCCCGAAGACTTACGAGACTTCCGGTCGTCTATCCCCGCCTTCGAATGCGGGTTCCGGAAGCCCGCGTTCTGGTGAACGCAGCGACACGATCACTTCTTCCCAACCGCAGCCCCGATCAGGTTCAGGTACGCCTCGTCAATCGTCAGCGTCATGCGCAGGCCATCCGACTCGGGACGAACCACGAAGCGGAGGGCGTCGCGGTCGGGGTCTTTGACGGCGATGCGGGCCGCTTCCGTGAAGTCGCGGGTCTTCTGATCTGGCGCGAGACCCAGCAAACCCAGCCAGTCGGACAGGTGCAGATGAGCCTGCCCAAACGCAGCGGTCGTCGTGCGAGCGGTCGTCTGCGGGGACTCATCGGCTAAGCTGGCGAAGTCGGCCAGGGCGCCTTTGTCGCCGACGACTAGCCAGAGCGTCGAGGCTTCGGTCCCGATGTAGAGGCTGGGCTTGCCACCGTAGAACAGTTCCTCCTTCTTCCCGTCTTCCTCTTCTTCACCCCTTTTCCCATCGATGCGGGCAAAGTGAATGCCCCGGGCTTCCCCGGCGTCCATGGTCACGGACTCGACCTTGTCGGAACTCTTCGCCTCGGGGAGGAGTTTCTGGAGTGATTCCGAGAGCGACTGGCCATCCTCCACGTGGATGCCGACCACAGCGGTCATCCCGGTCTGCGGCTCTCCGGCAAATTGCAGCAGAAGGTCGGCTTCACCGGCTGCGATGGTCTTTTCCATGACATCAATCAGCGAGTTGACCGACGCCCGCTGGGGCTCGGGGATCGACTCCGTGGGATCCTTCTTGGCCCGCGCGAGGCGGAACCCTTCGGCAGCCAGACTTCGCAGATCGGCGGGCAACGTGGCATGCAGATGCACAGCCGCCGGAACATCCGCCGTCGCGGTTTTGGCGAGCGAGGACGGGCCGTTGGAGGACTCGGTCAGGGCCAGTGCCACTTTGCCCTTCTCGGTAAACTGCCACTTGGCATCGATCACGGCGGTGCGGGACTCGCGCGAGACCTTGAGACCGACCCAGACCGAGCGGACCTCGCTCATGACCGAGGTC
>JAYWFM010000162.1:0-5082 GCA_043778825.1 Planctomycetota bacterium | reverse complement strand
AGTCATCATCCGAGGTAGGAGCCGTATGCGGTAATTCCGCACGTACGGATCTGTGCGGGGGGCGGTCAGCAATGACCGTCCCTACCGCGATAACCTTTACTGGCGGGGTGGCCCAGACATCGCTTGGATGACTGGGTTGCAGAGCAACAAGAGGTTATGGAGGACACGCTCACTTTTCAATCCCTCTTGTTCCTGCGTCACCCAGACATCCAAAGCGATGTCTGGGCCACCCCGCCCAGGCACACGGGTAGGCTCCCAAGCGAGCCAACCGGCACCACCCCGCGTTCTCCCTCACCAGCGGCTCGGCAGGAGCCTTGCCCTCCCGTCCGGCGTTCGCCACCGACAATGGGGACGGACACATCCGCCATCGCGATCTCGCGGCCACGGTGTTTTTTCGCCAGACGATTCGTAATGATGGCGATATTCCCAACAGACCCCCAGAGGATTCCCCGCGATGCGAACCGTGGCCGAGGCACTCGCACTCATCATCAACAGCGTGGAGCCCCGGCCCGCGCAGTTGACGACGCTGCTGGAGTCACTCGGGCAGACGCTGGCCGAAGATGTGGTCAGCGACCAGGACTCTCCTCCGTTCGACAAGTCGCTTGTCGACGGGTACGCCATCAGTGCGGGCGATGACGGGACGGGCAAACGCTCCTTCTTCGTCGTCGAGGAGATCACTGCGGGTAAAATGCCGCAGCACGAGGTCGGACCGGGCACCGCAGCCCGTATCATGACCGGAGCCCCGATGCCGGACGGGGCGGACGCCGTCGTGCCGATCGAGCGGACCGCCCTCGATCCGGTGACCGAGCGGGTCACCATTCTCTCCGAGGCGACACTCCTCCCCGGCACCAACGTCGGGTGTCAGGGCACCTCGATGCAGGACGGCGAACTGGTCCTCACCGCCGGCAGGCGAATTCGGGCGCAGGAGATCGCCCTTCTCGCCGAGCTGGGTCGCAGCTGGGTCTCCGTTCACCCGCGCCCCACCGTGGCGCTGCTGTCGACGGGTGATGAATTGGTGTCGATCGAGGAAACACCCGGCCCCGCCAAGATTCGCAACAGCAACCAGATCATGCTGGCGGCCCAGGTCGTGGCTCTGGGGGCGACTCCGATCAACGAGGGGATCGCCCGCGACCGCCTGGACGATCTGCGGCATCGCATCGGACGCGGGTTGCAGTCGGATATTCTCTGTTTAACGGGGGGAGTGTCTGCCGGGAAGCTGGATTTGGTGCCTCAAGTTCTGAAGGAACTGGGGGTCAAAGAGGTGTTCCACAAGCTGCAGATGCGACCGGGGAAGCCGCTCTGGTTCGGGTACTTGCCCCCGGAACGGACGAGCGACAATCTGCCGAGGTGGATCTTCGGCTTGCCCGGAAATCCAGTCAGCAGTATGGTTTGCTTCGAACTGTTCGTCCGGACAGCGGTGCGCCGGATCATGAATCTGGCCCCTGCGGAGCCGGTGCCGCTGCTCGCGGAGCTGGAGTCCGATTTCCAGTTCTCCGATCCGCGTCCCACCTACCTGCCCGCACGGCTCACCGCCTTCGGGGCGGGTTGGCGCGTCAGCCCGGTCGATTGGAAGGGGTCGTTCGATCTCAAGTCGACAGCCTCGTCGAACGCCCTGCTGGTCATCCCCGCCGGACCGAACCAATGGGTGCGTGGGGCGATGGTGGAAGTCATTCCATTCACCGGCCGGGAGTAGTGTCGCCACGTTCGCCAGAACGTGGGCGACAAGAACCCGCGTTCGAACACGGGGCAGACTTCCGAAGTCTCCGAAGACTTCGGAAGTCTGTTGGCCTCCGAGAACGCCCAGAATGTTCGCCCACCTTCTGGCGAAGGTCGCTACGTTTGCCAAGCCCCTCACCCACCGACAAGGTTTCAAGGAAGGAACCTCGGATGCCCATCTCTCTTCAGGAGCCGTCGCGCGTGGCGCAGGATCAGGCCGCTCCAGACCGCAGCGAACAACGCCTCATCGTCCAGGCTCTCATCGACCGGGCCCGCTCCGCTCCGGTGCGCTCCCGCGCCGCCTGGACCCTCTGTCCCATCACAGCTGTGCTGCTGTGGGGCAGTTTTACTCCGCTCGACTGGGGCTGGCTGGCGTGGTTCGCGCTGGCCCCGATGTTGTGCCTCGTGAGGTCGCCGCGCGCGATGCAGGGGAACCTGCTGGGGGCATGGTTCGGCGGGGCGCTGTGCTGGTTCGCGACGTTGCAATGGATGCGACTGGGCGATGCCACGATGTACCCGGCGTGGGGGGCGATGGCGCTCTATAGCTCGCTGTACTTCCCGGTGTTCCTGCTCGCCACGCGATCTGCCGTGCATCGACTGAAGCTGCCGCTGGTGGTGGCCGCTCCGGTCGTGTGGGTCGGGCTGGAGTTGGTCCGCTCGCATCTGATGACCGGGTTCGCGTGGTATTTGCTCGGGCACAGCCAGTACCGCTGGTCGGCCATTGTGCAGATCAGCGATCTGGTCGGCGGGTACGGCGTCAGCTTCCTGGTGGTGATGGTCAATGGCTGTCTGGCGGGACTGGTTCCGCTCGAGTGGCTGCGGCGCTACCGGGTGATTCCGGATGAACTGAGCGACTCCGAGACGACGAGCCTGATCGGGACGCAGCGGGGCCGGACGCTGGCCATCTCCGCGACGCTGGGACTGGTCGCCCTGAGCTGGGGCTACGGCCTGATTCGCAGCCGAACCGAGTTCACGGCCGGGCCGCGTGTCGGTCTGCTCCAGGCCAACTTTCCCTCGAGCGTCCATCCCGATCCCAACCAGAGCCTGGAGATCGCCAGAACCTACACCCGGCTCTACAAAATCGCGGTCCAGCAGCAGGCGGAACTGATCGTCTGGCCCGAGTCGATGGTCCCGGACCCCATCCTGGAGGCTCCCGCCAGCTTCACCGACAAGCAACTGGCCGCTCTGCACCCGCTGATCCCGACCGAACGCTGGAAGGACCGGAGGATCCAGGACATCCTCACCAGCATGTCGCAGGAATCCAAAGCCTCATTGATCGTCGGAGCGGCCACCTACATCGGTACCGAGGGACAGGAACACTCCCAGCACTACAACTCGGCGGTCCTGATCCAACCGTCCGGCATTCGGGGGCGGTACGACAAGATCCACCGCGTCCCGTTCGGCGAGTACATCCCGCTCCGCGATCAACTCCCGTTGTTGAAGTCGTTCATACCGTATGCCGAGGGGTTCGGCCTGGATGCCGGAAATACGATCGGGATCTTTCAACACAAGAACTACCGGCTGGTCCCACTGATCTGTTTCGAGGACACCGTGCCGCATCTGGTCCGCCACGCCGTCGAGGTCACACGCTCCACGGACGCAGCCTCTCCCGGAGATGTCGACTGTCTCGTGAACCTCACCAACGACGGCTGGTTCCACGGGTCGAGCGAGCATGACCAGCACCTGATCACCGCCAGCTTCCGCTGCATCGAGACCCGCGTCCCAATGATCCGAGCGGTCAATACGGGGATCTCAGCGATCATCGATGGCAACGGCCAGATTCGCGACCCGGAGATTCTGATCGACCTCGACAAGGCGAAGACCCAGCCGAAAGACGCCATCGAGCGCACCACCCTGATCGACCCCGCCACCGGGAAACTCCCCAAGCTGGCCACCATCGTCCAAGTCGGCCACATCCCGCTCGACCCGCGCGAGAGCCTGTACGTCCGGTTCGGCGACTGGTTCGCGATGCTCTGTCTGGGGACCACGTTGTTCGCAGTGCTCTATGGAGCCATCGTGGGCCGCGCGGCAAGGCCGAGTGAATCGGCTGCGGCGGTGGTGTAGCCACTGACCACTGAGGCCATTCATCCGAATCAGGGTTGATTTGGAGTGCCACTGGCGGTCGTTTTGGGCCGCCAGTGTCTGCAAGTGTGGCTGAGACTGAAACGATGATCCCGCTGGCGTGAGTCGCTCCCCACGGGCGAGTCAAAGCCTTCGCCCGTGGCACCCGGCTCTGATCTGATCGGGCGGGGTGGCCCAGACGCTGCTTTGAGCGTCTGGGTTGTGCAACAACAGGAGGTTACAGAGGACACGCTCACCTTTCAAACCCTCTTGTTCCTTCGTCACCCAGACATCCAAAGCGATGTCTGGGCCACCCCGCCATACATCCGAATCAGGGTTGATTTGGGGTGGTACTTGCGGTCGTTTTGGGCCACCAGTGTCTGCGAGTGTGGCTGAGACTGAAACGATGATGCCGCAGGCGTGAGTCGCTCCTCACGGGCGAGTCAAAGCCCTCGCCAGATGGCACCCGGCGTCACCCAGACATCCAAAGCGATGTCTGGGCCACCCCGCGATGTCTGGGCCACCCCGCCGCCACCCCGCCGCATATTGGACAACTACTTCGCAGGCTGATCTGCTGAAATCACCTGAAATTCGAGTTCTTGCGAGCGGGCCACAGCGATTCGATTGGGCCTCTTCTCCGGACAACTTTGCTTACCTCCGAACAAAGCGGCCCAAACCTCGGCTTGTAACAGGCATTTCTTCGGGATCTGATCACCAGTATACAAGTCTGTCGGAAGCGGTACGACTGATTTACGAAATATGGCAACGATGCCAGGACGCAGCAGGGTAGGCTCGACTGGCCCACCACCATGCGATAAGAACTGTTGTGCAAATAAGTCTTTCACTGGTCCGCGATCCGATTTCATGAGAAGTGCGGCAACCCTCGCATCATATCGATCGCTCAATGAATACTGATTAACATAGATCCGTGACTCCGGAGGACCTTCAATCCATATTTCGACTTCAATCCCTTCACCAACCTGCAATTGACCTGGTACTTTTGTTTGGGTACGCAAATCGACTCTTAGTGATCGATCATCCGGAATCAGAAACACTTGATCTATTTCTTCACGAGGGGCGGGAAACACATGCGTGGAACGAAGATCAATCACAACTGCATTACTCCACTGAGCAATGGTGAGCGAGCGAGGATCATTCCATCCCAATTCAATCTGACGATCATAATTATCGTTTCCAGAGAAGGGATCTGTGACGAATGGCACTGTCGTCGCCCTAACTCCTGTCAGTCTTTACCGTTACCCGAGAGGAGTCGGTCTCGCAGTACCTGGCGGGGTTCTTGCATGA
>JAYWFM010000161.1:0-5089 GCA_043778825.1 Planctomycetota bacterium | reverse complement strand
TGTTGCGACCGCTCAAGGTGGTGATCGAGAACTTCGACCCCGACACCACCGATCAACTCGATGCCGTGAACAACCCCGAGGACGCGACGGCTGGCACGCGGCTAGTCCCCTTCTCGCGCGAGATCTACATCGAGCGGGACGACTTCATGGAAGACCCGCCGAAGGGGTTCTTCCGGCTGGCCCCCGGTCGCGAGGTGCGACTCCGCTGGGCGTACTTCATCAAATGTACCGGCGTCGTCAAAGACGCAGCTGGGAACATCACCGAGGTCCGCGCGACCTACGACCCAGCGACGCGCGGAGGCGATTCACCCGATGGACGCAAGGTGAAGGCCACGATCCACTGGGTCTCCGCGAACCACGCGATCCCGGCGGAAGTTCGGCTGTACGACCACCTGTGCAAGATCGAAGACCTGAGCCAGGTGCCGGACGGCGAGGACTGGAAGTCGTACCTTAACCCGGCCTCGCTCGAAGTGCTGACAGAAGCCCAACTGGAGCCCTCGCTCTCCGCCTTCGAGGACGGTCGCCCGGTCCAGTTCGAACGCCTCGGCTACTTCATCGCCGACAGCCGCGACGCCCAGGCTGGCAAGCTCGTGTTCAACCGCAGCGTGACGCTCAAGGATGCGTGGGCGAAGTCGCAGAAGAAGTCGTAGCAGTCGCATGTCTTCGCCGCGAAAGCGGGGTAGCACCGGTTGGCCGCTTTGGGCCTACCGGTGTGCCAGCGGCACTGGAGGTTCGCTCGGCTGTGACTCTCGCCGCCCCAACCCTCTTCCGGCTATCGCCGCCCTGGTAGGCTCAAAGCAGCCAACCGGAGCCACCTCGCGCCCGCCACCTTACGCTTTTACGATACCCAAGACGGTTGTCAACATCTCGGTGATCTCGTACCGATCGACTCCATTTTCATCGACATACTTTTCAACCGTGCGAATCTGTTCCACAGTCATCTTCGTCCAGAAAGTGTCGATCAAGTCCTCCCCGCGTTTCATCGTCGCGGCACCGATGATCTTCTTGGCGTCACACTTGTCCGTGTACGCTCCCAGTGAGCAGGACTTGTGGACGTGCGGCACAACCACTTCAGGAAGAATGTAGTTCTCGGGCTCGCGCCTGCGTGTCACGAATGCCGCTGTACCGGTGGGTACATACTTTGCAATGGCCTCTTGATTCTTTGTTTCCTCCGGCGTTCCAACGTCAGAGTCCAGAAGAATAGCCCACGGGATTCCAAACTGCTCCGCGAGCTTCTTGGTGACCCAGTGCTTCAGGTTTCCGCAGCCGCCGATGGCGACGATGCAAATCTGCTTTGCCTGCAATGTTGTGGGAATGTACTTTGCCTCATGTAAGCACTTCGCGGCATGACCTATGAAAGTCACGTCACTTGGACCTTCGACAAGCAGCAATCCCTTAGCGCCTGTAACCCCCTTTTCAGGCAAAACTCCTAGAGACTCCGAAATTCGGCCAAAGACGGAGTCGCTTCCATACGACACAGAGACGCTGTCGGCCGTTTGCTCAATGAAGCGTAAGCCGTCGATAGGCAACAACCCAGCCAGTGCGGGAACGTGAGTTGTTACGAGAATCTGACACTTGCTGCGAGCGGACAGGCTTAAGAGTGCACGAATCAACATCTCTTGGTTCGATGGGTGCTGCGAAGTTTCCGGTTCCTCAATTGCATAGATTACGGAAGGGGCGTGCGTCGAGGCGACCTTTCGCTCTGCTTCAGCTCTGAAGAAGTTGAGGAGAATTAGACGCCGCACTCCGCTGCCGCGTTTGTTGATCGGAATGTCGTCGTCGCCATCGAGATTGAAATCGAAGGTCCATTTCGGCGGTGTTTTGAATCGCGGAAAGAGCTTGGCGGCGAGCTGAGGGTCCATCTCTCGCAACTTTTCGATGGTGAACTGCGCACGGGCAATTACCTGCTCTTGGATTTTCGCCTGGAGCGCGTCGATCTCAACTCTCAGCTCTGCCTGAGCCTGCTTTACGGCTTCCTGAAGCGGATTCTTCGCGTGGGGGTCATTGTCCTTGCTTTCACGGTCGGAACGAAAAAGTGCAAACAGTGGGAGGTTCCTGTGAATTCCCTCGTAGAGATCCTTGCTTTCGCTCAGCGCTTTGCCGATATCGAGCTCAGTGGGAGAAAGCTTAAGATCAGCTTCGCTTGACCAGATCGCGTTGCGCCAACAAGCACTCTTACGTCCATCGGACACCGCCTCAGCGGGGACTTTCAATTCGGTCGCTCGCTTCTTGAGGTCAGCGAGCTTTAGAGAGTGCAGATCATCGCGTTTTACTGCTGTTGGATGGTTGGCGACGATCAGCACCTGGGGCTTCGTGGGGGTCGATGGCTTGTACCGTTTCTTGATCTGGAGGCAACCGTCTGGATCAAGCAGAAACTCCGTCTGCAAGGTTGTTTGATTAGATTCGTCAATAACGATTGAGGCAGGCAGTTCATCGAAAACACAGGTGATCTCGATTGAACTTTCTTTGGCATGGATGTTGAAATCGTCCTTGTCGAGCGATACCTCGCCCCCGTCGAAGAATATGTCCAACGCCTCCAGGACGCTCGACTTGCCAGCGTCGTTGCGGCCTGTAATTCCAGTAATATTTGGGTCAATCGGGATTGTCGTGGCCGCTTTGTAGCCGCGAAAGTTGTTGAGAGTAACGGATTTCAGTCGCATGGCAGCCCTTGGGAAACAGGAGGAAGTGTTCGAGAAATGCGAAACTATTGGCTTCCCGTTGCATTCTTGGGAGGTCCATCACTTGTCGGGAGATCGAGCGTTGCGATTCGCGGGGTTGCACCGGTTGGCCGCTCTGGAGCCTACCGGTGTGCCTTGGCACTGGGGTTGCGGCGGGTAGCGGGGTTAGGAAGCTTTGTGGATGGCCCCTTGGAGTGTGAGTGATTGATCGCGTTCCGGGGCGCGGGCTTGTGCGGGGAACTCGGCAGGCTCACGCCTGCCGCTCGCCACCCTATCGCTGGTAGATCGGCAGGTAGCCCTTGTTGAGTTGCAGGATCGTGGTGTTGATCGCCGTCACGTAGACCGGGCCGATCGTGCCGTCCTCCCAGCCGCCTTGCGGGGTCTGTTTGCTGAGGATCTCCCCCTCGACCCAACTCGAGTATTTCTTCCACTCTTCCGGGTGGCGGTACATCACCTGGGCATAGTAGTAGTGCATGTAGTGCCAGTGGCCGAAGTCCTGCTGGCCGTTGGGCCAGACGTTGGCTTTGCAATACTCCATCATCTTCTTGAGCTGGGGCGACTGCTCGGCATCACCCGCGTTAAAGAGCACGGCCACAGCGGCGGCGGTGATGGGGGGGCGTTCGCCGCCGCCCGCGAAGCTGTACTGGACCCCGCTGCCGCCGGCGGGGATGCAGTCATAGATATACTTGCGGGCGCGCTCGATGATCTCGCCCGGCACGACGATCCCGGCATTGCGGCAGGCCCGCAGCCCCTGGACCTGGGTGATGCAGGTCGAGCCCTCGTCAAAGTCGTTGCCATCCTTCGCCGAGACGTAGCCCCAGCCTCCGCGTGAGGTCTGAGCGGCGGCGGAGAATTTGACCGCGTTCTCCAGCACCTTCTTGATGTTGCGGCGGCGTTCCACGTCTTCCTCTTCCCCATACACCTGAGAGAGGAACAGCATCGAGAACCCGTGGCCGTAGGTGTAGTGGTAGTCGTCCGGAAAGCCAATCAGGCCGTTCGGCTGCGAGGCATCGAGTAGATAGTCGACGGCGCGGCTGATGTTGCGGGCGTACTTGCCGCGCGTGGTGGTCGAGCCTTCCGAGGCGAGGGCGATCCCGGAGAGGGCGGTCATGGCGATACGGTAGTTCCCGCTGCCGACCTCCCAGTACCCCTGGCGGCGTTGCTCGCGGACCAGGTACTCCAGCCCGCGCGAGACCGCCTCGTCGACTTTTTTCTGCGCCTCAACGGAATCGGCCGACACCGCTCCCGAGGCAGTCATGAAGAGGACTGCGAAGAGAGCGATGCCGGCCGTAATTCGGTGTCCCATGCTGCGCCGACTTTCCCGTGAGGACTCAACCGCACGTCGGAGAGCCGGGCAAACTTCCGAAGTCTCGGAAGACTTCGGAAGTTTTCAGAGGGGCTCTAAGCCGCAGCTGCGTCCTTCACGAACAGAGCTTGTTCCTTGCGAACAATCTCGGGGGTCACGATGTAACGCCGTCCGGGTTCCTGTTCGGGAAGCTCGAACATCAAGTCAAACATGACCTCTTCGATGACCGAACGCAAGCCTCGTGCTCCGGTGTCCTTGATTTTGGCGATCCTCGCGATCTCCCGCAGAGCACTGTCGGTGAACTCCAGCGAAGCGTGCTCCATCTCGAACAGCTTCTGGTACTGCTTGACCAGTGCGTTGCGAGGTTCGGTCAGGACGCGGACCAGATCGGCCTCGTTGAGCTTGTTGAGTGTACTGAGGAACGGCAGCCGTCCGACGAGTTCGGGGATCATGCCATATTCGATGATGTCCTCGACGGTAACATGATCGAGCAGGTTGCGGCGGCGTTCGGATTCGTCGACGAGTTCCTGGCCGAAGCCCATGCTCTTCTTGCCGAGCCGCTTGCTGACCATCTCTTCCAGACCGACGAACGTGCCGCCGCAGATGAACAGGATGTTGGTCGTGTCGACCTGCAGGAACTCCTGCTGCGGGTGCTTGCGGCCGCCCTTGGGCGGCACGCTCGCGATCGTGCCCTCGATGATCTTGAGCAGCGCCTGCTGCACACCTTCGCCCGACACGTCGCGGGTGATCGAAGGGTTCTCGCTCTTGCGCGCGATCTTGTCGATCTCGTCGATGTAGATGATGCCGGTCTCGGCCTTCTTGACATCGAAGTCGGCTGCCTGGATCAGCTTGAGCAAAATGTTCTCGACGTCTTCGCCCACGTAGCCGGCCTCGGTGAGTGCCGTGGCATCGGCGACGGCGAAGGGCACATTGAGCATGCGCGCGAGGGTCTGTGCGAGGTGGGTCTTACCGCAGCCGGTGGGGCCGAGCAGCAAGATGTTGCTCTTGGCCAACTCGACGTCGTCGCGGCGACCGACGCCGGCGTTTTGCTGGTGCTGGATGCGCCGGTAGTGGTTGTATACCGACACCGACAGGATCTTTTTGG
>JAYWFM010000160.1:0-11974 GCA_043778825.1 Planctomycetota bacterium | reverse complement strand
GCCCGGCTCGCCTATTCTGGGGTCAGCTGAGCGCAACAGATTCGCTTTCTCCCCGCAAACCCAAGCCCCCCAACTTCCGCCCGTTTCACCAGGCCAGGGTTGGGGTGAGGGGGCCACCACAAGACTCCCGCATGGCCCCTCACCCCGGCCCTCTCCCCACAGCCATGTCCTCACAGTAAGTCGCCCCGCCAGTGGGGAGAGGGGACAGAAATTGGCGGCTGCCCACTTTTCTGACGCACACACCCGATGTGTCGCGATGCAAGAAATCCGTAGGCATCAGACCTTCCCGATGATACGATGAAGAACCCGGTTGAGGGAGCCTGATTGGACCTGTTCCCCCTGTTCGTCGAGGCATTCGTTCATGCGTCTTCTCGGAAGTCTGGCCGTGTGGTGCCTGCTCTTGGTCGCTCCGTTGAGCGCCGAGGAGGATCAGGATGGCGTGGCGTTCTTCGAGAGCCGCATTCGTCCGGTGCTGGTTCAGCATTGCTATGAATGCCATTCGTCGCAGGCCGACGAACTCAAGGGGGGCCTCTCTTTGGAGAACGCGGCTTCCGTGGTGAAGGGCGGGGACTCGGGGACGGCGGTGGTCGGCGGCAAGCCGGACGAGAGTCTGATCCTGGATGCCCTCAAGTACGACGGGCTGGAGATGCCTCCGGACGGGAAGCTGCCGGAGTCGGTCATCAAGGATTTCGAAAAGTGGGTCGCGATGGGGGCTCCTGATCCGCGCGAAGGAGAGGCTGCCAAACCTCATGCCCCGTCCGCCATCAATATCGCAGCTGGTCGGAAGTTCTGGGCCTTTCGACCGCCGGTGAAGTCGGCGACTCCGGCGGTGAAGGACGCGAACTGGTCCGCGACGTTCATTGATCGGTTTGTGCTGGCGGACCTTGAAGCAGCCGGGATTGCTCCGTCGCCGGAGATCGACAAGGCTCGGCTGCTGCGGCGGGTGACGTACGACCTGACCGGGTTGCCGCCGACAGAGGCCGAACTGTATGCGTTCCGGAGTGACAGCGACCCGCAAGCTCTAGCTGCGGTCGTCGATCGATTGCTCGCCTCGCGGGCCTCGGCGGAACAATGGGCGCGACACTGGCTCGATGTGGCCCGCTATGCCGACTCGAACGGTGGCGACTTCAACGCCACGTTTCACGATGGCTGGCGGTATCGCAACTACGTCATCGACGCCTATGCCAGCGACATGCCGTATGACCAGTTCGTTCGCGAACAACTGGCCGGTGATCTGCTCCCGAGTGATCGTGAAGAGGACCGGGTGCGAGGGCTGATCGCGACCGGGTTTCTGGCCGTCGGCCCGAAGATGCTCAGCGAGCGGGACAAGCTGAAGCTCAAGATGGATGTCGTCGATGAGCAAGTCGATACGGTGGGAAAGGTGTTCCTGGGGCTGACGCTGGGCTGTGCGCGGTGTCATGACCACAAGTTCGATCCGATCCCGACGACCGACTATTACGCGCTGGCGGGGATCTTCCGCAGCACCGATTGCCTGGACGGAGAGATCCAGCAGTACGTCTCCGATTACGTGCGTCGACCGCTGCCGATTCCGCCGGAGCACGCGGCAGCTCTGGCGAAGCATGAAGGGGAGAAGGGCGAACTCAAGAAGCAGTTGAAGTCGGCGCAGGACGGCCTGAAGAAGTCCGAGACTGCGCTGAAGTCCGTGAAGACTGGTGGCCTGCAAGTGGTCGTGGATGATGTGCAGGCGACGAAGGTCGGCGCGTGGAAAGCCTCGGTGTTCACGAAGCCGTTCGTGGGCGAGGGCTATCGCCACGATGACCAGAAGGACAAGGGCGGCAAGACGATTCGCTTTGTGCCCCGGCTGCCCGAACCGGGGTTGTATGAGGTGCGACTGGCCTATACCGCCAGCGATGGCCGAGCCAGCAATGTGCCTGTGGCGGTGCAGCATGCCGATGGGAAGTCCGACCTGAAGCTCAACCAGCGGAAGGCCCCTGCGATCGACGGGCAGTACCACGCCATCGGGCAGTTCCGGTTCGACCCGGCGACGGAGAGCTACGTCGAACTCGGCACGACCGCCACCGATGGGCATGTGATCGCGGATGCGGTCGCCTTTGTCGCGGTCGATGAACTCGCCGACATCGCGGGGATGGTCGAGAAGGCTCCGCTGGAAGCGGCGCTGAAGACCTCGCAGGAGCAAGTCAAGGCGATCGAAACACAGATCAAGGCGCACGATGCCACGGCCCCGCCGCCTGCGCCGATGGCCATTGCCATTCGCGAAGCGACCGGCAAGATCGCTGACTGCGAGGTCTGCGTGCGGGGCGAGCCGCGCCAACTCGGCCCGTCCGTCCCGCGCGGGTTTCTCCAGGTGGCCATGATCGGCGAACCGGCACCTCTGCCGAAGGAGGCCAGCGGACGCCGCGAACTCGCCGACTGGATGGCCGACTGCCGACATCCGCTCACCGCCCGCGTCTATGTTAACCGCGTCTGGCAGAAGCTGATGGGCGAGGGGCTGGTCCGCTCGGTCGACAATTTTGGCGAGTTGGGGGACCGCCCGACGCACCCTGCATTGCTCGACACGCTGACTGTCGAGTTCATCGAACACGGCTGGTCGACCCGCTGGCTGATCCGCCAGATTGTGCTCAGCCAGGTCTACAGCCAGGACTCCCGAGACCGTCCCGATGTGTTCGACAAAGACCCCGAGAACCGCAAACTCTGGCGGGCCAATCGCAAACGCATGACCGCTGAGCAACTGCGAGATTCGCTGCTGATGGTCAGTGGGCAATTGCAGCCGAGTGACGCCGGTTCGCCGGTGCAGGGGATGGGCAAGCTCGTCGATGACAACAAGCCGGATGCCAAGGGGTATGAGTCGAGCGAATCGAGTGTCCGCACGATCTACCTGCCGGTCATCCGCAACGAGATCTCCTCGTTGCTGACGGTGTTCGACTTCGCCGATCCGGACTTCGTCGTCGGTCGCCGAGAGACGACGACCATTCCCTCGCAAGCCCTGATGATGCTCAACAACCCGTTCGTCGCGAAGGCTGCTGCTCAGACAGCGGACCGGATGCTGCGCGAGGCCAGCCCCTCGGACGACCAGAGGCTGGAGTGGGCCGCCGTGCATCTGTGGGGCCGGTCAGTTGGACCAATGGAGCAGGGGAAGATTCGCGAGTACCTGGACCGGGAACGCCCCGCCGGTGCGGATGAGGCGGCGGTGAGAAAGGCGTGGGGCCGAACAGTGCATGCGATGCTCACCTCGACGGAGTTCCAGTTCATTGATTGAGGGGCCGATTCGCCCGGCTTGCCGATTCGCGTATACTCGACCCCGAAGTCTCTCTCCGACGACACTCACCCCACAAGGAAATCTCCATGTCGACGGTCCCGGTTCGCAAGCTGACGGAGGCTCAGTATCTGGAGATCGAGCGGAAGGCGGAGTTCAAGAGCCAGTTCTACCGGGGCGAGATGTTCGCCATGTCCGGGGCCAGTCGCGAGCACAATCGAATCTCAAGAAACCTCATCGCCAGAATCGATGAGCGACTGCGGGAGGGCCCCTGCGAAGTTTACGGGAGCGATATGCGAGTGCGAGTGGACTTGACGGGACTCTATACCTACCCGGATGTGGTGATCGCATGTGGTGAGCTGCGTTTCGTGGATGACCATGTCGACACGCTCACGAACCCCAAAGTGCTGTTCGAGATCCTCTCCGACTCGACGGAGAAGTACGATCGCGGCACGAAGTCCAACCACTACCGGCAGATCGAATCGCTGCAGGAGTATGTCCTCGTCTCGCAGACTGATCCTCACGTGGAGGTGTTCCACCGACAACCCGATGGGAACTGGCTGCTGCGTGAGGCCCGGGCACTCGAAGAATCCATCACGCTACATTCCATCGGCATCACGCTCCCGCTGAGCGAGATCTATCTGCGGGTCGAATTTTCCAGCCCGGACACCACCATCGCGTGAGGCAGGCAGACCTCAAATCGCGTAGACTCGCATCCGATGCCTGTCTCCGACGACACACGCTCCCAGAGGAAACCTCCATGTCGACGGTCCCGGTTCGCAAGCTGACTCCGGAGCAATATCTGGAGATCGAGCGGAAGGCGGAGTTCAAGAGCCAGTTCTTCCGGGGCGAGATGTTCGCCATGTCGGGGGCCAGCCGCCAGCACAATCAGATTGCTGTGAACTTGATTCGCAATGTGTCACAACGCTTGCTGTCTGGCCCCTGCGAGGTCTATGGGAGCGACATGCGTGTTCGCGTCTCCAAGACGGGGCTGTACACCTACCCCGATTTGTCGATTGCCTGTGACATACCTCAGTTTGTGGATGACAAAGGGGACACGCTGTTGACTCCCAAAGTGCTGTTCGAGATCCTTTCCGACTCGACCGAGAAGTATGATCGCAGCACGAAGATGTCTCAGTACATGCAAATCGATTCGCTGCAAGAGTACGTCCTCGTCTCGCAATCCCAACCACGCGTCGAGGTCTACCAGCGCAGCTCCGACGGTAAATGGAGCTATAGCAATGCGAATGGGCTGGCTGCTTCGATCACCTTGGAGTCGGTTGGCATCACGCTCCCGCTGAGCGAGATCTATTTGCGGGTCGAGTTCCCTGAGCCGGAGCCGGAGCCACAGACTGACGAATTGGTGAGTCATGACCCGTGAAACCGTCGACATGAAGCGTGAATCAGGACGAGTTCAGTGACCCGCCCCATTGAATGCCCTCTTCAAAGCCAGAGCCGATGTTACGAACGATTTTCTATCTGCTGGTGTGGATTGCTGGGGCCAGCGTGGGATACGCCGCAGACCCGGTCGACTTCGACCGGCAGATTGCCCCCCTGCTGGCCCGGCATTGCCTGGAGTGCCACGATGGGGCCGATCCGAAGGGGAAGCTCGACCTGAGTGAAGCCGCGCTGGCGATGACCGGCGGCGAGAATGGAGTGGTCCTCGTCGCGGGGGATGCGGCAGGAAGCCTGCTCTGGCAGCGGGTCCGCGATGGCGAGATGCCGCCGAAGTCCCAGCTCAGCGAGGGGGACAAGGCGCTCCTTGAAGCCTGGATCAAGCAGGGTGCCCATTGGGGCAGCGGGCCGATCGACCCGTTTCGATACTCGTCGGAGAAGCGAGCCGGGTACGACTGGTGGTCGCTCAAGGCACTGCAACCACCCGCCCCGCCGGCCATCCCCGCCGAGTGGGAATCGCGAGTCCGTAACCCGATCGACCGCTTCGTCCTGGCCAAGGTTCAAGAACAAAAGCTCACTCCTTCGGACGCCGCCGACCCGCGACTGCTGGTCCGGCGGCTGGCGTTCGATCTCACCGGGTTGCCTCCTTCGCCCGAGGATGTGGCTGCTTATGAGAAGTCCCCGACGCCCGAGGCGTACGAAGCACTCCTCACCAAGTACATCGACTCTCCGCAATACGGCGAGCGCTGGGCGCGGCACTGGCTCGACCTCGCCAGGTATGGCGAGAGTCAGGGGTTCGAGCGGGACAAGCTGCGGACGAATTCGTGGCCGTATCGCGATTGGGTGATTCGGTCGCTGAACGCGGACATGCCGTATGACCAGTTCGCGCGGATGCAGATCGCGGGCGACCTGCTGAAACCGGACGACGCAGACGGGATCATCGCCACTGGGTTCCTCGTCGCAGCTCCCTATGACGAGGTGGGGCACACGCAGCAGAGCCTCGCCATGCGGGCCGTCGTGCGGCAGGACGAACTGGAGGACATTGTCGGCACCGTGGGGCAGACATTCCTGGGCCTGACCGTGAACTGTGCCCGCTGCCATGACCACAAGTTCGACCCGATCTCGCAGGTGGAGTATTACCAGTTGGCAGCGTGTCTCGACGGCGTGCGGCATGGCGAGCGGAAGTACACGACCGATGCGTTGCGGACAGAATTGACAAAGACCGACGCTCGGCAGAAAGCCGTCGGCGAGGAACTGATCGCGATTGAGTCCCCCGCGCGCGAGAAGATCCTGAAGAGCCGGGCCACCGGGAACCGTCCGCCCGCCCCGACACCGCTGGCTCGTTGGGACTTTGCCAGCGACCTCCAGGATCAGATCGGCAGCCTGCACGGCGAGCCTCGCAAAGGGGCTGAGGTCCGCGAGGGCCGCCTGGTCGTCGACGGCAAGACGGGGTTCGCGACCTCGGCTCCGATCCCGGTACGGCTGAAGGCCAAGACCCTCGAAGCCTGGGTGCAACTGGCGACCTTGCAGCAGTCGGGCGGTGGCGTGATCGGCGTGCAGACCCAGGACGGCGTGCGGTTCGACTCGATCGTCTTCGCCGAGCGGGAACCGAACCGCTGGATGGCGGGCAGCGAGGGGTACGCTCGCTACAAGAGTTTCAGTGGCCCCGAAGAGACCGAAGCTGCCACTCGCCCGGTGCATGTGGCCATCGTGTATGCCGAGGACGGCACGATCACTGCGTATCGCGACGGCCAACCCTATGGCCAGCCGTACGACTGCGGCGAGGCGATGACCTTTGAACCCGGCACTGCCCAACTGGTGTTCGGGATGCGGCATGGGACCGAAGCGGGTGGGGGCCGACTGCTGGCGGGGAATATCGAGACTGCTCAACTCTATGATCGAGCGCTGACCTCCGAAGAGGTTGCCGCCTCCTCCGGTCGCACCGACTTCGTCACACTGACCGAACTCGTGGCTTCACTCAGCGAAGCCGACCGCATTCGCCGCGAACAACTGCTGGCGGAGCGGACCCAACTCGGCGAGCGTTCGAAACAACTGAGGGAGAACTCCGTCTATGCCTGCACGCCTCGACCACCCGAAGTGACTCGCCTGTTATTGCGAGGCAATCCCGGCACGCCCGGCGATCCGGTGACCCCGAAGGCGTTGACCGCCGTGAGTACCCTCTCCCCCGACTTCGGCTTGGCCCCGGACTCGCCCGATCAGCCGAGACGTGTGGCCCTCGCGAACTGGATCGCGTCGAAGGACAACCCGCTCTTCGCCCGCGTGATCGTCAACCGCGTCTGGCAGCACCACTTCGGGGCGGGGCTGGTCGATTCGCCGAACGACTTCGGCTTCAACGGCGGACGACCGACTCACCCGGAACTGCTGGAGTACCTCGCCAGCGGGTTCGTCGAGAACGGGTGGAGTGTTAAGAAGCTGCACCGGCTGATCCTCACGTCGAGTACATGGCAGCAATCAAGCCAGCGCCGGGCGGAGTGTGTGACGATCGATGCGGAGAACCGCTGGCTGTGGCGTGAGACGCCGCATCGCCTGGAGGCGGAGACGGTTCGTGACGCGCTGCTGTCGGTGTCGGGCCAGTTGAACCCGCAGATCGGCGGGGCTCCGTACCAGGACTTCCGCACGTTCAACTTCAACTCGCAGTTCTTCGAGATGCTCGACCCCGAGACACCGGATGCCCATCGGAGAACGATCTACCGCACCTGGATTCGTTCGGGAAGAAGCTCGCTGCTCGACGCCCTCGACTGCCCCGACCCGAGCACCACTGCGCCCCGCCGGGCGGTGACGACGACTCCGGTGCAGTCGCTGTCACTGCTCAATAACTCGTTCGTGCTGCGGATGGCGGACGCGACCGCGAAGCGTCTCGAAGCCGAGGAATCCGCTGGCACCGCCGCCCGGATCGACCGCCTGTTCCTGCTGGCGTATGGGCGGCATTTGATGGAAGCGGAGAAGGCTCCGCTGGTCGAGTTCGCCGAGAAGCATGGCCTGGCCGCTCTGTGCCGGGTGGTGTTCAACAGCAATGAGTTCGTGTACACGGAGTAGGCGAGCGGAGTGGCGTCGACCCTCGGGATACGGAGCGGTTGTCGATCCCAGACGGGATCGGATAGAACCTCAATACTGAAGCGTTGAGCGTTGAGCGTTGAACGTTGAGCGTTGAACGAAGGAGGGTCACTCCCAACTCCCGTGGTTGGTCTCGGCGTTGTCGGGTGCCAACAGACTTCCGAAGTCTCCTCCGCTGTTCAACGCTGGTTCCGGAAGCCCGCGTTCTGGCGAACGCAGCTACTCCCTACTCCCTACTCCCTACTCCCTACTCCCACCCTCAACCCTCAACGATCCCCCATGGACTTCCTGCAACTCCAAGACCGGTCGATCCTCGTGATGGGCGTCGCCAACAAGAAGAGCGTGGCCTGGCACATTGCCCAGGTGCTGCGGGCCGCGGGGGCGGATGTGCTCTATGCGGTCCGCAGCAACGCCCGGTTGGAGACGGTGCAAAAGCTGGTCGGGGACTCCCCGGTCTACGTGTGCGATGTCGAGCGGCAAGCCGACATTGATCGACTGCGAGACGATATCGGTCGCGACCGGAAGCAGCTGGCGGGGTTCGTCCACTCGATCGCGTTCGCCGACTACAGCGCCGGCTGGCAGCCGTTCCACGCGACGCCGCGAGCTGCGTTTTTGCAGGCGGTGGACATTTCGTGCTTCTCGCTGATGGCGATGTCGAATGCCTTGCGTGACCTGCTCGATCCGGAGCAGGGGAGCGTGGTGTCGATCTCGATCTCGAACACGCGGATGGCTGCGGAGAACTATGGATATATGGCTCCAGTCAAGGCGGCGCTCGACTCGGCGGTGTGCTTCCTGGCGAAGTCGTTCTCCGAGTTCTCGAAGGTGCGGTTCAACGCCGTCTGTCCGGGTCTGCTGAAGACCTCCGCGTCGGCGGGGATACCGGGGTACGTCGATTCGTACCTGTTCGCGGAGCAGGCAACCCTCCGCAAGCGGGCCGTCCAGACCGAAGAGGTGGCGAACGCTGTCGCCTTCCTGCTCAGCCCCCGCTCCTCCGGGATCAACGCCCAGGGGCTGGTGATCGACGCGGGGATGGGCGTCAACTATTTCGACCAGAGGCTGGTCTCACGCAGTATGGGCGGGCCGGGGTAGGGCGTGGTAGCTGCGTTCGCCAGAACGCGGGGAGCCCACACTCGGCGTGTGCCAGCGGATGGGCTGAGGCAGGACGGAGAGTCACTCGACAAATGATCTCTTCGCCGAGAAGCACGAAAGTCTGCCCCTACTCCCGCACCGCCTCCTCGACCTCGCGCATGTATCTCATGCTCTCCTCCGCGATCACCTCCGGGCCGGGGGAGTAGTCAAACACCTCGACCGAGACCCAGCCGTCGTAGTGGCTGTCGCGGAGGGCGCGGAAGATCGGGTGGTAGTCGGTCTCGCCCATGCCGGGGCCGAGCAGGTTCGTGTCGTTGACATGGAAATGCCGCGTACGGTGCTGGAACCGGTCGATCAACTCGGGGATGGGCGTCCGCTCGCCACCGAGCATGGCCTTCACGTCTTGATGCAGCTGGAGCGTGGGGTGGTTGACGGCGTGGATGATCGCCATGGCTTCGGCACAGGTGTTGATGAAGTTGGTCTCCTTCGGTGTCAGGGGCTCCAGGCAGAGCGTCACCCCGCGCTCGCCCCAGTGGTCGGCACAAGCACCAAAAACCTCGACCGCAGCGTCGAACCCCTGTTCCCAGGTGACGCGGGGCTGGAGGTTCCGCTGGGCGGGGGAGCCGAAGACCATCACCTGGCCGCCGAGGTCCGCGCACAGATCGCCCAGCTGCTTGAGGTAATCGGCGGTCTTCTGCCGGACGGCCTTGTCGGGACTCGTTAAGGAGTACCCGGTGGTCTTGGCCAGCATCCAGTGGATGCCGATCAGTTCGACGCCGAAACTCGCCGCCGTGTCGCGCCGCTTCGTCCGCTCGGAGGGGGACAGTTCGCAGGGGCGGGAACCGAGCATGAACGGGGCCACCTCGATCCCGGTGTAGCCGGTGCGGGCGATGAACTCGCACTGCCGCTCCCAATTCCACTCCACGAAAAGTTCGTGACAGATTGCATATTTCACAGATAAGTTCCTGGGAGGGGGATTGTGACGGCAAAGGCAAGGGGCGGAGCAGCGGCGACAGATGCCGAACATAACGTGGAGGACCGGTTCTGACGAGTTCGCGAGTTCACCGGCCAGATCGCGGTGAAGCCACTTCACCCATCCGGTCGATCCACAAGCACGCAGGGAATCGAACGCTCCTTGACCACCGGTAGAAACTGCCGGAACGGTTATAGGGATTAGGCAGGGTCGCCGGTTCGAGCTCCCCGCAAGAGTTCGCGAAGGCTCCAGTTGGCTGGAGTGGGCAGACTTTGACGACCGAAGTCTACCTGATAGGCAATGTGTGCCGGTCCGTTTCTCGATCATGGACCGGTCGCATCACAACTTCCGAACTCGATTGGGACCACTTGGGGGATTTGAAGCCATGCGACACATGACTTGGTTATCCGTCTTACTGGCAGCCTGTGCGCTGCTGGGCGGATCGGAATCGGAGGCTGGGCTCTTCTGCGGGATGGGCCGCTACCGGCATTGTCCGACCGAAAGCTGCGAGCCGTGTCAGGACTACTGCCAGGCGCGAACCTGCAACAGTGGTTGCTACAAGACGGTGCAAGAGACGGTCTGGTGTACGGAGCAGTACCAGGAATGCCAGACGGTCATGGACACCTGCATCGAAAAGGTGCCGGTCCAGTGCAATCGCACAGTCCACGACACCTGCTGGCGGGATGAGTGTTACACCGTCTGCAAGCCGTGTTACCAGACCTGCTATCGGCAGGTGTGCTACACCGTCCGCAAGCCGTGCTACCAGACCTGCTACCGCACGGTCTGCTGCCAGGTCCGCAAGCCGTGTTACCAGACGTGTTACCGCAACGTGAGCTACACGGTCTGCAAGCCCTGCTACCAGACCTGTTACCGCACGGTCTGTTACCAGGTTCGCAAGCCGCACTACCAGACGTGCTACCGCGATGTCTGCTGCACCGCCTACCGCACCGAATCCCACACCACCTACAAGGATGTCTGTCACACCGTCTGTCGCCCGGTCACCGAAACCCGGTGCGAGAACGTCTGCGGCGGCGAATGGCAGATCGTCAAGGAATGCGTCCCCGGTCCGGTCGTCGACCGCTGCGTGACGGACCCCGGTTCGTTCTGCTTCGACGAAAACAGCTGCTGCTGCGTCTACAAGCCCGGCTGCTGCCGGACCGAAAAGGTCCAGTGCCCGCCCCGCGTGTGCTGCAAGAAGGTCTGGGTTCCGAAGACCTACACCCGCAATGTCTGCTGCACCCGCTGGGTCAGCGAAGTCAAGCACTGCCAGGTGCCTTGCACGACCTGCTGCCGGATTCCCTACAGCTACACGAAGCAGGTGCCGTACACGACTTGCTCGTGGACCTGCGAGACTTGCTCCAAGCAAGTGCCGTACACGACCTGCAGCTACACTCGGGAGTGCCGGACCAAGCAGGTGCCGTACACCACCTGCACCTGGACTTGCGAGACCGTGAGCCGTCAGGTGCCGTACACGACATGCAGCTGGACCTGTGAGCAGCGGACCAAGCAGGTGCCGTACACGACCTGCACGATGACCCAGCAGGTCTGCCACCGCCAGGTGCCGTACACCACCTGCCGTCAGGTGTGCGAGACCCGCTACGTGACGAAGACCCGCTGCGTGCCCCGGCAGATCAGCGTCTGCAAGACCCGCTGCGTGCCGAAGACCGTCTGCCGTCAAGTGCCGGTCGATCCGGGCTGCGATGCGGGCAACAGCTGCCTGTCGGTCAATCCGGGCTGTGCCGCCCCGATGACGGCGGGTTGCGACGGAGCGACCTGTACGAAGTAGTTTGAACCCGAACGGAATCGGAAGTGCCTGCGGGGGAGGACAAGTGTCCTCCCCCGTTTTTTTTGTTTGGACAGGTGGTCGCGCGTGGAGATGACTCCCCCGGGAGGGCGAGGCTCCTGCCGAGCCGCGACAGCGTGAGGGCATCTACCCTGGCAAGCGGCTCGGCAGGAGCTTCGCCCCAGTGCTGTGAACACGATTGAGGCACAGCCTGACTGTCGGCGATTTTTCCGAAATCGACCTCGTAGGCGATGTCGCTCCGCGACTCGCATTCCGCCTGCGGGAAGACCGACTCGCGCGGGGGTTTCCAAGGTTCGGACGGTGTCTGGCGGGAGGAATCTCAGTCGCGGAGCGACATGAGCTACGGGCCCGTCCCCAGCGGAACGCCATGGAAAGGACAGCCCGGAGGTGGTGTGGTTGACAG
>JAYWFM010000159.1:0-29120 GCA_043778825.1 Planctomycetota bacterium | reverse complement strand
AATCGACCTCGTAGGCGATGTCGCTCCGCGACTCGCATTCCGCCTGCGGGAAGACCGACTCACGCGGGTTTTCCCGAGGCCCGGACAGTGTCTGGCGGGACGAATCTCAGTCGCGGAGCGACGTGAGCTACGGACCACGGGCACCTCGGAAACGTGCCCCACGATGACCTCCATCGTGTTCACAGCACTGGCCTCGCCCTCCCGACCGTCATACGTCAAGGACATCGTCTGTGCATCCCAAGCGTCGGTGAACTGACCCCCACGGGGTCTCGCCCCGTGGAGGTCAATGTCCTGGCGAACTCCCGATTCACCGACGTTTGAGATGCTCACACAAGGACATCTCCCAGACACACGGAGCATATCCCCCGCTCCCCGCGTCCCATAGGATATAGTTCTGTATGGGGACTTCACGTTCGCCGAGGATCGACATGGTCGGAGTTCTTGCGGAGGATCGATGGGCATGAGTGTGCGTTCTTTCCTTGTGGCAGAGCTGGCGCGGTTGCGGGGCTACTCCTCGACGACACCGGTGCAGGTCCAACTCAGCGATCCGTCGGGCATCCAGATTGAGATCGACCTGACCCAGGTGGACAGTCTCGGCTGCGCCTTTCGGCAGATCACGGTGCATGTTCCGGCGATGAGCCAGGCGGCGTTTGACACCCTCAAGCGTTGGGCGAATGCCCTCAGCCAGCGGATCAGCTACCTGCTGGAGCAGCTCAGCCCACTGGAGTACGACCCCCAGGCGGGGCAGGTACTGATCCGCTCGACCCGGCCTGACCAGTTGCCGGACGGGACGCAATACTATGAAATGGTGTTGTCGTCCCACGGCACCGGAACGTTTTCGCTCAAACGCTTTCGGTCAGTGAAAGGCACGCCCGGACGCACTCAGATCGACCTGCAAGTCACTCATGAGGTGCTCTGCAAGTTGTGTGACGACCTGATCGACACCGCGATGCAGACGCCGTAAGAGCGGTCAGCGGTCAGCTTTCAGCAGTCAGCCAGAGGGGGAGTTGTCAGTCGTCAGTTGTCAGTCCGTCAAAAGCCCACCGGTTGCAACCGATGGGCTTCCCCTCCTCCCCTCCTCGCTCAACCTTCCTCCCCCCATGCCCATCAAGTTCCGCTGCCCTCACTGCGAACAGTTCCTCGGCATCTCCCGCTCCAAGGCGGGGGCGGTCACGGACTGTCCCATGTGCGGACGGACGATTCGCGTGCCGCAGCTTGATGGGAAAACTGCCCCGCTGCCCAAGCCCGAGATGAACCACGGAGATAGTGGGCTGGCCAAGGCTCTCAACGCGCTGGCCTCACTGGGCGACGGGGCCGCCGCTGTGGCCGAAGTGGTGGCAGTGCCCGCAAAGGCGGTCGCGATCGTCCTGGCCCCGGCCCCCGCCCTGGAGCCGATCCCGATCCCAGTCCCGCTCCCTCCCGAGCCGCCGGTCCGCCCCTCAGCTCCGGGGATTTCTCGTCCGACCCCTCCACCGCAGAACAGTGATGCACCCGCACGGCCCAGTGCCGACCCCTTCCGCGAGCTGTCTTCGATCCAGCCTGCGACCGCAGTGCGCGGCGGTCGCGCGGGTTTCGAGAAGCGGCCACTCCTCATCACCGGCGCGGTGTGTGGCCTGCTCGGGATCAGCAGTGGATTCCTGCTCGGACGAGTGACCGGTACGAGTGATCCGGGCACAGCCGCTGTCCCGGTCGCACAGAATCCGGCCCCCGCCGTGGCGGGACAACCGGCCCCGGTGGCTCCTGGTCCCGGTGTCGAAGCTCCCGATGTGTCGCTCACGCCCGCCGGGGATCTGAAACTGGCGATCGAGGGACGAGTGACCTACGTCACCGCCACGGGCGAAAACCGTCCCGATGTCGGGGCGAGAATTCTGGTACTCCCCGCGCGGCGGCCCGCAGCTTCGAAGCTATCGGTCATGAGTTTCCGAGCGGGGGCGAACAGCAGCGACATCAAACTGGCCCAAGCCTCGGTTCGCTCGCTCGGCGGCGACTTCGCCCTCGCCGGTCCGGATGGTCATTACGAGATCCAGCTCTCCGCCGTCGGCCCGTACCAAATACTGATGGTGTCCAAATACCAGGCCCGGAACCCCGACACTCCAACGGATGCGAGCGAGATCCAGGACTGGTTCGATCAGCCGCGCTCCTTCTTCGGCCAGACCCAGGTCATGTCCGCCCCCCTCCAGTTCAACGGCCAGCGCAGCGAAATCCGCGACCACGTCTTCCCGAAAGTGGATTGAGCCGGATGATCGTTTCGCCGCGTCGCGAAGGCTAAACGGGGGGGACGCTTTACTGGTATGATGTCCCCGTGAACGCTACCTTGCGTCGTTCGCCTTCCGAGTACTTCGCGGTCCGGAACATCCCCCTCCCCCAGCCAGTGTCCCCACAGCATGATTTGCGTCAGCCTGGGTCGTACCCGACATTCGATGGTGACCGCCGAACACCAGGCCCTTGCCCAGCGCGGGGCTCAGCTGGTGGAGTTGCGGCTCGACTGGCTCTCCAAGTCACCCGACCTGCACCGGTTGCTGGCGGAGCGTCCGACACCCGTGGTCGTGACGTGTCGCCGACCGGTCGATGGTGGCCGGTCCAAGATGAGCGAGGACCAGCGGCAGTCGCTGCTGCGGCAGGCGATCGTGGCGGGGGCCGAGTACGTCGACCTGGAACACGACATCGCCACCAAGATCCGCCGCTACGGCAAGACGAAACGCATCGTCAGCTTCCATGACTTCAACGGCACGCCGGACTCGCTGGAGGAGCGGCACGCCGACATGTGTACCCTGGACCCTGACATCGTCAAGATCGTCACGATGGCCCAGTCGCCACAGGACAACATCCGCCTGCTGAAGCTGGTCAAGGACGCCCGCATTCCGACGATCGCCTTCTGCATGGGAGAGTTCGGGTTGGTGAGCCGCGTCCTGTGCGGCAAGTACGGGGCACCGTTCACCTTCGCCACCTTCAGCTCCGATCGCGTTCTGGCCCCCGGTCAACTGTCGTTCGATGAGATGAAGAATCTGTACCGGTTCGACCAGATCAACGCCCAGACGCAGGTGTTCGGCGTTCTCGGCGACCCGATCGCCCAGAGCTACAGCCCGCGGATTCACAACGCAGCCTTCCGGCACGATGGCCTGAATGCGGTCTACCTGCCGATGCGGGTGCCTGCGGAGGAACTCGACGAGACAATGGAAGCGTATGCCTGGCTCGATGTCCGGGGCTATAGCGTGACGATCCCGCACAAGGAGCGTGCGATGAAGCATGCCAACTTCCGCGACGACATCGTCGACGACATCGGGGCGGCAAACACGTTATTCCGCGACGATCGCAACAACTGGTACGCGGGCAACACCGATTTCGACGCGGCCCTGTCGAGCATTAAGCTGGGGCTGGAGTTGAAGGGGGATCACGAGCTGGCGGGCAAGCGCGTGCTGTTGCTGGGAGCGGGCGGCGTCGCGAAGGCGATTGGGCAGGGCGTCCTGCGTGCGGGGGCGGCGCTGACGATCACCAACCGCACGAAGTCGCGCGGCCAGGAGTTGGCCACCCACCTGGGCTGCCAGTTCGTGGCCTGGGAGAATCGCGGCGCAGCCTATGTCGATGTCCTGGTCAACTGTACGCCGATCGGCATGTACCCGAACATGAATGACACCCCGTTCCAGGACAATTGGCTCCGCGAGGGGACGGTCGTGTTCGACACGATCTACAACCCCGAGCAGACGCTGCTCATCAAGCAGGCCAAAGAACGCGGCTGCCACGTCGTCAGCGGCCTGGAAATGTTCGTGGCCCAAGCGGCGGCCCAGTACCACTGCTTCACGCGCCAGGCGGCCCCGGTGGATGTCATGCGCGAGGCCCTGCGTCGGGGCATCTCGGCGGTGCGGTCCAACGAGTGAGTCCCGCCCGTAACTGCGTTCGCCAGAACGCGGGCATCCGGAACCCGCATCCGAGCGCAGGATCAAACTTCCGAAGTCTCCAAAGACTTCGGAAGTTTTCGCGATCCCGGAATTCGCCACTACCGTCCAAACACCTGTGTGTAGTACGGCTGGCCATTGTTGCTATATCCGATGCCGACGCCCAGGTCGCTGTATTGGTACGACAGCATGTTGGCCCGGTGGCCGCTGGAGTTCAGCCACGTGTTGATGGCCGCCTGCGGATTGCCTTGGCTATAGCAGATGTTCTCCGCCACCATGCCGCTGGGATAACCCGCTTCCATCGTGCGGTGCTGGTGGGACTTCCCCTCCAGATTGTGAGACATTGAATTCAGGCGGGCCATGTTGGCACTGTGCAGGCGTGCCGCCCGGCACAATCGCGGGTCCATCCGCAACATCGACAACCCCGAGTTCGCGCGTGCCTGGTTCGTCAGGTCGAGCAGCTGTTGCTCGTTGGCATTGAGGTCGTCGAGCGTGAAGACGAGCTTGGTCGGCTGGTTGAGGTTGACCGTGCGCTCGATGCGGCGATCCTGTCCGGCCTCGGACCAGTTGGCCACAATCGTGCCGGTCGTGCGCTTGCCATCCCGAGCGATGTGGACCTTACGTTTCGCCCCGCTCTTCGATTGCGTGGCTCCGTCGACGATGAGGTAGGCCACATCGGGGCACTCCACATCGACTTCCACGAACATCGTCTCCGCCACGGGCGGAGCGGGCGGAATGGTCGGCTCCCCTCCGGAGACTACGGTTCCGTGTGCGATCACCACCCCCAACAGGCCGTAGCAACCTGCCAGAAACATCCTTCGAAAACTCGTCATGCGAAATCCTTCCATGAACACAGCAGCGGATCATCCTCCCGTCCCAAAAACGGGATTCATCCGGATGAAGAGCCTCCCCGCGAACGGCGAAGACCCTGAGTTCAGACACACGTACAGGGCAATGCGCATGCCGCCGGGGCCCCAATTCGGACATCGGTCGCAAGTGACTTTGAGGGCATTGGATAGGCCCTCAAGAATCCCGCTAGTACAAGTGTTCAGGCTGACGAAATGACAGTTTTGCGACCGGGGAGTTCAGGATGTGACATGGCCAGCACTGCTGAGGATCAATGCGATTCGTCGCGAGGGGAAAACGCGACACCGCTCATTGTGATTCTCAAGAATCATCGCCGTCAGGCTTGAATGTCTGTGACCGATGTCCATCGTGGTCCGTCAACGCAAAGAGATGGAGTTGTGGGTTGCCCGACGGGAGGGCGAAGCTCCGGCTGAGCCGCGAACGCTTACTTGCTGTCCTGTTTGCCAATCATCGGCGGGATCGTGGCCCCTGCGGCGTAGAACTTCATCGAGATCGAGTTCACGCAGTGCCGCGTGTCCTTGTCGGTCAGACCTTCGCCGAGGAAGACATGCCCCAGATGACCGCCGCAGTTCTCGCACAGGATCTCGGTTCGCCTGCCGTCGAGGTCGGTCCTCTGCCGCACAGCTCCGGGGATCTCATCATCAAAACTCGGCCAGCCGCAGTGGCTGTCGAACTTGTCTGTGGATCGATAGAGCGGAGCATTGCAACGGCGACACACATACGTCCCCGCGTCCTGCTTGTCCGTGTATTCGCCCACAAAGGGCGGCTCGGTCCCCGCCCGCACGATCACCCGCTCTTCGGCGGGGGTCAGCGGGTTGTATGGCACCGCATTCGATTTCGGAGCGCCGGACTCAGTGGACATGGGTTCTTCCTGAAGGTTCATCGTTGCCGCCTCATCCACACCGCTGCAACCAGAAATGAACACAGCCAGACACAGAGCCGAAAACGCGATCGGCCCATGAACCTTCGATGGCAAGCGAGACATGGAGGACTCCGGAAAGTGGATCAGCCACACCATTCTAAACAAATCCCCCACGGAGATGCCGCTGTGAACCGCAAGGTTTCACCCTTCCCGTTCCCGCCCGCCGCTCCCCGAGCCGGAAGCGTCAGCGCCCAGAGCCTGCGAGTGCGGCAGGGTGGACCCGGCTCAGTGAGATCGTGGCCCGCCCCTTCCGTCCCAAACAGGAGTTCTGGCGAAACGTGGCGACGCCAGAATGTCTCATTTCATTCCACGCGAGGGATCATCAAGGATTCGTCACTATCATCCGCTGAAGTCGACAGCGGTTCAGCCATCGGAGGGGCGGGTGGGATGTTCGAGACCGAGGGTGGGATGGCTGGTGGCAAGACGCAGATTTCCCCCATGATGGGCATCGGTTTACGCACGCCGATCCATAGGAGAACTTTGTAGACCCACCGATCGACATGCTGTACGACAGCGATTCGTGAACCACTCGATCCCCGGGCGAGGACGCTCGGCATCACCAGGAGCATGAAACCGACGACCACCGCGGAAAGGCAGGTCGCAACCAAACGCCGCGTCCGCCAGACAATCGCTCGCACGCCGACCGGGCAATCGTTCGTGATGACCGTCCCGTCAGCCCGACGATAGAGCCGCCCGCACAGGTGGCCCTCTTTCTCGCGAATCAAAGCGACAGCGGCCTCCGCCGACAACTCGGAAAGATTGTATACGTGCTTCTGACATTGCCCGCAGAACCGGGCCCGCTCGTCGCCCGTCATTTTCGCCCAAATAGGTATCCCCTTCGCTCAAGTGGATACCACCGGTTGTGCTCAGGCAAACCCTCTATCCAGTGACTGTTTTGCGAGGCATTCACCTATTTCTGTGGATCATTGCGGCCAAATATCCATTCAAATCGCCATACAACTGATAGTGGTCACTTGAGGGAAGGGGATACCTGTTTTCGCCCAATCCGCCGAGCAAGGAGCCGCAATGCGAATGCTGTCGAGAATCGCAAGATCAGGGGCGGCTGCGGTCGTCATCGCGGCATCTCCGAAACGGGCCGGAATAAAGCATGGCTGGTCGGCGTTCCGCCGCTGACCACCCCAGTGAGAGTCCTCCGCCCGAACAATTGTTCCCGAATTCGGTCGAGTAAGCCACACTATTGAGAAAGATGAGGGGAGGTGGGGGCATGTGTCAGTACACTGGGCCGATGGTTGTCGGCACTCACTCCGCATACAATCCTCGTGAGAGGATCTCGCCATGTCGTGCCGCCCGACCAGCGGGCCGCGCTGTCCTTGGGGGAGTTTTCATGAGCAGCCCATTTCCGGGGATGGACCCGTACCTTGAAGCTCACTGGCGCGATGTGCATACCCGGTTAATGACCTACATCTGCGATCAGATTCAGGACCAACTGCCGGACAATCTAGTCGCGCGAGTCGAGGAATCGGTCTCCGTCGATGAGGGGTTTGACTCGCGCCGCATCGCGCCCGATGTCAGTGTGGTCGAAGAATTTACCGGGGCCTCGTACGGAGCGTCGGCAGAGGCGGTTGCTGTGGCGGAACCGCTGCTCGTGCTGGAAGAAGAACCGCAAACCGCGCGGCATGTCCAGATCCTGGACGTGACCTCGGGCGAGCGGGTGATCACGGCGATTGAAGTCCTCAGCCCGACCAACAAACTCACCCAGATGTGGCGTAACGATTACCGTTGCAGGCAGCTTGACTACCGGGCAGCGGGGATCAATCTGGTCGAGATCGACTTGCTGCGGGGTGGACAGTACGTACTCGCGGCTCCCCTGGAATTCATCCCGCCCGCGAAACGCCGCACCTACATGATGTGCGTTCGCACCCGGACCCGCACCAAGGTCTTCGGAGCCGCCCTCCCCGAGCCGCTCCCCGTGATCCCGATCCCGCTGCGTCCCCAAGATCGCGATGTCTCACTCAACATCCAGCAACTCATTCAGCAGGTCTACGACCGCGGGCGATACTCTAAACTCAACTACCAGACCGCCCCGACCCGGCCTGGGCTCCCGACGAAACCGAGAGCGCCACAGCCCTGCTCCACAGCCGGGGTTTACGCACGTAAACCGGCCCACCTCGTGTGGACCTTGCCATCCAGCGAGCCTACAGCGTCAGTCGGGCGTGCCACACGGGATGTGATTCGACAGACGATAGTGAACTCCTGTACCCTCGGCGTCGTCATATCGCCTTAGTCATCCCGTCGGCTACACTATCCCGACTGAGTCCAATTCGCCATGACCACCGCAACCAAATGATTGAACAAATGTCATTTCAAATGCCGCAACTCAATGTTGGTCAAATCTACAAAAGTGAAGACGTTTGTGATTTGATGTCGAAAAACTGGGGTACTGATGATTACAGTCTTGTTTCACTTCACTTTCCCCGCGATCCAATAACTCGACTCATTTCTCATTCGCTCTATCAGCCAAATGGAGAGATCGTACTGAAGTATCATTTGTTACCGACGAGTGATTTGTCTGATGAAATTAGCGGTTTTCGAGAAATGCTTTTAACCGAATGCGAACATCAGAGTCGAGTTCAACGAATCATTGATCTGCTGCGAGCAGGGGAGTTTGCTTTTCCTGTCTTCGTACAGTCATGTGGCCCCTCAAGGTGGGCGATTTTCGAAGGAAGGCATCGTGCTATTGCACATGAAACGATTGGCAGTCTCATCATTCCTGCGTTTGAGGTCGGATACCGGAGTTGGTTCGAGGATTCATGACAATGCCACAAGTGAACGAGTCTTCGACGGAAACTCGTTCCCAAGCTCCTTGTCGGGTGGCCCAGACGTTGCTTTGAGCGTCTGGGTTGTGCAACAACAAGAGGGTTCAGAGAAGACACGCTCGCCGTCCAATCCCTCTTGTTCCTTCGGCACCCAGACATTCCAAGCGTTGTCTGGGCCAACCTGCCAGTGTAGAAAAAAGGTGTGAAGCGGAGGCTTTCCACCTCCCCCCTCGTCTCCCTTTCGGGGGGCGTTAGCCATCACTTGCTCCGGCGAGCATTGTAACAGCAGCCCATTCGTCTTTTCAGACAATCGGCACTTCACACGAGAGGGGCCATCGAACAAAAGAACCAACACAACCAGAGAAAGTCCCTGACTGTGCGACTCTTGCCGTTCATTGCATGATTGTTGCTTCGTTTGGTGGTCTTCATACTATCTCCTTCATCGTTACGAGACTCGGACATTGGACTTGCTTCTTTGGACCCCAAAGCTGCTCCTCCCACATGAAGCTCGGAATGAAAAGTCACATATGAGCCGCCGCACTTTGCTGTGCCGGATGCATGATGGCTAACGCCAAAGTCGAGAAATGGATCACTCCTCTTGATGGGGGCATAGTCATTACTCAGCCAGATCGCATCACAGGTACGTGTTGATCACGTTCTCCAAGTACTCCTGCCGACCCGATTCATTCGGGGCGGCTTCGCCCTTGTCGGAGATGTACTTCTCGCAGTCGGCGAAGCTGGCTTTGCCGCTGTCGATCTTCTTGCCGAAGGCGGTGTCGAAGCTGCGGTAGCGGGTCTTGACGAAGTCGTCGAGGATGCCGTCCTTGCGAATCGCGGCGGCGATCTTGGCCCCTCTTGCGAAGGCGTCCATCCCGCCGATGTGGGCGTGGAACAGGTCGAGCGGTTCGAAGCTTTCGCGGCGGACCTTGGCGTCGAAGTTCACGCCGCCCGGCTTGATCCCCTTCTGCTTCAGCAGCACCAGCATCATCTGCGTGGTCAGGTAAATATCGGTCGGGAACTGGTCGGTGTCCCAGCCCAACAACAAATCGCCGGTGTTGGCGTCGATCGACCCCAGGGCATTGTGGATGCGGGCGTACTCCAGCTCGTGCATCATCGTGTGACCGGCCAGCGTGGCGTGGTTGGTCTCGATGTTGAGCTTCACGATCCCATCCAGGCCGTTCCGCCCGATGAAGTTCAGGCAGGCGGCGGCGTCGAAATCGTACTGGTGCTTGGTCGGCTCTTTCGGCTTGGGCTCGAACAGGAACATCCCCTTGAAGCCGATCGCCTTCGCATGGTCATGGGCCATGTGCATGAATTTGGCGAGGTGGTCCAGCTCGCGTTTCATGTCGGTGTTATAGAGATTGTGATACCCCTCGCGACCGCCCCAGAAGACGTAGTTCGCACCGCCCAGCTCGTGCGTGACTTCGATCGCCTTCTTGACTTGAGCCGCTGCGTAGGCAAACACATCGGCGTTGCAGGTCGTCGCCGCCCCGTGCATGTAACGCGGGTGGCTGAACAGGTTCGCCGTGCCCCACAACAGCTTGATACCGGTCTCCTTCTGCTTGGCCTTCAGCTTCTTGGCGACTTCGTCGAAGTTCTTGTTGTTCTCCTTGAAGGTCGCGCCTTCGGGAGCCACATCGCGGTCGTGCCAGCAGTAGAACGGAGCCTGCAACTTCTGCATGAACTCGAAGGCCGCATCGACCCGCGTGAGGGCATTACTCACCGAGTTCGAGCCGTCATCCCAAGGCCGCTGGAGAGTCGCCGAGCCGAAGGGGTCCGAGCCAGTCCCACGGAAGGTGTGCCAGTAGCAGACCGAGAACCGGAACAGATCCTTCATCTTCTGCCCCTCGATGACTTCATCGGGGTTGTAGTGCTTGAAGGCGAGCGGGTTCTTGGAGGTCGGACCTTCGAACTCGATCTTCGGAACGTTCGGGAAAAACTCGGCCATGAGTTGCTCGCTCAGCAGTGGATGGGGGGTGGCTCAGCTCGGGAGGAGCCTGAACGGAGGCAGTTTAGAGGCCCGTGGGATAGGCTTCCAGCCTGTCGTCAATTCCAGGGTTCCAAAGGCATTTACAGTTCAGGATCGGTCGTTCCGCTGTCTGGCGCGACCGGCTATTCCTCGTGAATCGCCTCCAGCGGCTTCAGGCGACCGGCGCGAATCGCGGGCAGTGCGGCGGCCAGCAGCGAGAGCAGCAGGCCGACGATCAGGTAGCCGACGAGGAGTTGCGGATCGACCGTAAACGCGACTCCGAGTTCCGTCACACCTCGAAATGTCACGGCAATCAGAAACGCCAGCAGCAGGCCGACAAGGACTCCTGGCACCAGAGCCAGCAGTCCGAGGACGAGTGCCTGAAACAGAAACATCCGGAACACCTGCAGCCGCGACATCCCGACCACACGCAGCACCCCGAGCTGCCGTGTTTGCTGGATGACGCTCATCGTGAGCGTGTTGACGATGGCGAAACCGGCAATGATCAGGGCCAGGATCAGGATCATCCACAGGCGACTGGTCAGGCCCTCGATCATGCCGCGAACCAGTTCCCGAAGATCTGACAGGGATTGAAAGATGAGTCCCCGTTCCCGTGAGATGGCCCGGAGTTCCTGACCGACTCGCTCCGTCGCCGACGGCTCCGTCCGAATGCCGTAGACCTGTGAAGGCCGGATCGGGAACAGTTTCTCGGCTGCGGTCTGGTCCATGATGATCATCAACCCGCCGGACGTATATTCGCGGGCGATCGCGGCGACCCGGATCGAATGGCTGACGCCGGAGACTTCCAGGCGAATCGCATCACCCGGCTGGCATCCGAGCCGGTTGGCCAGGACGGTCCCGACCACGGCCTCTTCGGCCAAAAGTTGTTCTCGCACTTGGGCCAGATCTCCATTCACGAGGTCAATTGGCAAATCGGGATATCCCGTCACCTGGCGGGTCATCAAGGTCGCGGTCGTGCCATTGATCGAGGCCAGCGAAAACGAAATCCGATCGATGAACTCAATGCCCGAGATGGCGCTGAGCCGTGACTCCAAATCATCCGGCAGCGAATCCGCTGCGGACATGTCGACGCGGGGTCGACTGGCCCGCAACAGAAAATCCGCCGTGAGGGTCCGGTCCAGCCACGACTGGACATCCCTGGTCACGGACAGCATTGTGTTGCCGATGCCGATACTGGTCGCGGACACCACAAACAGCACCGCCGTGGTGAGTACCGTGCGTCCAAAGTTGTCGAGGAGCTGCCGCTGCCCCAGCTGGGCTTCGACGGGAAAGAATCGACCGATCCCGCGATACAACAGGGCAGAACCGGGAGGAATCAGCGAGGGCAGGCAGACCAAGCTGGAAATCAGCACCAATGCGATTCCCGCAATCGATGTCACCTCGGCGAGAATGCCCAGGGAGGTACAGACAAACATCGACGCTGCGGCCAACAGCGACACGATGCCCCAGCCGGTTGCCCCCCGCGTCGAGACGACACGCTGCGGGGCCGTAGCGGATCTCAGCACTCCCAGCGGGGGCGCGTCGCAGGCGGTGCGAGCCGGATGCCACACCGAGACCAGTGTCACGACCGGTCCAAAGATCAGCCCGGAGAGAATGGCGCTGGGCTGGATCGCCATGCGGACCATGTGGGTGAATCCGAAGACCCCCTGCATGCCCTGAGCCAGCGCGCTGCTGCCCGCGATCCCCAGAATGATTCCCACAGCGGTCCCGATTCCGCCCAGGAAAAATGCTTCCCGATACATCGACGCACGCACCTGCTCGGTGGTCGCTCCCACAATACGGAGCAAGGCAATCTGCCGCTGCCGTTCGGCCACGGACATCTGAAACGTATTGATTACGATGAAGATCGCAGCCACGATTGACAACGTGGCCGCCACATTCAGACTGAGGCTGATGATCGACTCGGTCGGTCGACTCAGGTCTGACGCGGACGCGGTTTTGGCCAGGACCAGTGAACTGGGAAGCTGCGACTTGATGTTCGAAGCCACACTGTCCGGCTCGATCCCCGGCTGGAGTACGATCTTCAGAGCGGTGGCCGAATCGGGAGCTTGTTCCAGATGGGCGGCCGCCGACAGGGGCATGAACAGGGAGGCGGTTTCCTCGACGGCACCAATCCCTGATGGTTTCAGAATGCCGACGACCTGCCTCCGCATCATCCACTGCTGCCCGCGCACGCGGAGTCGCACGTCCTCTCCGACGGAGAGCCCCAGACGTTCGGCGAGACCGGCTTCCAGGCAGACCTCCGTGGGTTCGGTACACTTCCTGCCCGACACGATCTCGAACTCGCGAATGCTGTGGTATTGCTCCAGGTCGACTCCCAGCGCGATCCCTTTCACCTGCTGGCGTCCGGCGACGATGACGGCGAACACGCGAAACACCGGGATGGCCGCCTGGACTCCCGGCTGTTGTGCCACGGGGGGCAGGTCGTCCAGCGAGAACGCCTCGGCGTCCTGGGCCACAATCTCCATCGCCACTCGGGAAGCCAGCGTCTGATGCAGGGAATCCAGTTGCCCGCGCGTGGCCGCTGTGGATTGCAACACGGCCACCACCGCCGCGACGCCTCCCGCAATACTGAGGATGGTCAGCAGGGTGCGCACGGGGCGCAACCGAATGTTGTTCCAACAGAAGCTCCAGGGGATCATCCGCCGATCTCCAGATTGAGCGCCGCCATCCATTCGTGAACCATGCTGGGGACGCCATCGAAGCGGACCTGGCCATCCAATAACACAATCAACCGATCGGCGTGCGTGGCGACCCGGATATCGTGAGTCACCACCACCACGGTCTGCTGGCCCTGGTGGGCCACTTCGTGCAGTAACCGCGTGATCTCGCGACCCCGAGCCGTATCCAGGTTGCCGGTCGGCTCATCGGCCAGCACCAGCGACGGATGGATGACCAGCGCCCGAGCGATCGCCACCCGCTGTTGCTCGCCCCCGGACAATTGAGTCGGCAAATGCCGCAGCCGGTGGGACATGTCCACCCGCTGCAAACTGTCCAAAGCCCGAGGCACAGCCTCCCGCTGAGCCATCCCATCGAGGATCAGCGGCAGCGTGACATTGTCCACGACGCTCAACGTGGGGACCAGATTGAACGACTGGAAGATAAACCCGATCCGTCGGCGGCGCAGGAGGGTCAGTTCCAGATCTCGCAGCCCCGCCAGATTCTGACCGTCGATCCAGATCTCACCGGAAGTGGGCGGTTCGATCCCGCCCACGATGTGCAGCAGCGTGCTCTTGCCCGAACCGCTGGGCCCCATGATCGCCACCATCTGGCCCCGGGGGATTCTTAGCGTGACATCACGAAAGGCCTGGACCTCGACCCCTTCGTGGACGAATGTCTTCGAGAGGTTCGTCGTGCGGATGACCTCGTCACTCGGATTCTCAGGGGCATTCAACGGAAGAACCTCACCCATTCCACACCCAGGACTCGACGAACAATCGACTGGCAGGACACTGTCGCCCCGATATGTGTGACACCAGAAGTTCCGCCGAACGGCAGTGTGGCGGTGGCTGCCACCGAACGCAAATGCCCGTGTCGCGCCGTCGGGGATGTCATCGGTCTGGCATCAGGTTTTGGCAGCCTGCGCCCATTCGTCGCGTTCGACTCGTAGCGGTGGCTGTCCGCCGATCCGATACCACACGCCGCGCCAATACACCCGGCGGAGCGTCGCCGCGTGCAGCACGGCGACGAAGTGCAGGCACGGCAACACGAGCAGCGCCAGCAGTGCGTAGCCCCAGCGTTTCGGTTCATTCCAGCCAGCGATCCGTTCGCCGCGAGTCGCCAGCACCTTCCGAATCGAAACCATCTGCACGAGTTCACTCACCCCCGACGCAAACAGGAACACGGCAAAGGCGACATCGGCCATCCCACTCACCGGAAGACAACACAGACGCCACAGTGGGTAGGTCATGGTGAGACCTGAGAGCAGCCCGTGCAGTGCCATCAGCGGCCAGCATCTGTGTGTGAGACGCACGGCGAACAGTTGCCGCACATCGAACTGAAACAGGCTCCGCACCCCGATCACTTCGCGGTTGACGATGACGAGCGTCGGCGGGAACTCAATCCGCTCTCCGCGATCGACGGCGAACTGGCCGATCGTCGTGTCTTCGCTGTAGGCGTGCCGCAGGCGGGTGCGCAGCTCTTCGTCCTGCAGCAGGTCGCTCCGCACGGCCATCGTTCCGCCCCAGGGGATCCGGAACAGTGTCATGAGCGACAGGGCCGACGCGCCCCACCAGACGCGGCACAGGCTTCCCAGCGACAGCTGCTGAGGCGAGTACCAGCGGTTGCCCGTCGACACCCCTGCCCCGTCACGGACGATGGGGGTCGCCAGCTCTCGCAGCCAGGTGCGGTGGGGCACCGTGTCGCCATCCATGAACGCCACGAAGGCGGTCCCCTCGGGCAGGTCTTGGGTTCCGAACAGGATGCCGCTCATCTTGTACGTGCAGGTCGGATGACGCTCCGTCAGCGTCAGCACCTCGACATGGGTGGGTGGGGACTCACCGAACACGTCCCGCAGATATTGGTGCGCCTCATCGCCGGGTGAATCCACGACGATCCGGATCCGGTAGCGCGGATAGTCCTGGTCGATGAGCAGTCCGAGCGAGCGATGGAGAAACGGGTCTCCGCCGCGCAGGCAGAGAATGACCAGCGCCGGCGGGCAGTCGGCCACTTCGATCAGCGGTGTCAGCGGTCGCCGGAGATGGCGAATGGCGCGGACCTTCAACGCCAACTGGAGAACGAGCAGCAGCGCCAGAGCGGCCACCACGGCGAGTGTGAGCGAATCGGGCACAGTCAGTGAAATCCTGTTAGTCGCGTCATGAACTCCGGTGCGGTCAGCCTGCAACGGTCATCGGCTCCCCGTCGGAACAAGTGATCCCGGCAAGGCAGACTGGCCCGAATTCTGAACCCGGCAATTCTAAGGATCGAACATGGGAAAACATATTGTCCGTGGGGATCACCGACGCACGATTGAGTCTTGGGGTGCAATTCGTGGCGAAGAGGTCTGCAGGGGCGTGGGGCTGCTCAATGCCCCGCAAGCACATCGATCAGATTCGCCTCCGAGTCGAACTCCCACGCGAACGGCCCGCTCTCAATCGTCACGCGCGGGTTGTCTTTCAGTTGCGGCAGGCAGCTTTCGCTGACCAGCATCTCCTGCAACAACAGCGTGTTCCGAATCTGCACCACGCGGGCATCCGGCGGTTCGGTCAGGCCGAGTGTCTTGAGGGCGGTGTTCACGACCTCCCAATCGGTGTCGTAGTAGACCGGGATCATGGCAGCTGTGGCGTGACCGGCGGTGATGCAGTTGACCTTGGTCGATTCCATGTTGAGGGCCTCGACGGTGCGGCGGTTGGTGAACTCGGCGAGGCCGATGCCGGTGCCGTTGCCGTGGGTTTTCTCGGTCAGACCACGAATGAAGATGCGGCGGCAGTTGGTCGTGTCATCGGGCGTGGCGGCGTGGTCGTTGAACTTGCGACCGACGATGTTGGTGTCCATGCCGGTGCCGCTGATCTCCTTGCCGATCTCGTCGATGACGAGCAGATCGATGTCGTTGAGCGGGAGCCTGGGCATCCACTGGCGGGCCATTTCGAGCAGCGCGCCCTCGCGCTCGTAGAACTTCTCGACGGGCACGCCTTCCACGAGAGCGGTCTCCTCGAAGGCGTTCTCGACGATGCCCAGTCCTCCCACCACGCGGCAACGATTGACGACGACATCGGCCACCGCGCGGATGATCTCCAGAAACGTGAACGACTTGATCGCCCGGTGATACACGACCGCCCCGGCCTGCTTGCCCAGGCCGATCAGCATCATCTTGTGCAGTCCCGATTCGATCGGCCCCACGAACATCGTGTGCGGCTTGATCCGATTGGCGATGAAGACGTGGTCGGCCTCGCTGGCGTGCTTGTCGAAGTGAACGGGGATGCCTTGCGGCGTCTTGTCGATGATGACCGTCTCCATCGTCGCCTGGATCGGACAGCCGATGAATTCTTCGGTCACGCCGAAGCCCTCGATGACTGCCCGCTGTCCGGTTGCGGTCGCTCCGCCGTGGCTGCCCATCGCGGGGACGACGAACGGTTTGGCCCCGAGGGAGAGGAAGTGCTGGACGATCTCGCGCGTGATGAGGGCGACATTGGCCACGCCGCGACTGCCGACGGTGATGGCCACGGTCTGGCCGGGCTGCATGCGTTGCCCGAGGTTCAGCGAGGCCATCTGCTCTCGCACCGCCAAGGCGACATCGCCCAGGCGGGGGGTGTCAAACGACTGACGGATGCGGTACATGCGGGGGAGGGACATGGGAGTGGGCCTGTGGGTGGAGAGTCAGTAGCGGGCGGAGTTGAATTGCACGACAGGCAACGAATGAGTGGCACAGTGGAGGGGATGTTCCGGCCCCACCAGCCCGCTGCGCAAGCAAGGGACTGGCGGGATGCCCTTGCTTGCGCAGCGGGCTGGCGAGCCGTACGACGGACGAGGATGTCCGTCGTATGGGGTCACTTCCGCCGGACCTCCTTGACCTTGGCCACGTACGCCTCAGCCAGCTTCTGAATCCCCGCGAAGTCGCTGTTCGCGAGATGCTCCTTCGTGACGAGCGAACTGCCGAGGCCGACGGCACACGCCCCAGCCTTCACGAAGTCGGAGAGCGTGTGGAGGTTCACTCCGCCGGTCGGGAGCAGGCGAATCTGCGGGAACGGACCGGCCAGTGCCTTGAGGTGCGTCGGCCCGCCGATCTCGGCTGGGAAGACCTTCACGACATCCGACCCGCATTCCCAGGCGTGCAGCACCTCGGTCGGCGTGAAGGCTCCACTCATCACCAGCTTGTCATAGCGGTTGCAGATCTCGATCACCTGCGGCCGCACCGCCGGAGTCACGATGAACTCCGCTCCGGCCAGCATCGCCGCCCGCGCGGTCTCCGAGTCGAGGACCGTCCCCGCCCCCAGTAGAATCTTGTTGCCAAGTTTGCGGCTGACCTCGGCCAGGATGTCGAGCGCTCGCGGCACCGTGAAGGTGATCTCGATCACATCAACGCCGCCCGCGTAAAGTGCCTCGGCGACTTGCACCAACTGATCTCCGCTCGGAGCCCGGATGATGGCCACGATCCCGAGGTCGAGGACTCGTTGCAGATCGGAATGACGACTCATGAAGGAGGCTCAAGACGTGCGGATTGTGGCGTGCCAGCGTAGCTGAATTCGTAAGAATTCTGCCGATATCTTACTCCAAAGCCGCTTTACGGCAGAAGTCTGAGGCAAGCGCAGGGAAATCGCATCCCCGCCACTGGGGCTTGTCCCCGTGGTTCCCGCGCTTGTGCGCTACGGTAGCGCACCAGCGCGGGAACCACCCCGACAAGCGGGGTGGCGGGGAGATTCTATTCGCCCGCCCGCCTTACGACTTCTGCTACGGGGATCAGATTGCTCTCTGCCGTCCCCCCGAGTAGCATCGGTGGTGATGTTGTTCACCCCCCGGTCTCGTCCGACTCGGAGTCCGCCTTGCCGTTCCCGCCCGGTGAATTCGATCGCGACTCGTCTCGTCGGCGGTTCCTCGCCCAGTGCGGCGGCGGGTTCGGAGCGGTCGCCTGTGCCGGGATGCTGGAGAGTGAGGGGGTCGCCGGGGACGGTTTGCCTCGACCACATTTTGCGGCCAAGGCCAAGCAGGTCATCTACCTCTTCATGCACGGCGGGCCGAGTCATGTCGATCTGTTCGACCCCAAACCGGCCCTGACCCAGTACGCCGGGCAGCCGCTGCCGGAAAGCTTTGGCGAGGTGATGACACGCCGCAAGGTGGCCACGAACCCGCTACTGGCCCCGGTCATGCCGTTTCAGAAGCATGGCGAAGCGGGGATCGAGGTCAGCGACTTCCTGCCGCACATCGCCTCGCAAGTCGACAACCTGTGCATCCTCCGCAGCTGTCATGGCGATAGCGTGAACCACCCGCAGTCGGTGTATCAGATGAACACCGGAAGTATTTTGACAGGGCGTCCGAGCTTGGGGAGTTGGGTGTCGTACGGGTTGGGGAGCGAGAACCGCAACCTGCCGTCGTTCGTGGTGATGCTCGACCAGGGAGCGGGAATCAAAGGTGGCCCGCCGGCGTGGGGGAGCGGGTATCTGCCCGCCACTTACCAGGGAACCACCATGCGGTCCGGGGCCACACCGATTCTGCATCTCGACCGACCGGCGGACATGACCGAGGAGCGGCAGCGGCAACTGCTCGACTTCGTCAATCAGCAGAACCGCGAACACCTCGCTGCGCGCGGAGGGGACGGCGAACTCTCCGCGCGAATCGAAGCGTACGAGTTGGCCTTCCGCATGCAGCAGGCGGCTCCCGAGGTGGTGGACCTCGCGCAGGAGACAGCCGCCACGCGCCAGTTGTATGGGATCGACGCGAAAGAGACCGCCGAGTTTGGCACGCGTTGCCTGCTCGCGCGCCGCATGATTGAGCGGGGGGTGCGGTTCGTCCAACTCTACTCCGGCGATACGAACGGTTGGGACGCCCATGACGATGTCCTCAAGAACCATACGCGGCTGTGTCGTGCGACCGACAAGCCAGTGGCGGGGTTGCTGGCCGATCTCCAGCAGCGGGGGTTGCTCGATGAGACGCTGGTCATCTGGGGCGGAGAGTTCGGGCGGATGCCGATGAGCGAACAGGGCAAAGGCCGCGACCACAATCCGTGGGGCTACACGGTCTGGATGGCGGGCGGCGGCGTCAAGCCCGGCATGGTCCACGGAGCCACCGATGAAGTCGGCCTGCGCGCGGTCGAGAAGCCGGTGCATGTGCATGACCTGCATGCGACGATACTGCATTTACTCGGGATGGACCACACGCAGTTGACGTACTTCCATAATGGGAGAGATCAACGACTGACCGATGTCGAGGGGCATGTCGTGACGGAGATCCTGGCGTGAGGGGAGAAAGCGTTCAGCCATCAGCGGTCAGCCATCAGCCAGACGACCCCTGTAGCTCATGTCGCTCCGCGACTGAGACTCCGCTTGAGGTACACCGCTCAGCCCAGGGGAATCCGCCTGAGTCGGTCTTCCCTCATGCGGAATGCGAGTCGCGGAGCGACATCGCCTACAAGGTCGGCCTCCGCGTGTTGTTGCTGCTCTCGCTCATGATCTCGATGTCTGTCGCCGAGGAGCCAACATCCGATCCGCTCGTCGAACCGCCGCTCACCGAAACCGACCGCGACTACCGGGCCTATCAGCCAGTCGTGCGACCCGCCGTTCCGGTGTTGGAGAACGATGACTGGTCGCGGAACCCGATCGACAAGTTCATCCTCGCGAAGCTGCGCGAGAAGCAGTTGGAACCGGTGGAGGAAGCGGACGCGGAGACGCTTCTGCGGCGGGTGACGTTAGATCTGACGGGGTTGCCGCCCACGCCGGAGGAGAGTGTCGCCTTTCGCTCCGCGAAAGGCCGTCCTTTTGCGGAGCAAAAGGCGACACTCGACCGGCTGCTGGCCTCCCCGGCGTATGGCGAGCGCTGGGCGCAGCATTGGCTCGACCTCGTGCGGTTCGCCGAGACGGATGGGTTCGAGCATGACCTCGTGCGGCCCGAGGCGTGGCGGTATCGCGACTGGGTGATCCGGGCCTTCAACGACAACCTGCCGTATGACCGGTTCCTGCAATGGCAGTTGGCGGGCGATGAACTCGACCCCGGCCACAAGGAGTCGCACATCGCCACGGGCTATCTGCTCGCGGGACCGGACATGCCGGACCTGAACTCACAGGAGGAACGGCGGCATCTCTATCTCAACGCGATGGCCACGAATGTCGGCGAGGTGTTTCTCGGTCTGACGATCGGGTGTGCCCAATGTCATCACCACAAGGTCGACCCGCTCTCACAACACGACTTCTACCGGCTGCGGTCGTTCTTCGAGACGATTGATCTGTTCCCGGAGAAGCCGAAGTCGGAGGCCAATGACCCCGACGCGAAGGCTGAGCCGACCGAAAAGAAGAACCTCCCGAAAGAACGGGTCGTCTGGAACCGCAGCGGGGAGACACCCGTGAGCCATCTGTGGATACGCGGGGACCATCAGCGACCGGGGCCGGTGGTTGAGCCGGAGGTTCCGCGCGTACTCGCCCTCACCCCCAGCCCCATTCCCGGGGGGAGAGGGGAGCCGAACGCCGTAATCGGTCGTCGCGCCGCGCTGGCTCAATGGCTCACTGATCGCCGCAATCCACTCACGGCCCGCGTGATCGTCAATCGCATCTGGCAGCACCACTTCGGCGTCGGTCTGCACCCCACCGCCAGCGACTTCGGCTGGATGGGGGAGGACACCACGCACCCCGAGCTGCTCGATTGGCTGGCGGCGGAGTTCATGGAGAGCAGTTGGGATTTGCGCGAGTTGCACCGGTTGATGTTGTCCTCGGCGACGTATCGGTTGGCGAGTCGATCATCGACGACGCCCTCCTCCGCCTGGGTGAAACTCGTTCGCGACGACCCCACGAACCGCTGGCTGGGGCGCATGAACCGCCAGCGGTTGGAGGGCGAGGCGATCCGTGACACGCTGCTCGCGGTCTCCGGCGAACTGAATCGAAAGGCGTTCGGCCCCGGCGTCCGACCGCCACTGCCGCCCGCTGTGGCGTCGACACTGCTCAAGGATCAATGGCCAGTGACGGAGGACATCACGGAACACACACGGCGGAGTGTCTACCTGTTCGCCCGTCGCAATCTGCGGCTGCCACTGCTGGAGGCGTTCGACAAGCCCGACACGAATCTGAGTTGCCCCCGTCGGTCGCGCTCGACCATCGCTCCGCAGGCTCTGCACTTGCTCAATTCGGAGTTCGCGCGCGAGCGGGCACGGGTGTTCGCCGAGCGGGTTCAACAGCACTCGAACGATTCTCGCGAACGGATCGGATATGCCTACGAGTCAGCGCTCGGTCGCGCTCCGACGAATGACGAAGTGGCCGCCAGTCAGCGTTTTCTCGACCAGAACCCGGACCCCGCCGCCGCATGGCATGACCTGTGTCATGCGCTGTTCAATCTGAACGAGTTCGTGTACATCGACTAGAGGCTCCATCGAAGGAGTCCCTCGTTCGTCAGCATCGCCCACCCGGACAAAGTTGATTGACATGGCCATACCCAACTCGATGGACGCGAGGTTGTATTATCGGTGTGCGATTCAGCGGCATGAAGAGGCCGTGGTTCTGCTACGAGCGGACTACACGACTGGAGCAGTCTATCTGGCTGGCTATGGAATCGAATGCGTCTTGAAGGCTTTGCTCTTGATTGCGGTCCCACCGGGTGATCGGACAAACACGCTGAAATCATTTCGTGGAGGTCAGGCTCACGATTATGAGTGGCTTCGGAGTTGTTACTTGACCCGTGGTGGAGCGAGGTTTCCGCCCCAGATCACTCGGAGTTTTACACTCGTCAATGGCTGGTCAACCGATCTCCGCTATAATCCACGCAAGGTCAAAACAGTGGATGCCGAAGCTTTTCTGGCCGCAGATGTGGACATCATTCGGTGGGCGGAAGGGAGATTCTGAGATGGCGATCACAATTCCACGAGGCACGGAAGACGCGATCATCCAACAGGTGATCTCGGTTCTTGATGAATACGAGCTCGACCACCGGGCTGCGAGGATTGATATCTACCGACAGAACTCAGTCTCCGTGCGAGTCCGAATTATCGATCCCGATTTCGCGGGACTCTCCAGACCACAACGCAGTGATCGTGTCTGGAAATACCTCAATCGCTTGACGGATGACGCGCAGAGCGACATCAGCACAGTGTTACTGCTGACTCCTGACGAGTCGAAGACCTCTTTCGCCAACTTCGAGTTTGACGATCCCACCCCTTCGGATCTCTAGCAACACTCACTTCTCAAATCGTACATCGACCAGACCGACATCGATGTACTGCCCGCCACCGGATTGGTGCGTGTGGACCGAGAGTGCGTTCTTCCCGGCTTTGAGGGCCTGTTTCGCCGCCGCATTGGCCGGGACGATGCCGTAGCTGATCGTGAACCCATGGAGCTCGGCGATCTTCACTCCGTTCAGGTACACCTCGGTGTCCTCGTCGTAGTGCATCCGCAGGCCCAGGTTCTGGATCTCATCCACCGACTTGATCTCAAACATCCGCCGCGCCCAGATGTCGGGCGTGTTCCAAGTCGTCCGCACGTGGCTGCCGGGCGGGTTGAGGTTCCCGAATCCCGCCGGGCCGGTCTTCCACGTTGAGTCATCGAAGGCCACGCCCTCCCACCCATCGGCGGGCTTCTCGGTGGAGTAGTGCCACTCCTGCGGGGTCTCTTCGGAGGTCGGCACAAGCGTGTTGATCTTTGGCGGTGGACCGTAGACCTTCAGGTTCGTCGCCCGCATCCGCGCCTCGTCGAACTTCAACTCGCGGTCGTAGGTCAGCAGCCCGTTGACCTCGATTTCCACATCGGTCGTCTGTGTATAGACCGCTGCGGAAAGCCCCTGGCCGATGAGGGCTGGCATCTGGAAGATGAGTTGATCGTAGGCATCGGCCAGAGCGGCTTTGCTCTCGAAAGATCGGTAGCCCCAGTTCCCCTTGTCGAGCCAGGTATGCCCCTCGACCGGCAGGCCGAGTCCACCGAACTCGCCGAGTACGCTGGCACGGCTCTCCTCGACCGGGAACATCCCCGGACCGGGGTACATGTGCATGTCGTGCATGTCCCCCTCACCGCGATCGGCCCAGCCGCTGGGTCCATCGACGAGTCGCGTCGGGTCGAGTTCTCGGGTCCAGTCGATGATCTCGTTGGTTTTGAACTGGCCCCAGCCCTCGTTGAACGGCACCCAGCAGACGATGCTCGGGTGGTTGTAACGCGAGTTGATGATCGCCTGCCACTCCTTGCGATAGTTCGCCTCGGAGGCGACCGAGCGTGTCGAGTCCGGGTCGTTCGGACCGATGTACTGATCTCCGCTGGGCATGTCCTGCCATACCATCAGCCCGAGTTTGTCGCACCAGTAGTACCAGCGATCGGGCTCGACCTTCACATGCTTGCGGGCCATGTTGAAGCCCAAGCGTTTGGTCATCTCGATGTCGAACTTCAGGGCCGCATCGGTCGGCGCCGTGTAGAGGCCATCCGGCCACCACCCCTGGTCGAGCGGGCCGAACTGGAACAGCGTCTCGTTGTTGAGCTGTAGACGCCTGACCCCATTCTCGTCTTCAAACTGCTCGATCTTGCGAAGGCCGACGTAGCTGTGAACGACATCCGGACTATCGAGGCGAGTCACCTTGAGGTTGTACAGAAACGGACTGTCAGGCGACCAGAGCTTCGGTTCGGCGAGGACGAGGTCGAGCAGGACACTTCCATTCTTGGTGACGCCTTCCGCGATGGCGACTGACTTGTCTCCGTCGAGCACCTCGACCCGCACATTGGCCTTCGTCGGCTCCTTGGTTTCGAGGCCAGCTGACACTTCCACCTGGACCGATTTGTGGTCGACATCGGGAGTGATCTTCAACCGGGCAATCGGCGAGAAGGGGACCGGCTCGATCCAGACCGTTTGCCAGATTCCGGTGACTGAGGTGTACCAGATGCCGTTCGGCTTCTCGACCTGTTTGCCTCGCGGTTGGAAGCTGTGATCGGTGGGGTCGGAGACACGGACGACGAGTTCGTTCTCGCCGTCGCGTTTGAGATCCACAGTCGGCATGTCGAGGTACATGCTGAACGGGTCATACCCGCCCGTATGCTGCCCCCACGTCACTTCCTTGCCGTTCAGGAACACGCGGCAAGCCCAGTCGACCGCCCCGAAGTGCAACTCGATGTGTTGGCTCTTCCAGGGTTCGGTTTCGGGCACCGTAAACTTCCGTCGATACCACAACACCTGCTCCGGCCCGACCGTCTTGCCGACGCCGCTGAGCGCCGACTCGACCGCGAACGGCACGAGGATCTGCCCGTCCCACTTCTCCGGAATGCTCGGCTGGAGATTCTCCGGGGCACGCTCCGGGGCTCCCGTCTTCCTGTCCGTGATCGCATAGTCCCACAGCCCGTTGAGGTTCTGCCAGGCGTCCCGCCGAAACTGCGGTCGCGGGTACTCCGGCAAGACCTTCTCCGGGGACACGTCCTTCGCCCAGCGCGTCATGAGCCGCGACCCGACGGGCTTCCACTCAGCAGCCAGGGGGCTTACCAAGGCCATCAGACACAACCAACCAACGAGCGTGCGAACCATGATCTGTCTCCTCAAAAGGGTGAGGGATAGTCTACCGACACTCGATGACATTCGACAGGTGTGCCATCCAGTGGGACGCTGTTCCTCATTGACGGCTAGAGGTGAAACCGCACGGGATCGGCCTCGACACAACTGGCCCAGACGCGGAGCGGACTCCACTGGGCGGCGAGTCGGCGGGCGAGTGCCTCGACCGCCGGGCGTTCGCTGGCGTAGTGGCCAACCATGACCAGAGCCATGCCGAGGGAGCGAGCCTCCAGGCAGGTGTGAAACCGGGTTTCGCCAGTGACGAAGACCTGGCAGCCCAGAGCGGCGGCGTCGGGGAGAAAGTCGCCCGCAGCTCCGCAGGCGATGGCGATGGATTCGCAGCACTGGGTCAGCTCGCCGACGTAGGTGAATTGTGTGGTAAGGCAGATCGGCTCCAGTCGCAGGAGCAGATCGGACAGCGAGACTGGAACGGCCAATCGGCCCCAGCGTCCGGCCCCCTCGGTGGACTGCGGACGCGGGCGAATCGGCTGGCTGTGACGCAGGCCGAGGGCTGTCGCGATCTGTTGGTTGATCCCCTCGCGGGCACTGTCGAACGCGGTGTGCGGGGAGTAGACGCTGACCCCGGCCTGAGCGAGCTTCCAGAGCAGGCGGCCCTCGCTGGTGTCGGTGGTCAGGCGTTTGACGGCCTTGAACAGGATCGGGTGGTGTGTGATCACGAGGTTCGATCCCTCGCGGATCGCCTCTTCAGCCACGTCCTCGGTGAGGGTGAGGCAGGTCATCACCCCCTTCAGTTCCGTCCGAGCATCTCCGAGCAACAGGCCGACGTTATCCCACGGCTCGGCGAGGTCGAGCGGGATCTGCTGTTCGAGGGAGGTGAGGAGGTCTTGGATCAAGGGCATCTGGGGGGTCCGTTGAATATGTTCGTGAGCGGCACCAATGGCAGTTACATCGGAGTCTGCGGTCCGTGATTGTCGCCTTTTTCTCCGAAAAAGGACGCCCATTTTCGGAGAAAAAGGCGACAAGGTCAGTGCCATTGGGCGCTCGCCGCCGGTTCCGCTCATCGCTGATCCAGCTGTCCGTAGTTCTTGGACGAATCGCGGTCAGGGGAACCGGCGGCGAGCGCCGAGCCGCTCACGGATCGGGCCGTTCCCACTGCGGCACGACCTCATCCGCATGATAGCTGGTGAGGAGTTCATGCGGGCGGAAGGCTGCTTTGTAGGCCATCGATCGGTTCTCGGGAATCCAGTAGCCGAGGTACAGATGCGGCTTGCCGAGTTGCCGGGCGAGGGCGATCTCTTGCAGCAGCGAGAACGTGCCGGGATTGTCGGGGCGCCAGTCGGGGGCGTGGTAGAAGTAGAGGCTCGAGGTGGCCGTCGGAACGATGTCGATCAACCCGACGCCGACCAGTTCGCGGCCCCGGTAGTACCGCATCTCGCGGGCGAACGGCCAGTCCCCTTCGAGGAAACTCTCATAGTATTGGGAGAGCGTCGTCGTCTCGCGTTCTCTCCAGCCTTTCTCGTCGTGCATCGAGGCGTGATAAGCGTCGTAAAGTTTGAGATGTTCCGGAGTGACGGTGGGAGCATCGACCTCGACGCGAATGGCGGAGTTCTTCTTCACACAGCGGCGCTGGCTCTTACTCGGTTCGAAGGCCGCGACATCAATGCGGAGGCTGCGGCACTTGACGCAGTTCGCACAGGCCGGGCGGAAGAAGTGCGTGCCGAATCGCCGCCAGCCTCGATACAGGAGTTGTTCGTACAGCTCGTCGCCAATGCCGTCGAGGATGCGGTACTCCAGCGAGGCGGTTTCCTCCGGGAGGTAGGAACACGCGCGAGGGGGCTCGACGATGCGGAGCAGTTCGTTCTGTTCGGGGATGAGCATGGGGAGGACGATACGATGAGACAGTTCAAGGATGAGTCTGGAGAGTGACCTTTCATCCCGGCAGGGATGCCAGCGATTAGCCGGTGGTTGAGCGCAGCGACACCACCGGAACACGAACCCGCGTCCTCCCGCATCCCAGAGGGATGCCAGAGGTGCGGCTCTTGGATTGGGTTTTCGTGTCGGCAATCGTCGGGCGATCTCTGCCATCCCTCCGGGATGGGCTACTCTCTACAGCCAGCAACCGGTGGTATCGCTGCGCTCAACCACCGGCTAATTTCTGTGACCCCTGCCGGGGTCGAAGAGGCCGCTTCCAAAGACTCCGGCAGATCGAGTGATGTCCAACGGGGCTGGCCTAAGTGGTGTCGTCGTCATGCTCGCGGACGTATGCCTCGACGAGGGCGAACGCCTCGAACTCGCGCGGACCGGCGGTCTTGTCGACGATGATCTTCAGGTCATTGAGTTGGGCGAGGACCTGCTCGCGCGGAAGCAAATGCAGCCGCGTGGCGAGTATCGTGGCTTCGAGGACGGCGTGCTTGGCCCGATTGAATCCAAAGAACTCGCGGATCACGCCCGTGTGAGGGACCCGGCACTGGATCTCCGAACGCTCCTGCGAGGCATCGAGCGTCTCGACTTGGAATTCGTACCAGCGGCAGGCGGACTCCAACACCCTTCCGGAGATCGTCTCAGCGGCCCGCGTGGGAACTTCCGCAGGCAACCGATTGAGCGCCGCCTGCGCGATCAACAGCACATCGTCCACCACATGAAACACCCCGCAGCGCGTCGCCTCCAGATTGCGAAACGTCGTCGAGGTCTGGAACGGCCTGAGCCGGAACCACGTCAGACTCTCATCGACGATCGGCCCCATCGGGGCGATGTTGAGGATCCCCTCGCGGTTCTGGCTGGTGACGATCCCCTCGATAATCATGGGTCAGCTGCCTTGCCCGACCGGCTGGAGATGGTCTAGTGGAATGTAGAACTTGGTGTAGTGCTTACCATCGGAGTACCGCAGGCCGTGCGGGTCTTCGACGAGGATCGTGGCCCGCTTGGTGACGCGGTTGACGACGCCGGTGAAGATGCGGCCTTCGTATTCGAACTGCACGCGCGACCCCGACACGATGCCGAACTTGACCTTGGCCCGCTCGCTTTGCGTGATGAGGTTATGCGTGTGCTCCTCATGCCGGAACATCCCGCTGGTGATCGACTGGAACCGGGGGGCACTACACTCGGAGTTGTTCCAGCAGACCAATTCGACGAGGTGAATTATCTCGTGTTCGAAGATCCGCTGGAGGGCTTCCAGACGGTCCTGGCAGGAGACGCCGCAGACCGTCACGGGGCGACTCACATCGCGAAAGGTCTGAAACAACAGCGGGGCGGAGACGGCGATCTCGAACCACATCTGCCCGCCCTTGCCCCTCGGCGTGTAATGAAACGTCTTGCCCCCGGCACTCGTCATGCGGCTGGAAACGCGAAAATCGAGACGCCGCCCCGCCAGCGACGCTCGGCACGACCCGCGAAAGAAATCGGTGTCATACGACTCGAACAGCGTCGACAGATCGTCCGGGTGAATCGACCGAAAGTTCCCCGTCTGGAGATACCGCGATTTGCTCAGGACGCGCTCGTAGATCCCCCGCGTGCGTTGCTGCACGACCTCGGGAGTCAGCTGAGTCTTGAGGGCAATTTCCGCCAGATCCACGATGGCCTCGGCGAGGGAAGTGCAGTGAGCGAGGGGGTCGAGGAGCGTTGTAGCAGTTCTGTATTCAGTTGTCAGTGGGGAGTGCCGTCAGCGATCCGCATTTCGCAGTCAGCCAGAAGACAGCCCAGGGGTTGCAACCCCTGGGCTTTGGCCCGCGATCCGCTACAGCACTTCATCCGGCCACGGTCCGTCCGGCGAGAGCGCGTGCCCCTTGGGACAGATCACCGCCTTGGGGTTACGCTGTCGCACCTCAATCGGTGGTGAGGGGAACCACTGCTTGCACTGCGAACAATAGCTGGCCGGAACAAGCGTCGGCTTGCCAGTCTGAGGGTGATTCACCGGCATCTCGCGCGAGGTGTTGTAGACCACCGCTTTCTTGGTCGCCCGATCATAGTAGACCATCCGATTCGCCTGCGGGTCAGGCGAGGGGGCTGAGCCGCAACCGACTGCCAACACGATCCCGCATGTCACGAATAAGCTGGCCAGAGGCCGTTGCCATTTCCGGCACCCACGGGTTTCCGCAATTCCGAACAACATCAAACTCTCCAGTTCCCAGAGACTGACCGTGATGATTGGCTGAGTGAGACAAGTGCAGGCGACGCGACGCATGCGCTCACGCTGTGGTGGAGACACCTGAACGACAGGCAGTTGCCTCACCGACCCCGGCAGGGGTCACAGCCATTCGCCGGTGGTTGAGCGAAGCGACACCACCGGATCCAATTCCCCGTGAAATGCCTTGCATCCCGGAGGGATGCCAGAAGACTCTGCCCCCACCGAGACGAGTCGGATTCACGCGCAGCCCTGTCGCCAAGTCACAGGTCGCCCCTCTGCCATCCCTCCGGGATGGGGCGATTCATTGGAACACCTCACCGGTGGTGTCGCTTCGCTCCACCACCGGCTAAGGATCGTTCGAGGAATAACTGTCTGATTGTCGCCTTTCGCTCCGCGAAAGGCCGGTCTTTCGCGGAGCGAAAGACGACTCTTGTTTCTCGAA
>JAYWFM010000158.1:0-11988 GCA_043778825.1 Planctomycetota bacterium | reverse complement strand
TTCAGCCTTTAGGCTGCTCCGGAGCAGCCTAAAGGCTGAACTCCAACATAGCGCGCTAATCCAGGTACACGAACTCGTTCAGGTTCAGGGCCATCAGGCAGTAATACTTCAGCGCGTCGTCCGCCGAGAGCTGGAACTTCTCGCGCAGGTCGGCGATCAGCTGGACTCCGCGAGTCACTTCGAGGGGCGTGGGCTCGCGCTGGAGCGTGCGCTGCAGGACCAGCGCCACGCGGGCCTTGATGTCCTCCCCCGCCTGCTCGCGGACTTGCTGCGCGAACGTGGCCGCAGCGTCGTTGAGGAACACGCTGTTGAGCATCGTCAGGGCCTGTGTCGGCTGGGTCGTGGCGAACCGCACGGGGCAGGCGGAGTCGGTGTCGGCGACATCGAAGGCGGCCAGCAGCGGCACCGTCAGCGAGCGCTTGATGTGGACGTAGATGCTGCGTCGCGTCTGGCCTTCGGGGGAGTTTTGATCCCAATTCGAACCGGGAACCGACTGGCCGGCCAGGACTTCCTGTTCGATCTTCGGGTAGATGCTGGGGCCGAACATCTTCTCGGTGTGGAGTGTGCCGTTGACGGCCAGGACGGTGTCGCGGATCTCTTCTGCCCGCAGCCGTCGCATGTCGAACCGCCACAGCTGGTCGTTGAGCGGGTCTTTCGCCAGAGCAGCCTCCTGCCCGTGCGAGGACATGCGGTAGGTGTTCGAACTCAGGATCAGGCGGTGCAGGTGCCGCAGATCCCACTGGTGCTCGATGAGGTCGGCTGCCAGCCAGTCGAGCAGTTCGGGGTGCGTCGGTGCGTCGCCTTGCAAACCAAAATTACTCGATGACTTCACGATGCCGCGTCCAAAGTGCCACTGCCAGACGCGGTTCACGATGACGCGGGCGGTGAGCGGGTTGTCGGGGCTGACCATCCACTCGGCGAGGGCTCGGCGGCGACCGGTCGTTTGGCCGCTCGCGGGGACATGCACGACGGGCATCGTGTCGGTCAGCACGCTGGGGAAGCGTGGCTCGACGGCGTCCCCCGGAACGTGGGCGTTGCCACGGATCATGACATGCGTCGGCGGGGCGTCCTTGCCGTTTTCTTTGATGACCAGGGCCATCCCCTGGCTGCGCGGCGGGTTATCCCGCAGCTTGCGTCGCTGCTTGCGGAGTTGGACATAGTTCTGGAACTGCTCCTCGGTCAGGAACTCTCCGACGTGCTTTTTCAAGACCCGCTCGCGGACACTTTCGGCCTTGAAGTCGTCGATCTCGCCCCCCTGAAGGTGCGGTGTCATCGTCGCCTCGAACGCCTCGATCTGCCGTTCCACGACCGCCACTTTCGCCTGGTGGGTGGCCTGCTCGGCTTCCTGAGTCAACTGCTCCGGCGACGAGTTCCCCTCGACGAGGCCGACATCAATGTATTGTCCACCGCCGGTTTGGTGGCAATGGACGGCCAGGATGTTGTCCTGTGCGGAGAGCATCGGGCGGGTGAACTTATCGAGAGGAACGGTCACGTATTCGGTGCCAAAGCCTTTAAGTTCGAGGACCAGCGTGCCGTTCAAATAGACCTCGGTGCCTTCGTCATGGTGAATCCGCAGAGCGAGCCGCGTGGCCGGTTCTGACTTCTCAGCAGCGGGCGGAGCTGCGAAGGCACGGCGGAGCCAGATGTCCTTCGTATTCCAATTCGTGCCGATCACGCTGCCGGGTGTTCCCTTGGTCCCGAATCCGCCGGGGCCGGTCTTCCAGGTCTGGGCCTCGAAGCCCGTTTTCATCCAGCCGTCCGCCGGGGCCTCGGTCGTGTAGCTCCAGGTCTGGGCCTCCTTCTCCGAGGTGGGGGTCAGAGTGGTGAAGGCCTGAGCGGGGGCCGTGGCCTGCGAATTGATCTCCAGCAGGGAGTTGCCGCCCCCGTTGTCGAAGTGCCGCATGTTCCGGAAGAACGCCAGGAAGCTGTAGTAGTCCTTCTGCGGCAGCGGGTCGAGCTTGTGGTCATGGCAGCGGGCACAATTCAGCGTCAGCCCCAGGAACGCCTGCGACGTGGTGCCGACGATATCATCCAGCCCGTCGTAGAAGGCAATCTCGCGGTCGACCGGCTCATCATCCCACAGCCCCAGCCGGTAATACCCGGTGGCGATCAGCGAGTCGGGCGTCACCTGATCGAGTTCATCCCCCGCCAGTTGCTCCTTGAGGAACTGGTCGTACGGCTTGTTCTCGTTGATCGCGCGGATGACATAGTCGCGATACCGCCAGACGAACGGCTTGGGGTTGTCGCGTTCGTAGCTGTTGCTTTCGGCATAGCGGACGAGGTCGAGCCAGTAGCGGGCCCAGTGTTCGCCGTGTTGTGGCGATTCGAGCAGCGAGTCGACGAGGTCGGTGTAGGCATCAGCAGTGGGGGCGGCCTCGAACCGCGCGACCTGTTCCGGAGTGGGCGGCAACCCGACGAGGTCGTAATGCACTCGGCGGTAGAGTTCGCGTGCGGTGGCGGGCGGATTGGCCTTCAGCCCCTTGGCTTCGAGTTGATGCAGCACGAAGGCGTCGATCGGGTTCGCGACCCACTTTGGGTTGCCGACCGAGGGGACGGCGGGCTGGGTGAGGCGGCGGAACGACCAGTGGTTCTTCGTCGTGTCGTTGACCGGCGGAGGGCCATGCACTGCTGGAGTCGCGACGAGTTTCCCCTCGGGCATGGGGATCCCCATTTCGACCCACTGGGTCAGGATGGCGATCGCCTCCACCGGGAGTTTCCCCGAGGGAGGCATTTCGAGATCTCCCTTGTAGTTCACCGCTTGCAGCAGCAGACTCTCCGCAGGCTGGGCCAGATCGACCGCCGGGCCGGTTTCGCCTCCCTGCAGGACCGCCTTCCGCCCATCCAGGCTCAGCTTCCCCTTGATCTTGCCGTCCAGGTGGCACTTCCCGCAGTGCTGCTTGAGCAGCGGCCGCACCTGTTCCTCGTAATACTTCAGCCCCTCGACCGAGGCCCCGGGCGCAGCGTCCTCCGCCCACACCGCGCTGGCGGAGAGCAGGCACAGACCGAGGATCACGAGGACGCTGACAGCCCGTTGAAATCGTCCCGTGGCACGGGCGTCCCGCCCGTGTGTCCCTAAGAAAACGCATGGGCGAGACGCCCATGCCACGTTCTTCAACAGGCTGTTGACTCGCGAGACCGAATTGTGGAGACAAGTCATGGGTCGGGTTTCCAGGGAGCGCGAGCGGGAGCCCACGCCTCTTCGACAGGTGCCGGACACGTTCAGACAATCCGGAGAAATCAGTCTCGCTCATTCGGAAAGACAGGGCAAGCAAGGGGAGCTTCCTCGCTTCGGTGGGCATTCCCCCCCCCCACACCAGTCACCCGAAGCGTCAGCGAGGGCGACCGCCAGAAATCGTTCTATACCGGGTTTGCGTCTCCGGGAGTGCTACTGGGGGTCGAGTTCTCGTTGAACATCGAAAGACGTACTCCCTCGCTGACGCTTCGGGTGACTGGACTCAGCCCCTGCTGGGGCTTCGCCCTCGACCTGCGATGTCGCAGACCTGCCCTGCCCTTTATGGCGCAGGGCTTCCAAGGTCTGAAACACAGGGAAATTGTATGGAATCGACGAACAAGCAGACACCGTCGCCGTTCTTTGTCCCGCCAGGGACAGCCGAAAATAGCCCACCGTTTCAACGGTGGGCACTGCCGAGTGGCGAGGCCCCAGCCCCGTCAGGGGCGACAGAACTCGCCGCGCGACGGCTGGTGCGTTAGTCTCGTGACGAAGGTTCTGTCGTCCCTGGCGGGACTGGGTTGGTGGGGCTGCGGATCAGTCCCACCGTTGAAACGGTGGGCTATTCTCGGGTGTCCCTGGCGGGACAAATACCTGGATTTCCCTTCGGAAATTACCACCTGGCAGGCCCTGCCCTTTATGGCGTCGAGCGTTTCAAGCGCTCGGCGGCGGCCTGCATACCCGTCTGCTCCATGGCTTCGATCAATTCCGCCGTCTCAGCGGCTGTCCGGTCTTTCCGACCCTGGAGGTCGAGGACGCGGGTCGAGAGTTGGTTCAGGCGGCGGTTCTCCGCGAAATGCGACGCGGACTCGGCCTCACGTCCCAGCTTGGCCAGCGTCTGGGCCAGCTTGTAGTGGACGGCTTTGTTCCACGGCTGGTCTTTCAGGATCGTGGCCAGATCCGCTTCGGCTCGGGCGTAATCGTGTCGATCCATGGCGAGCGTTCCTCGCAATTCCAGAGCGACCAAGTTGCCTGATTCCGCTTGAAGTACCTTCTCGACCTCGCTCCGCGCCCCGTCGATGTCCCCCTCCAGACGCCTGAGCTGGGCCTCGTGCAATTGGTCCTCTGCCGTGGGAGTGGTCCAGGTTTGCGTCAGCTCGTCTTGCAGTACCCGAGTCTCCTCGCGCTCACCCAGGAGGATCAGCAGACGGACCAGCGACCGCAGTCCCACGGAGCGTGGCTCGGGGTGCTTCTCACGCGCGAGGAACTCCCGGTAGTCCTGTTTCGCCTCTGTGAACTGCAACTGCTGTTCGTGAATCTGAGCCTTCGCGACCCAGGGAGCGGGATTCTTTGGCTCCAACTGGGTCCACTCGTCAGCCAGTTTCAAGGCGGCGGCGCTCTTTTCGTACATCCGCTGAATGGTAATCAGCCGCTCGACCGCAGCGCTGCGCCGGGTTGAGGTCGGTGGGATCGCCTCCAACGACAACTTCGCCAGCAAAGCCATGCGGGCCTGCATCGCGTCATCCGCCAAGTCGACCAGTCCGTCTGCCTCGGCGAGATCGGGAGACGGGATCATGCCGAAACACCCGAGTGCCTCCTCCCCCTGCCCCGAGCGCACCAGAGCGCGAGCCCAGAGGACATAGGCATCGCGCTGGTTCGTCAGAGACGAAGCCATCGCGTCTTCCAGCAGCCCCGCTGCCGCTTCGGGGTCGGTCTCCAGTTTCGCCCGCGCCTCCCGCACCAGTAGCAGGGGCCGGACTCCGCACCACCAGATTCCAAACAGCAACACGATCGCCAGCACCCCCAGGGCGAATCGCATCCACGGAAACCGAGCTGGCCCGTGGTCGACGACCACCTGCACCGCAGGCCCCGGTGATACCGCTGGCATCGCAGGCGGCTGGATCGCCGGAGCGGGGCGATGTGCCTTCGATTTTCCCATGCTACTTTCCCTCCCGTGATGTTGTGGCTGAGGAGGAGACTTGCCCGCGACCTTCGACCAGGACTGATTCCCTCATCATGGGCAGTCCGGCAAAGACCTCGATCAACCCCGAAGGCCACGTGACTGTGATATCGACCGCGACTCGATTCGGCTCGATCGCCATCAGCAGAGAATCCTCCGAGTGCGACATGTACCCCGACCCGCTGGTCACCATCCGCACACACTCACGCCCGAAGACCGTCAGGCTCACGCGACTCCCGATCGGAGTGCGCGGGCTGCGTGTTCCCACCAGTCGCGTACGGACCCAGTTCGAGGCGGGCATTCGGTTGTGCAGCACTGTCACCGGTTCCGTCAGCGAACTGACCACCAGATCGAGTCCCCCATCGCCATCCAGGTCGCCCGTGGCTGTCCCGCGCGCGGCATGCCCCGCGCGGAACCATGTGCCGCCCGATTTCGTGATGTCGACGAAGCCCTGCCCCTGGTCATTCCGGCAGAGGGTCGGCGGCTGCAGGAACGGTTGCCGACCGGCCTGGTAACGCACATGACCGCTGACCACGAACAGGTCCAGCCAGCCGTCCCCGTCGAAGTCCCTCAGCCCCGTGCCGAACTTCACCTGCGGTCGACTGACTCCGGCCAGTCGGAACGCTGCGGTCGCGTGCTGGAACTGCCCCTCTCCCTGATTGAGGTACAGCGAGTTGTCCTCCATCTCGTAATTGGTCACGAACAGGTCGACTCGTCCATCACCATTCACGTCGCCGCAGTCGACCCCCATGCTCCCCTCGGGGCTGCCGAGCTCATTAAACGCCACGCCGGAGAGAGCCCCGACCTCGCGCAGCGGGACACCGTCGGTGCCCAGGTAGAGGTGGTTCTCGACGACATCGTTGGCGACGTAGAAGTCGATCCGCTGGTCCTCATTCACGTCGGCGGCGATGACACCCAGGCCCATGCCGTCCTTCCGAATGCCCGCCTCTTTCGAGAACTCGACAAACCGCCCGTCCCCTGAATTCAGAAACAGATGGTCCCCCGCCGGATGGAAGTCCTGCGGAGGCGGCACCTCGGAATAGCGAGTGGCCGACGGCACCCAGTCGACATACCCCGTGACATACAGATCCAGCTCCCCATCGCGGTTCACGTCGCCCAACGCCGCCGCCGTGTTCCAGGTCGGAACGCTTCGCAGTCCGGCCTCTAATGTGGCATCCAGAAACGTGCCATCCCCCTGATTGAGGAGCAGGCAGTTCCGCCCGTAGCAAGTCACCAGCAGATCCGGAAACCCATCGCTGTTCACATCCCCGCTGACGCACCCATGCGAGTAGTCGGTGGCCGGATTGAGCCGCGAACTGACCGTCACATCGCGGAAGTGATCGCCGTCGAGGTTGCGAAACAGCCCGCAACTGCGACCACTGGGGACCGAGGTGGCCGGGTCAAGCGTACCGCCTCCGACGCAGAACAAGTCCGGTCGCCCATCGAGGTCGAAGTCCACGACCCCCACTCCGCCGCCGACGGTTTCCAGGATCGTGAACCGCTGAGCCTCACGCCCGGTGGAGTATTGGAACCGGACCTGCGACGCGGCGGTGCGGTCCTCGAACCAGTCGTCGGGTTGCACGGTGTCGGCCACGGGGGCATGCACCGACAGGCTCGCAGTCGTCGTGTGCCCCTCAGCTGTCGGGGAAGCCTCCAGAGCGAAGTCCCTCTCCACGGGCAAGTCCCCGTGCTTCGCAGTATCACAGCCGCATACGAATACGGCCAAACAACACCCCAGTACGCCGCACAGTTCCAAGGCGATCAATCGAGATTCTGATCTCATGACAACGGAATCCGGCGGAAGGGACACGCCAGAAGCATAGCGCACACGGGCGATGTGTGAAAAGGACGCGAGACGGATTGTTCGGACACTTCGGGAAAACCCCGTTTAGCCGCGACGCGAAGTCTTCGAAGCGGAGCGATTCTCGGGGACTCCGCGCTCCGCTGCGCAAAGCCTTCGCGTCGCGGCTAAACGAAATGGATTCACTCACTTCTCCGAACCGAACACTCTCTGCCCATCCACCCATGTCCCCAGCACTTTCGTCTCCCGAATCTCTGTCACCGGGCAGGTCAACAGATCGCGATCGACGCGGATGAAGTCGGCGCGCTTGCCGACCTCCAGTGACCCGATCTCCTTTTCCGACCGCATCAGCCAGGCGTTGTTGATCGTGTAGAAGCGGAGCGCCTGGTCGCGGGTCAGGGCCTCTTCCGGGTGCAGCGGGGTCGGGTGGAACCGGCTCTGGCGGGTGATGGCGACCTGCATGCCGAGGAACGGGTTGTAGGGATTCAAGCTGCGGAGCGAGCCGATCTTCTGCATGTGGTCGCTGCCGCCGCCGACGGGCACCTTCGCGGCAAACAGGCTCGACAGCGGCTGAAAGTATCGCAGCCGCTCCTCGCCGAACTGGGCCACCAGAGTATGGGAATCGAGGTAGAGCCATGCGGGTTGGATGTCGACGCCGATGCCGAGTTCGGCACAGCGTTTCACCGAGTCGGCACTCATGAAGTTGGAGTGCGTCAGCGTGGAGTGCGTCGGCCCGATGGGCACGTCTTTGTTGACGGTCGCGTAGGCGTCGAGCAGAGCGGATACCGCCCCGTCGCCGACGCTGTGAGCGGTGAACGCCAGGTTCCGCTCGGCACAGGCTCGCACGAGCGGGACGAGGAACTCATCCGGGATGTACCGCATCCCGCGATAGGCCGGATCTTCGATCCCGTAAATCCGGCTGACACCCCACGGCTGGCTCATGAAGGCACTGCCGGTCAGCATTCCGCCGTCCAGGAACACCTTAATTCCGATGACTCGCAGCCGTTCGCTCCCCTCGCGAAACAGCGGATCGGCGGCGATCTCATCGAGGTTTTTCTTCACCGCATCGAGAGGCCGGTTGGCCTCGAAGGACCGAGACAACCGCATGCGCACGGTGAGCTTCCCCAGTATCTCCAGTCGGACGAACTGCTCCTGGCCATCGAGCGAGCAGTTGCGGTCAATGGCTCCGGTGATGCCGACGCTGTTGTAGTCCTGGAGCAGAGCGACCAACCGGGTGTCGCGTTCCTCTTGAGAGGCTTTCTTCTCGGTGGAGGCGGCCTTGGTCTTGAGGATTGAACCGGCCTTTCGCAGCAGCCCCGTCGGCTCGCCGCTGGCGTCGACGAGAACCTGCTCGGGGTGGGCGGCAGCGAACGCCTTGTCGATCCCGCTCTCGCGGAGAGCCAGTGTGTTGGCCGAAGCATCCGGTCCCGTGCGGAACGCCACCGGATGCTTCGGGGCGGCCTCATCGAGTTCGGCCTTCGTCGGGTAACGCTGCTCCTTGAGCCGGGTAATGAACACTTGCTGGAGGTTGATCCATTCCCCCTCGGGAACGACGGCGGCACGTTGCCGGACATAGGCCAGGACATCGACGATCGAGGCCATGTCGGGCACGTCATGATCGAACTCAAACATCGCCGCCCCGGAGGCATGCACGTGCGAGTCAATCAACCCCGGAAGTATCATCCCGCCCGCGAGGTCGATGACCGTCGTCTGCGGGCCCTGCAGCGCGAGGATATCCGCATCCGTCCCGACCGCGACGATCCGCTCCCCGCGAATCGCGATCGCCTCCGCCAGGGAGTGACTCGCATTCGCGGTGAAGATCTTCCCCCCATGCAGAATCAATTCCGCCGGCTCCGCCGCGAGGACGACCGACGTGCTGAGAAGTCCCAGGACCAGACACCAGAGGGCAGCGCGGGCAGGCATCATGCAAGTTCCGAGTGAGGGCGATGGGGCGTACGGACCATGACAGTGAGTCATCCCGTCCGTGTTCTGATGAACCCGGACAGGACGCCAGCTTAACACGAGCCTTGATCGCAGCCCAGCGCCCGCGATGGCGGCACTCGGCTGAGGGTGCATTCGCCAAATGGCGGTGTCACACGGAATGCGAGTCGCGGAGCGATGTCGCCTACGTAGCTCAGTCGCTCCGCGACTGAGATTCCTCGGGAGGACCGCCAGGAAGCGAATGCACCCCTCGTCCGACGCCGGACGCTCGCCCGGTTGATTTCTGGGGATGCGCCACTTATTCTGGCGGTCCAGTCTTTCCCGCGATTTCATCGCCTCTCCCGGCTCTCTTCAGCGGTCCCCTCCCGACCGGTGAGCAGAAATTGAGAGCCAGCGGTGTGTCTCCCCAGCTGTGAATTACTCCCGAGGAATCGAAGATGTCTGTTGCACCATTCAGTCGTCGCGTGGCACTCCGCCACTGGGTCTTGACGGGACTGCTGGCCTGCGTGCTGAGCGGCTGCCCGGCCAGTCCGCCGCCCGTGGCACCGCCCGCGAATCCGGGGACGCCAGGCACTCCGGGAACTGCACCGACTCCGTCCACCGGGACCCGCCAGGTGAAGCGGATCATCATGCTGGTCAACGGCGATGACCCGTTCTGGGATGCGATGTACAAGGGCATGGAGCAAGCCGAAAAGGATCTCAAGCTGGCCGACTCGGGCTTGCGGGTGGCGATGGACAAGCCCGACTTCACCGAAGACATGCAGATCAACAAGCTCAAGCAGTACGCCAGCCAGACCGACATCGCAGCTGTGGCGATCTCGCCGGTGAATGCTACGAACCAGGCGATCGCCGAAGGCATGCGAGAATTGCGGAAGAAGGGGATTCCCGTGTTCTGCATCGATTCGGACATGGGGAAGGATTTCCACGACACCCGCATCGCGTACCTGGGCACCACCAATCTGGTCGCGGGAGAAGAGCTGGGCAAATGTGCCAAGGCCCTGCTGCCCGAGGGACACTACGTGACGTTTGCCGGGAAGGCGGATGCTCAGAACGTGATCGAACGGGTCGGTGGCTTCGGACAGGGGGCCGGTGAGAAGTTTAAGTTGCTCGCCTCTCTCACGGATGAGGTCGACCACAGTGTGGCTCAGCAGAACGTGAAGACGGCTCTCAACAACTTCCCGGAATTGAACTGCCTCGTCGGGATCTGGGCCTACAACGCCCATGCGATTGCGGAAGTGGTCAAGGAACGGGGCGTGAAGGAGAAGACGAAGGTCGCCGTGTTCGACGCCGCTCAGACCGCCATCGAGGACATGGAAGCGGGCTGGATCGACGCCATGGTCGTGCAGAATCCCTACCAGATGGGCTACCTCGGGACCGAGTTGATGAAGGCGTTCATCGAGAAGGACACCGCCACGATCCAGAAGACCTATCCGAGCTATGACCCCGCCACCGGCAAGTTTGCAGAAGGCGGCGATGTCTATGCGACCGAGTTGCGGGTCGTCGTGCCGGATGAAAAGTCTCCGGTGAAGAAAGAATTGTTCAAGCCGGAAACGAAGTTCTTCTACCTGAAGGACTTCAGGGCGTGGCTGACTGAACGCGGTCTGGTCAACTCCTGATTTCCCTTCGGTCAATCACCCGTGGGATAGGCTTCCAGCCTGTCATGTTTCGCAAGAGACGACAGGCTGGAAGCCTATCCCACGGGGCGGTCCCTGCGTTGCTCCTCCCAGTCAGGTTCCCCTCCGCGATGTCTGTATCCCCGCAGAGCTTCTTCGCCCGCTTTCGCAACGAGCTGGGGCTCGTGATTGCGATCTTCGCGGTGTTGTCGATCACGTCGATGATTAACCAGGACTACTTCCGCGAGCCGTGGCGGAACTTTCGCGACATTGCACAGGAGACTTCACTGGTCGGCATCTTTGCCCTCGGTGCGGCGATCGTCATCATCGCGGGCGGGATCGATCTCTCGTCCGGGACGATGATCCTGTTCTCGGCGTCAGTGTGCGTGCTGGTGACGTACATCTTCGCTCCCATTTCCGGAGGCAGGCCGAACCCCGCCCAGGCGTCGGACTTCGTGGTCTGGTGTGGCGTCGGAGCGGCATTGGCCACGGGGCTGCTCGTCGGGACGTTTCATGCCTGGCTGATTACCATCGTCAAGCTGCCGCCGTTCGTGGCCACGCTCGCGACGCTCGTCGGCCTGCGTAGTCTGACCAAAATCATGAATGGCGGGATCACCGATTCGCTGGGGATCAAGGTGCAGTCGATCAACGCCAATGCGTCGTTGTTCGGCGATCTGCGAGTGTGGTGGATTCCCGTGGTCGTGTTCCTTGTGCTGGGGACGGGCTTGTGGCTGCTCATGAACCGGACGGTCGTCGGGCGGCATCTGTATGCCCTTGGCGGCAATGAAGAGGCGGCCCGGCTCAGCGGGATTAACACCGACAATCTGAAGTGGCTGGCGTACAGCATCGGCTCCGTGACGGCCTCCATCGCGGGAGTGCTGTATGCCGCCAAGATCAGCACCTGCACTCCGTCCTCAATGGGTGTGGGGTACGAACTCAACGCCATCGCCGCTGCGGTCGTTGGAGGGTGCAGTCTGCAAGGCGGAACCGGTCTGATCCCCGGCGTGATGCTGGGTGTGCTGTTCTTGCAGGTCGTGATCGACGCCGTCGCCAAGGTGTTTAAGACCAACCCCGACGACTGGAAGGGCCAGATTGTGGGCCTGCTCGTGGTACTCGCGGTGGCGTTCAACGAAATCCGCCGAGGCGGGACGGGCGGCCGCAAGCGGATGTTTCCCGGTGCCATTGGCTGGGTGACGGTGCCGATGCTGGCGCTGGTCCTGACACTCGAAGTATTCGCCGCCGACACTCAACACCGGCTGGGAGCCTCGCTGGCCGTGGGAGGAGCGGCGTTTGCTGCACTCCTGGGACGCAAGCTGTTCGAGGACTATGCCGGGCAGACAACCTCGGTTCGTGCTGAATAACGGTGTGATCAGTGTGGCACGACGCTCCGCGTCGTGAGTCACGACGCGGAGAGGTTGTGAATTTTTCGGGGGATCGCGCCCGGGCCGGTGTTTTGGGGGCGAATATTTTGAAATGGGGGGGGTGCTTCTGGGGGGGGGCTTAG
>JAYWFM010000157.1:0-12053 GCA_043778825.1 Planctomycetota bacterium | reverse complement strand
GGCTCGACGGGCGGGCAGCATGTTCTGCACCCCGCAACGGAGACCGCTAGCAAAGTAATTACGAGTGATGCGCGCACGATGTGACCCTGTGACAATGGCAGACCTTGTCGGTTGTATCGACTTTGCGGGCAGCAAGGCTTGATGCTAAGCGGATGGAATTCGACCAAACTTTGGTGCTAGCGGCCTATTCCAGGCCCAACCGCAGGCAAAACCGGCTGCCGCGTTGGGGCTTACTGTCGGCGCTGACTGATCCGCCGTGAAGTTGGGCAATTCCCTTCACCATCGCCAGCCCTAATCCGGCTCCACCCATGTTGACCGACCGTGATTTATCAGCGCGAAAAAAGCGGTCGAAGATGTGCGGCAACATTGTCGCCGGGATGCCTTCTCCGGTGTCAGTGACGTGAATCACCAATTCATCAGCCACGATTTCCGCCTGTACCTCCACCTTCCCTCCGGCAGGTGTGTGACGGAGTGCATTCGAGATGAGATTGCCGACCGCCCTCTGCAAGAGGGTGCGATCAACATTGGCTATCCAGCCGGGACGACCTTGCATGACCAGCGCGATTTCGGCCTCTTCGGCAGACGCCTCAAAATATTCCCGCAGCCGCTCCAGTTCCGCACTCACGTCCACGGGTTCACGGCTGATCTGCGTGGCCGGGTTCTCGGCACGAGCCAGGAACAGCAAACTATCGATCATGCGAGAGAGCTTGCCGAATTCCTCCAACGACGAGCCGATCACGTCCCGGTATTCGTCCAGCGTTCGGGGAAGGGTCAGGGCGACTTCCGCTTCACCACGCAGATTGTTCAGCGGCGTCCGCAGTTCGTGGGCGATGTCGGCGGAAAAGTGCGAAAGCCGGTCGAACGACGACTCCAGCCGGTCCAGCATCTCGTTGAAGGCGTCGGCGAGGATGCGGAGTTCGGCGGGCAAACCTGCCACGGCGATCCGCTCGTCAAGGGTGGAAGACCGAATGCGACTGGCTGTGGCGGCGATGTCCTGCACGGGCCGAACAGCTTTGCGAACGAGGAAGTAACCGCCCAGCGAGCAAACGATCAGGGCCACGCCAAGGACGATCCACAAATTACGGCGGTAGTCTTCCAGCAATTCCTCTTCGTGGCTGCGGTCCATCGCCGCTTGCACGATCAGCGTAGAACCTTCGGACCGGTCATGGGACACACGCACGGCGACGACTCGGAACCAGCGCCCGTTGACCGAACGATGGTTGTGGCCGGAGAACTCGACACTCGTATCGGCATGAGTTTGCGAGAACACGGACGATGGCAACACTTGGCCCATACCCAGCGTCTCGGCGACCATTTGGCCTTCCTCCTGGAGTACCCGCAGGTAGATCACTGATTCCGGGTGGGCTGCCCCGGCCAACACGACTTGTTTCTGGATCGCCTCTTGGTCCGTCGGTCGCTCTCGAAGGAGAGCCAACACTCCCCTGGCCCGGTCGGTGAGGAAGTGGTCATCTTCCCGGTCAAGGTTCTTTGCCAGGGCGAGATAAAGATACCCCGTGGCGACCAGGATCAGAGAGAAGGACGTGACGAAGAACCACAGCGTCAGGCGAGCCGACAATGACCAAGGATGCTTTTTGGGGGCCGGAACCGGGATCTCCGGGTTAGGAGCGTTCTTCGAGGACATACCCGACTCCTCGAACGGTGTGAATCAACTTCTTGTCGAAGGGGTCGTCCACCTTGGAGCGCAACCGGCGCACATGCACGTCAACCACGTTGGTATCGCTGTCGAAGTTCATGTCCCACACTTGTTCAGCAATGAGCGTGCGGGACAGCACCTCTCCTTGTCGGCGCGTCAGGAGCGACAATAGGGCGAATTCCTTCGGCGTGAGATCAAGGCGCTGACCGGCTCGGCTTGCCTTGTGCCGGATGAAGTCTATCTCCAGATCGCCAACCTGCAAAACATCAGGGTGACGGCTGGGGCTGCGGCGGAGAATGTTGCGAATGCGGGCGAGTAACTCGGAAAAGGCGAACGGCTTCACCAGGTAGTCGTCGGCTCCGAGTTCCAGCCCCTTAACCCGATCCTGTACAGTGTCACGGGCGGTTAGATAGAGAGCTGGCGTCGTGTTGCCGCCGCGCCGCAGTTCGGCCAGGACCGACCACCCATCCCGTTCCGGCAACATCACATCGAGGATGATGAGTTCGTACCCTGCGGTACGAGCGGTGAAAAGCCCATCGTCTCCTTGCGCGCAGACATCAACGACGAAGCCTTGTTCCGTCAGCCCTTTTCGCAGATAAGCGGCGGTTTTTTCTTCATCTTCGATGACCAGGATTCTCACGTTTCTCTCCAGCCGCGTGCCTGCTCCTTTGGTGAACCTCACGTTCCTTTCATTCTACCGGACTGGACGGCCCGTGGTCATCGAGACGGCCAAGTCGCCGACGCAAGTTGGCGAGGTCTCCTGCGACTGAAACCCTTCTGCCTCGAATTAACCATTTGACACTCTTACCTGACGTATGGCACTCTTGACGTATAAACATACGTGTGAATGCCCATGACCAAGAAGCTGACCATTTCCATCGACGACCGAGTCTATGACGGCCTGCACGCCGTCGTCGGACGGGGTAACATCGGGAAATTTCTCGAAGATTTGGCCCGACCCTTCGTCGTGACCGATGGTTTAGCGGCCGCGTACATCGAGATGTCGGCTGACGAAGCCCGCGAAGCCGAGGCAAACGAATGGTGCGAAGCACTGGCCGCAGATGGTCTCGATGCGTCGAGGTGAGGTCTGGTGGGTGAGCTTCGCCGGTAGCTTGGGAGGAGAGGTGCGAAAAACCCGCCCCGCCATCATCGTCAGCAATGACGTGGCCAATCTTCACGCCAACCGAGTCCAAGTCGTGCCGCTCTCCAGCAAAACTGAGAAACTCTTTCCCTGCGATGCAAGAGTCCTCGTATCTGGCCAGGAATCGAAGGCAATGGCTGACCAACTTACAACGGTCGCAAAGGAAAAATGCACAGGCCAAATCGGAGTTCTCTCGGCGAGCGACATGCGCGGCGTGGAGATCGCCATGCGCATTCAACTTGGTCTCGCCACCTGACCCCCGGAATAATTCTCTCGGCGTCGCGGTGAGAATCAAGGCCCACCAGATGACTTCAGCGATTCGTAAAGTTCATTCCTGCTTCGGCTTACCATCATCTATCCGCCGCCGTAACCCGGCATCCCAGCCGTTCAAACCCGCCAGAAAAAGTTCTATTGGCGTCCTCTTGCCTCCACTCAAAGGCTGCTTGCGATTCGTCGTAAGTAGCCTTTTCATTTTGACTTGTGGGTTTTGTGGTGGGACGTGTTTTTGTCCCAATACCCCTCTGGGTCGGATCAGGATGGGAATTCGGCGTCCAGAAGGCTGGGATTCACGTAGTCGATTCTGTTCAGGCGATGGTGAATCTGTGGCGTAATCGCCCAATGGTGAAGAACTCCTCTCCCCCGAAGCCCATCGCAAAGAAGTCCGCAGAACACCACATCGCAGAATTGATGAGATTATTTCGATGGCTCAATCGAACGAATCTTTTTCCGTGGCGAAAGCCAGCGGACTTCGAGGAGGTCAAGACAAAGGTCAATCAAACGGTTACTGAGAGGGCCGCTAAGCACAGCCATACCCAAGTCGAAACATACCGCATTGAGGACTCGCGGCGAGCGGTATTTGCTGGCGGTTCCGTCGAACACGTTGGTCCGCGATGGCGAAGTCTCGCCGCCGGAATACTCGGGGCGAGGCCGCCATCCGCAGGTGCCGTGGCAGCGTGTCGACGCGTGGCGTGCATTGCAAAGCGAGACCGCCTGGACCACGCTGGACGTGCGTGATGGGGAGAAGGGACCGCTCGTCACCGAGGTCATTCGCTGCCGCGTAAATGCCCGCACATCGACCGGCGGCACGGGACCGGGGGAGGTGCTATTTATCACCCGCGAGCAGCTCTCGGATGGATCTTATAAACACGATTACTATCTCTCGAATGCGGATGCCGATACACCTCTTAAAGTGTTGGCCCGCGTGGCCAATGCGGAACACCGCATCGAAGAATGTTTTCAACGCGGCAAGAGTGAAGCGGGCCCGGGCGACTACCAGGTTCGAACCTGGATCGGGTGGCAGCACCAGCAAACACTGTCGCTCATCGCCGCGACGGCCCATCGCTGGCTGCAACGTCATGAACTCGCCCGAGCCTGCCGCTACAGAGCCCGTAACCTCTTGCCGCCACTGAGGAACCAACGCAGAACCTAAACCGGACAGTAGAAGTAGTTGTCGTAAGCATCCATGAGCGGGTCATTCCAGCCCTCGGCCCCAGCGGCCTTCGCCATCAGCGGATAGACTTCGCGTGGGTCAAACTCATCGTCCGTCAACAACGCGAGGACGGCTTCGTACTGCTCGGCAGAAATGACGTAATAGACCCGGCTCGTTTGCTCATCGACGAGCTTTACGGGCTGGCCATGTTCGGCTGCGATAGCTTGCCGCATCTGATCTGTGAGGGTGGGCATCATGGGTGCAGTGTACTTCGACACATGCCATCGGGAGAGATGATTTGGAGAAATCGCATGGGTTGATGTTTCCGACAGAAGTCGAAGTGGCGTGGGCTAAAGTCCACGCTACAGGGACTATCGTCGGACGAGTCTGGGGTTGGGCTCGCGGTCATTTTTCCGAACGAAACTTTCGATGCTCATCTATTGGAGGCCGCCCTTCTTCTCGGCCAGCTTCTCCCGCACCCGCTTCTCCAACGCCTTGAGGATCTCGTAGTCGCTCTTGTACGGCGACTCGAACGCCGGGCGGAGCGGCAGCGGCACGTCGTCCATGCGGTAGACCGTGCCCGCGGTGTTGATGCCGTAGGTCGCGGTCGTGAAGGCCACAGCGGCGATGCGGGCGGTTTCGCTCATCTTGGGGTCGAGGGTGATGACCGGGATGCTCTTGAGGTGGTCGCGAGCCGGCTGGCTGAAGTTCGACATCGGGTCGCTGGCGATAATCATCGCGGCGTCGGCCTCGCCTCGCGCGAGCAGGTCCGAGGTCGTGAACTCGCCGGGGTTGAACCTCGGATAGCCGCGACAGAGGTTGACGCCGAATGGATACCCGGTCGACCAGGTGACGACATTGTCCGCCCCGGTCACGTTGCCGTGCCCGCGCATCGGCTTGGCGACCCAGCGCGTGTGCTTGTTCATATCGCGAGCCAAGGCCAGAACCGCCCCGCTATTAAAATGCTTGCCGCGCGTCATCGTGACGCCCATTCCGAACAGGATCGCCCCGTATTTGGCCTTGATCATCCCGTCCATCACCTCACGGAGCGTCTTGATTGAGATACCGGTCTTGGCCTCCACGCTCTTGTCGGGGTCGAGCCCCTTGGCCATCAATCGCCAGGCCCAGGCCAGCTCAAAATCTGATCGCGGCTTGATCTGCAAGAAGATGTCGACCGCCTTCGAACTCTTCGTCTTCCGCACATCAATCAGCACAGCTGTGCGGTCCTTGCGGCCATTGGGGAGTTCCTCGCTCTTGGGCATCAAGCTGTATTTGGTGAAGTGTCGGGGGTGGCTTTCGGCGGGGTTGCCTCCCCAGAAGAGGAGGTAGTCCGCGCGGTTGCGGATTTCGCCGAGGGTGCAGGTGACCTCGCCGACGCCTTGAAATGCCATCCCGCTCGGCCCGTGGCAGACGCTGGTGGTCGTGTCGACCATGCCGCCAATCCAGTCGGTGATCGCGACAGCGACGCGCTGGGCCTCGCACGTCGTGTCCGACAGACCGTACGTCACCGGGTAGTTGGCATTGGCCAGGATCTCGGCAGCCCGTTCGATCGCCTGCTCGTAGCTGGCGGGCTGGCCGTCGATGCGGGCATCGGGTTCGTTCTCGATGTGGTGGTTGAGGAACCACGCCTTGCCGAGAACGCAGGCCCGCTTGGCCTCGATGATCTTGTTGCCCTGCACGCTCAGATCGATGTCGTCGCACACGCACCCACAAAAGGTACACGTCGCGTCCTGGACGATCTTAAGATCGAGCGAGGGCTTGGAAGAGACAGCCGGAGCCGTAGGTGTTGCAACCGACATTCAGGAGATCCTTGAGCAATCAGCATCCAACCCGCACAGAGCCAGCCAGAGCGGCTCTCCACTCTGCTCGAAAGTGGAACGTGTGTCAATTGCGTGTGTCAGAAGGCGGGACAGGCTGGTGGTAGCTGCGTTCGCCAGAACGCGGGGAGCCCGCACTCTGGCGAGTGCAGCGACCTGACAGTGCCAGACCCGCGAATCCCGAACCTCGTCCAGTTATTGTCTTGGTGGAGACTGGACCTGCAGGGGTTTCTCTTCACCTCGCCACAGTCGGCCAATATTACTCGCATGCCGCAGGACAATCAGTGCCGGCACTGCAATCGCAAAGCCCGACAAGCTCCACACGCGCGCTGCAAACGGCTCCGGCCAGTGCAGAACCAGCACCGCCACCGCAAACGCCACCGCAGCGAGAATCGAGGCCAGCGACACGATGCGCCGCGCCCAGAACACCACGGCAAACACCCCGAACGCGATCAGCGTCGCCCACGGAGACAGCACAGCGGCCACCCCCAGTCCGGTGGCGACCCCCTTGCCCCCCTTGAACTTCAACCAGATCGGACAGGTGTGCCCGATGACTGCGGCCAAGCCGCACAGTACCCGCTGATGCGGCTGGGCATCGGCCTCCATGAGGAGGAGTAGCGGCACGAGTCCTGTCGGCAGCAGTCCCTTGAGGGCATCCAGCAGCAGGGCCAGGCTGCCCCACTTCCAACCCAGCGTGCGGGCCACGTTGGTGGCCCCCACGTTCTTGCTGCCGTGTTCCCGCAGATCGATCCCTTTCGCGAAACGAGCGAGCAGCAGCGAACAGGGAATCGAACCGGCCAGATAGGACGCGAGAGCGGAGAGAGCGTAGCTGAGAAGAGGGGTCATGGTTGAGATCCCGCCATCGCGATCAGCACCCGATCCATCCGCGTCAGAAACTGATCCGGGTCGGAGAAGTCTTGGTACAATTCGTCGGGCTGGCTGCGAATCAGCTCCTCGGCACTGAACATCCCGGTCGCCACCGCGATGGCCCGGGCTCCAATCGCGCGGGCACATTTCACATCGGACGGAGTGTCGCCGATCACGCACACCGCGCGGGGGTCGATGTCCCGTCCCAAGTGGCGACACGCCTCGCTCCAGGCCACACGGGCCACATCGTCCCGGTCGTGGTGCTGGTCGCCGTAGCCGCCGAAGGCGAAGTGATGATCGATCGCGTGATGCTCCAGCTTGAGCCGGGCGGCCTCTCGAAAGTTCCCGGTCAGAAGTCCCAGCGTCACGTCGCGGCGAGTGGACAGCCGGTCCAGCAAAGTCTCGATCCCCGGCAGGATCATCCCCTCCAGATCTCGGAGTGTCGTTTGCAGGTGGCCAAAATAGACGGATTGAAACTGCTGCCACTCCGGCTCGGTGGGGGAGAGTTCGTGATGTGCGAACAGGTCTGCGGTGATGGCCCGATCAGTTCGCCCGGCAGCGGGGATGTCCTCGTACGGATCAGGGACACCGAACACATCGGTCAGCGCCCGCTCCATCGCGCGTTGTCCAGCTCCCCCGGTGCGGAGGAGCGTTCCGTCGATGTCGAACAGGCAGACGTATTTCATGAGTGGGGGGCGTCCAGAAAGGAAACGTAGGCGATGTCGCTCCGCGACTCGCATTCCGTCGGAGGGGAGCCCCCTCTACGGAGGCTTCCCCCGAGATTCGAAGGATGTCCCGCTGAAGGAGTCTCAGTCGCGGAGCGACATGAGCTACGGTCGGCGATGTCGCTCCGCGATCCGCATTCCGCAGACGGGGTTTCTCAGTGCTCCGCCAGAACCATGTCGATGCACAGCACCGAAGCCAGGATCAGAATCCGCAGCGGGTTGTCGGCGGGAACCTCATCCGAGATTTGCAGCATGTAGTTGTCCGCGCTGGTGAACAGCTCTTTTCCCAACCCGGCCCACTTCTTGGAGACCTTGGCCAGGCTGACGCCGTTGTGTTCGAAGTTGAACTCCCACGCGGTCCATTTCCCCTTGAGCGTGCAGAGCTGTTGATCGTCTTCGCCGAGGACGTGGAAGGTGGCCGTCCAGGCAAACGCCTTCTGCTTGAAGCCGCCGACACGCTGGTCGTGCGCATCCAGGACATCGACCTTGGACACAAAGAACGAGACCCCGCGTTTAACCGCCAGCACGGGCTCGCCCTCGGGGGTGGTGACCTCCACGTGGAACGGCGTGAGCGTCTTCCACTTCGTCATCCGCAGCATCTTCGTGATGAATCCCAGACGCGGCTCGCGGCAATGCAGGATGCACTTCCCCGTGGTCGGATCGATGATGTCGTAGTTGTTGGCGGTCTTGAACCAGCCGACCTGTTCCTTGACGAAGAACTGATTGCCTTGAAGAACCGGGTGCATGTGGTGTGACTTTCGAGGAGTAGGGATTGATGGGTAGCCACGTTCGCCAGAACGTGGGCTGCCAGCACCAGTGTCCGAACATGGAAGAAGACTTCGGAAGTCTGTCGGTGCCCGCGTACATCGAGAGCAGTTGCCCACCTTCTGGCGAAGGTGGCTACGGCTCTACTACGCCCCGGCTCCGACGATCACGGACGCCTGGCCCAGGCGGGTGACACTCAGCTTCAGGAAGGTCTTGTTCGCGATCTTCAGAGGCTCCCCGCACACCACGTTGAGTCGGCAGCTGGGGTCTGGGGTCGCACATCCCAGAGCGGGGTACAGCACCCCATCCGCCAGCGAGACAAATGTCGCAATGAGATCCAAAGACCCCCCGCTGGCCCCCGCGTTGCCGTAGTATCCCTTGTAGGCCGTGACGGGAATTCGCGAGGACAAATCGCCGAACACCTCGTGAATGGCGTCCGCTTCGGCCTGGTCGTCGACCCGGCAGCCCAGCCCCTGGGCGTTGATGTGTCCGATCTCGTCGGGACGCAATCCGGCCTGTTGAAGGGCGATCCGCATCGCGTTGACGAGTGCCTTCTGCTTCAGCGGTTTCCCGGTCCGATCAGTCACACACGACGAAGCCCCGGTCAGAATTCGACCGTAGACATGCGCGCCGCGCGCGGCCGCGTACTCGGGAGTTTCCAGGATCAGGCTGGCAGCCCCTTCCCCGACCACCTGACCGCTCCGATGCGCATCAAACGGTTTGCAGCTCAGGCCGGGATTCGAGGCATCGTACCCCATCTCGTCCCACAGAGTGGCGTGGATCGCCCGGGTGGGATGCAACCGGGTTCCGGTGGTGCCCACAATCATGGCATCCGCCGCACCGCGCCGAAGCACGCTGAGGGCTTCGCTGATCGCGGTGTTCCCGGACGCTTCGTCCATGGTCAGCGAGTTACTGGGTCCGCGTGCATCGGCTTGTATCGCGATGTGGCACGCGGGCATGTTCGGCAGATACTTCAACAGCCACAGCGGCTCCATCTTGGCCAGCCCGGCCGTGCCCCACTCCGTGGAATGGAATTCTCCCTCCGAGTTCGTGCAGGCCCGGCACGGATCGGGCAGCGAATCCGGCATGAAGAGCATCAGGTTCGCCCCGAATTCCACACCCAGTCGGTGATGCTCCAGGTTCTCCAGATCGAGTCCGCTGTCGGTGAGAGCCAGTGTCGCCGAGGCGGCCCCCATGGCGATCTCGCGGCACATCACTTTGATCCACTTCCGCTGCTCTTTCAGCCACACCTTCTTCGCGGATTCATCGGTAAAGTCCTTGACTTCCCCGCCCACTCCCCCGGTGACGGCGATCCCCGGAAACAAAGTCACGTGACGAATCCCCGGACGCCCCGTACGCAGGCTCTCGATGAACGCGGACTTCCCGATCCCGATCGGGCTGACCATGCCCAGACCGGTCACAACGCCGTAAGTGGCTTTCGATGCAGAACTCATGAGACGCGGGAGACCTTCGATGGATGCCGTAACACGCCCCACCCCAGTCTCCGCTCACGGGAAACTCGGCTGAAGGAGCAGCTGACCGGGGTACATCAGAGATTGTTACGTCGGGTTTTGCAAGTGCGAAGAGTCGGGAGACGGGAGACGGGAGTCGGGAGCAAGAAAGTTATGAGAGCGCTCCCAACTTCCCACTCCCTACTCCCCACTCCTCCACACCACACAACTCACGGGCGTTCGCAACGACTGGGCCACCACGCAGTAGCGCTCGGTCAACTCTTGCAGCTTGGTCAGCGCGGCAGCATCGGCGGGGGTGTTGAGCTCGATCACGATGCGGATGGCGGTAAATCCAACCGGCGTTTCGCGGCTGACCCCCATCGTGCCGCGGAAGTCGAGGTCGCCTTCCGCGCGAATCTTTCCGAGTGTGAACTCGATGCCCATGGCGGTCGAGACGACACAGGCTGTGGTGCCTGCACAGCCGATCAGGGCTTCGAGGAGCATGGCCGCGCTGCACGCCCAGCGGCCATCGCCGCCGGTCAGTTCGTGCAGCCCGGCCTCGGTGACCGGCCCGCGCCCGGTGGGGATGCGGCAGACGCACTGGTCGCGATCGAGTTCCCCGGTCGCCACGAGGACCGTTTGGCCCGAGGCCGGGTTCTCGCGAAACCGGGCCTTGATCGGAGCTTGCAGGGTGCGGAGTTGTTCGGGGGTCATCGGAGTCTCTTTTCGGTGGAGGTGGTTCGCCCGCGTACTGTAGCTGCGTTCGCCAGAACGCGGGCGGACGCTCTCGGTGTTTGAGGCAGCCAATCGACTCTGGAAGTCTTCCCCGACATCGAACGTTGGTTCCCACAGCCCGCGTTCTGGCGAACGCAACTACGACTGTTACCCGACGAACTCGTTGCCGACCTTGCGGGCGCGTTGGGGTTTGTCAAGGTCGATCCCCAGCTGGATGCCGACATCGACGAGGACATTCCACCCCGCAGCCATCTGCACGAAGGGGTTCAAGTCGCCCGCCTCGGGGATCAAGATTGTCGGGAACTGCGTCGGGCGCGAGGCGATGGCCACGATCGTCATACCGACCCCGTGGGCCAGCACGTCGGCGAACTTCTGCTCCGACTCGGCGTACGGGTCGATCCACAGCAGCACATCGCTGGCCTGCATCACCTCTTCGATCCCATGCACGGCATAGGTGCCCTCCAGGTAGTCGGCGGGCTTGCGGGTGATTTCGTTGGTCTTGAGCGTCAGCTCCTCGGCCACTCCATCGTTCCGTCCGGCCCAGTAGATGGTGCCTGCCTTGGCAATCCGATCGACAATGTCCGTCGGGACGATCGTGGTTAAAGCGGCGTGGATCGCATCCCCGAGTGCTGCCAACCGGCCCTCCAGCGTCGAGACTCCCGCCACCGCCTCTAGCAAAGCCCGGTAGAACAGGGCCTGCTCCATCACGCTCTTCGTCGCGGCCACCGCTCCCTCGGGACCACAACTCAGCGTGTATCCCTGGGCGGAGAGCGATTCGAGCTTCGAACCGGCGAACGCGGTCAGACTATAGCGAGCCGTGTGACCGACAGACTGAAGCTGATGGAACAGGCCGATGACTTCGGCGGTTCGCCCCGAGTTCGACGAGGCGAACACGGCCCAGTCCTTCAGCGCATACTCGCGAGCCTGGCGACCGGCCTCGGTGTGCAGCGTGAGCGGCCACCCCTGGCGGCGGGCGTGGGCCAAGTTGCTCTTGGCCGGGAAGATGCGGCTGGAGCCTTCGCCGGTCAGAAAGAGTTTGCCGATCGCTGCAATCTGTCGCGCGGTGTCGGCCATCTGCCGCACGTCGAAGTGGCGGATGACCTCCGACGTCGCGAGCATGTCATGCACAAGACGAAACCGGGAATAGCGGTCGCTGGGAATCTGCATGAGAACCATCACGGAGCGGGAGGGATCGGGCGGGGTCAATCGCCACACTGTCCAGCAGTGGCGGGAGAGAATCAAGTGCCAGAGGGGAGGAATCACGGCGGCGTGTGTGCATCAGAAAAGTCGGCAGTCGCCTGTCTCTGCCCCCTCTCCCCACTGGCGGCATGGCTTGCGGAGTGGGCGTGGCTGTGGGGAGAGGGCTGGGGTGGCCTGGTGAAACGGGGTTTTGGCGGCTGTCGAGTTTGTGAATGCGAGGGCTCAATCTGGCGTGGTCTGGCCAGCCTCCTACGAAGTCGCAGGCGAGC
>JAYWFM010000156.1:0-12111 GCA_043778825.1 Planctomycetota bacterium | reverse complement strand
CCCGGAGCGCGCCGAGGTCGCCAACAACCTCCCGCCAAGCCCCGCTACACCCCGCTAACGAGGGTCACAGTGCAATTCTTGGACAAACTCCTAGGGGAGTGACCAGCTTCTGCACCGCCTCGATGCCTGCCGGAGCCACCGCCTGTCGGGGTGGGTTGTCGGGAGCCTCAGTGCGACCCGCCAAGAGAGGGGAGAGGGCTTGCAGCTTCTGGAGGACGCTGGGGTCGATGAGTTCGTCGGCCACAGCATACTTGAAGATTCGGCGAATCCTGCCCACGCTGGCGTTGACCACGTTGCGGGTCCAGCCGCGTTCGACCATCCTTGCCCGCACAGCCTTCAGTGCCAAAGGCCCGAAGTCTTTCGCCGGGGTCAGTCCGTACAACTCATTCAGCGGGCGCATGGTCGACTTGAACATGTCAATCTGGCTGGTCGGTTTGCCGTTCTTGACGTAGTGGCTTTGGGCGTGTCGCAAGAACACAAGGCACAGTTCCCCGACAGTTGGCCCCGAATCGGCCTCTGATTCATTTCGTGGAACTCTTCCACGATTGGAATCGGCCAGCGGGTCAATCGGAACCCCTCCCGCCAGCTTGGCGATCAGTTCGCCGTAGCGGATACGGGACTGATCCGATCCGTACGGACCGAGCAGATAGTCGTGTCCGTCGATGCGAACACGAGCCTGACCGCTGCCCTTGTGGAGCAGATATGATGGAAAAACATTGGGTTTACGTGCCATGTGCGGGACTCCGATTCATTTCGTGGAACAAGTTCCACGATTGAAACAGGGTTTTCACCGCACTGACGAACGCCGTCAGGTATCGTAACTCACGATCCGATAAAGTCTTCTGAAGAGTGGGCGTTACAGGGATCGAACCTGTGACCCCTTCCGTGTGAAGGAAGTGCGCTAGCCACTGCGCCAAACGCCCGGGAAAATGGAGTATACGGATGGAAGGGGACTGGGTTCAAGGAAGCGGTGGGCTGAATTCGCTCCGCAGTGTGTGCATCACAAAAGTAGCCAGCCCGAAAACCAGCAGCCCCTCTCTCCCCACTCAGATTCTTGCGGCAGCCGATGGTGAACATTCGAACGCCATGCCAGGGAGGGATGGAAACGCAGGGGGCGCTGAGGACGCAGAGTTCTGGAGGCATGCCTGTCACTGCGTCCTCTGCGTCCTCTGCGTTTCTAATTTCCGAGGCGCTGGATCAACGGATCTCCTGTGTCGCATTCTTCAAGACTCCGTACTACTCACGTCTGAAATGTGCGCACGCTGCGCAAATTCTTGAAGTGGCCTCATACACCTTCAGACCCCGGCAGGGGGCACAGCAATTAGCCGGTGGTTGAGCGGAGCGACACCACCGGACACCAGCCGCCTCGCGATTCCCCATCCCGGAGGGATGGCAGAAAGCCCCCGAACTGGGGGCGAATTCCTCCGAGAGCGACGCCTTCTGGCATCCCTCTGGGATGCGGAAATCTGGCGGGGCTGTGTTCCGGTGGTGTCGCTGCGCTCGACCACCGGCTAATGGCTGACATCCCTCCGGGATGGAGGAGTCCTGAACGTTTCTCCCCTTGGGTTGCGGCTACGCCGCGATGTGTTCTCCCGGTGTCTGGGATCCGTGGGGAATGTCTGCCTACGATTCTGATGCACACATCGCTCCGCACGCCTCGATTCGCGTGCGGAACCTGGGGAACCGGGCGAACGCTGTGCGAAGGTCCGCTGGCGGGAATCAGGACTGGACTGTCTTGGCCGCGTCCACAGAAGTTCCAGCAGCCTCCCGTTTGATGGCTTCGTAGATTTCTTCGCGGTGGACCGGCACGTTGGTGGGGGCCTGGATCCCCAGACGGACCTTGTCACCCCGGATGTCGACGATGGTGATCACGATGTTGTCACCGATCATGATACTCTCGTCACGGTGGCGTGAAAGAACGAGCATAGCCTGCACTCCCTGTTTCGGTATTGAAATGATGTGGCAATCGGCTCACCGGACAGCGCTGTGGGTGAGAAGTTCGATTGATGTCTGTGGGTCGAATCGGCGGCTGTGAGGTGTCACAGTTCCGCCCCCCTGACTTCGACGATTTGGAAGACATTTCCGCTTCCGAAGAGTGGGGATTCTCTGGAGCTTGTCCGAGTCGCGGCGACCCGACCGGTCGTGCGGACTGTAGTGGGGGAGCACGGACATCCCGATCCCGCGAACAACCCCCAAAAACGAACAACCCCGGCCCGCAAGAGTGCTGACCGGGGTTGATGTGTCTGGAGGTCTGCACAGGGCCTACACGAGTTCTTCGATCGGCTTGCCGTTCTCGATCATATAGGTCGGTCGGCCCGACTGGTTGTTGAACTGGATGCGTCGGTCGATGTTCAGCACGTGGAACATCGTGGCCAGCAGATCCTGCGGTGTGATGGGAGTCGTCTTGGGGATGTCGGCCTTCTCAGCGGATTCCCCGACGACCTGGCCCATCTTCAGGCCGCCACCAGCCAGTGCGAGCGTGCTGAGCGGAGCCCAGTGATCGCGACCCGCGGAGCCGTTGATCTTGGGGGTGCGACCGAATTCGCCGCTGACGACGAGCAGCGTGTTCTCCAGCATTCCGCGTTGATCGAGATCCTCGACGAGAGCGGCCACGGCCCGGTCCACTTCCGGTCCGCGCTTGTCCATCTCCGCCTTGACGTTACTGTGCATATCCCAGCCGCCGAAGTTGAGAGTCACGAACCCGCAACCGGCTTCGACCAGGCGGCGCGCCTGGAGCATCTGCTGGCCGAGTCCGTCGCCGTAGCGGTCGACGACGCGGGGGTCTTCGTACTTGAGGTCGAACGACTGCTGCGACTTGCTGAGGATCAGGTTGAACGCCTGTTGCTCGAAGGAGTCGAGCCCCTCCATCAGGCCGCTGCGGTCGACTTCGCGACGGACATTGTCGATCCCATCCAGCATCTGACGACGATTGCCGAGGCGGGCGTTGTCGACCGTCAGGCTCATGTTGCGACGGGCTTCACCGCCCGGGTCAAACGGACCGAATGCGGTGCCGAGGAAGGCCGGACCATCGGCATACGTCCCGCCCAGCCGCACGTAGGTCGGAATGCCAGTCGTGGGGTGATTAGTGCCACGGACGCGGGAGACGATCGAGCCGGGGAAGGGCCGGTCGGCCACTGCTCCGTTGTCGGCCAGACGGTTGTCGTAGCCGGTCATGACGTAGTGGGTGCCGCCGCTGTGACCACTATTGGTGTGAGCGAACGAGCGCACGAAAGCCATCTTGTCGGCAATCTTGGCGATGCGCTCGAAGTTGCCGCCGAGGGTGACGCCCGGCAGAACCGTCTTCACTTCGCCGGTGACGCTGCGATACTCGGACGGAGCCGTCATCTTGGGATCGAAGGTCTCGATCTGTGTCGGACCCCCACTCAGCCACAGCCAGATGACCGACTTCTGAGGCGTCGCCGCCGCGGGCGTGCCAGCGGCTTGAGCCTGTCCCCGCATCAGGTGGGAGAGGGTTAAGGCGGACAAGCCCAGCCCCCCGACTCGCATGAAGTTGCGGCGAGAAGTGCCTTCGCAGTTCTGGTGCGTCGGGCCGAATCGAAAATCAATCATGAGAACTTCCTGCCAGGGGTGACGATTTTCTCAAGGTGCGGAGTGTCGAGTCATCTGTCATCATCGACTGTCCATCAGAGAGAGTTTATCCATAATGACCCAACTGTCAATACTGATGCAAGAGTGTCACGGGGAATCTCCAGAATTCGGCGGAAATTATCGACACTCCGCGCCGAATCCGACGGGCCAGGGCCTCCAAGGCGTGACACTCAGCAAATATTCACACGCAATCGACCTTCGCCTCAGTTGCCAGTCCCTCTTTGTCCCGGCAGGGACACCCGACAATAGCCCACCGATTCATCGGTGGGGCCACAAGTCCCTCGCGGTCAGCAGCCCCGGCAGGGGCGACAGAAGCGCGCAGCGTGGCCCCACGCCGACCGCTCGTCACGACGGTCATCGCCAGCGTCTGCCGTCCCTGACGGGACTTGTCGGTTTGTCCGGGGCGCTCTCCCACCGTTGAAACGGTGGGCTATTGTCGGGTGTCCCTGGCGGGACAAAGAGCAGGTGTTTCCCACGGAAACACCCACTTGGGAAGCCTTGGCCGTCAGGCCCCGGACTTCGTAAGCACTCGCACTAGTCCGGGTGCTTACGCACTCCGGCTCGCCGGTGCTCTGACCCGTGCGCCAGCAGTCCACGTTCTGGCGAACGAGGCCACGTGTTGTGCCAGATCGATACGACCGTCAGTTCCGAACAAGGCGTTAGAAGCTGCCCACGTCGAGACTCGACCGCCGTTCGGTGACTGCGAGTCCGTTTCTGAGTGGCGGACTGAAGGCCGCGAGTCCCGTCCGACGACACTGAAGAGGACTCGGACGGGAGCGTCGCGACGGGATGTCCCCGTTTTCGGCGAAGCGGCTTTGCTGCGAACTTGTGTTCGAGGGAATTGGAGCCTGCCTCCCATGCTGCTCGCTGCTCAACTCAGTGATGATCAAGTCGCGATTCTCGGATGCGCGATTGTGTTTGGGGGATGCCTGGTCATGATGTGGATCAGCCAGAAGATCGGAGACCGGGTGCGCGGTGTGAACCATCGGTCCGCCCCGCATGTCGTGCCGTTTCGGGCTTCCGCGCCGGAATCGACCAGCGATCGCCAGGCGGCGTAATCTCGCAATCACGCAACTGAGTCTGGCAGACCGCGTTGGCACGTTGTTACCATGATTGACGACAGTCGACATCGTGCTTCGGCCCCTGTCTCTCGGAAGATCACATTCCCGCGCGGGCTCAAGCCCGCGCTCCCGGCGAGAGGTTCATACTCATGCAATACAAAACGTTGGCCTTCGGCCTGACCATGTTGACGGCTGGCTACCTGTGTGGTTCCGGGGCTTGGCCCATGCAGTCCACGGTGACAGCTCAGGACGCGGATTCCGGGCTGTCCGATGACACGGCCACTAAGATTCATACGGCCCACGAGGCACTGAAGTCGGCGATGGACGCCCTGCAGCAGGACGGCAAGTACGAGGGACTCAGTGAGACCCCCAACGCCTTCCTGATTCTGTGCGGGGGAGGCAACGCCACGGAAGACCTCACCTCGGGGCAGGGGGTCGATCCGGAGACCTTCGCAGCCCTTTACGCGGGCAGCGTCAAGCCGGAAATCAAGGACGCACTGACCCGGGACGACCAAGGGCGGCTGCTCCACAACGATCAACTGGTGCGGCTGTACTCACGGACGCGACTGGAGAAGATGTTCGCGGAACGGACGAAGTTGTCCTTGGTGGGCAGCAAGTCACCGCTGGGAGCGGTGAAGTAGTCCGTCGGAGGTCCGATTCCGAAAACACCGGGCGTGTCGGTCCTGCCGACCGCTCGGATGCGTTCCGAACCGAAGACTGCAATTGTGCGGCAATTGGGACGGAATCTGTTTGGATGTCGGTCGAGTGAGGTGATAGACTCTGTGCTTGGCGCGGATCGCGTCATCGCATCGGTGTCCCATCTGGTTTGCAAAGTGTGCGGTGCGTCTGTGGGCGTACCGTCTGTCCAATATCAGGTTCTTCCTGAGGAGTCGGAGTATGCGTTCCCTCAAAGTGAATGCGTTCGCTTGGCTGGCGGGTGTGGCCCTCTGTGGTGTGGCCCATAGCGGTTCGGTGTCCGCAGCTGACCCGATCGCCGATGCGGTCACGAAAGCGGCAGTCGTCTACAGCCATCAGGCTCTGGACGGCCATTCCTACTTCGCGGTCTCCCTCCAGGGACCAACCATCGAGGCGGTCGCTGTGCCGCACGACCATGTGATTCTCGTCGATACCTCGGCGAGCCAGGTCGGCGAACACCGCACGATGGCGATCAGTGTGCTGAAGGAGTTGCTGGCCGCGCTCCCCGCGACCGACCGGGTCCAGGTGTCGGCCATCGACATGAAGTCGACCTCCCTGACGAAGGGGTTCGTGTCGCCGGCACAGGCATCGGACTTGTCGATCGAGACCCTGCAGAACCGCTTGCCCGCCGGGGCGACCGACCTGATGTCGGCGCTTCAGACCGCTGTGGCGCAGATCGAGACCGGACGTGCCTCATCGATCGTCTACATTGGAGACGGGATGAGTTCGGCGAAGCTGATTGAGCGGGACCAGATGGAAACGCTGGTCACGAATCTGCGTGACCGCCAGATTCCCATTCACGGTTTCGTGGTCGGGGCGAACAAGGATCTGCGACTGGTGGGAAGTCTGGCTCAGAAGACCGGGGGCATGGCCCGGATCGACTCCACGTCCCTCAACGCCGTTGAAGTGGGACAGAGTCTGGCGACGGCCATCGACCTGCCCGTGACCTACCCGACCTCGCTGGCTGTGCATTGGGCGGATGCGGAAGTCGTGCCGCAGCAAGCGTTGCCCATGCGATCTGATCGCGAGACGTTCTATCTGGCTCGTGGCCAGTGGGTCGCGGGAGCTTCACTTTCGGTGCAGACCCCGGCGGGCGAACTCTCCTGGAACGTGCCAGAAGCCAAGTTCCGTCAGGGGAACCAGTACCTGGAAGGGTTCTGGAGTGAGGCCAACGCCTCGAATGCCCAGCAGGTTCCCTTCGCAGGGGTCCAGTTCCTGCAAGTGGCCCGGCAGTCCTTCGCCGATCGCGTCGAACAACTGGAGATCCAGGCCGACAACTCGCTGTTCAAGGGAGACATCGCTCAAGCCGAAGTGGTGACCGATGAACTCCGTCGGCTCGATCCCGCCAATGTCCGCGCCACCGGGATCAAGAACCGGGTCGGCAAGTTGAAGGTGCGAACGGTCGCTCAGGTGCTGGCTCAAGTAGAAGAACAGCCCGCGGCAGCCGCTCCGGCGGTGGGTGCCGACCCGGCGGTCCCGGAAGCCCCGATTCCGGAACCCCCGATTCCAGAAGCCCCGGTCCCGGAATTGGTATCGCCCCTCCAGAATCGCGTCAATCCGGTCGACCTGTCCCCCATCGCTCAGGAAGAGGCCCGCCGCGAGGCCCGCACCCAGAAGCTCAAGCAGCAACTGGAAACCGACATCAAGCATGCCACTCAGGCCCTCTCGATCTCCCCGGATGCAGCTGTCTCACTGTTGGAAGGCACCCGGATCACGATCAAGTCGGCCATGGACATCGACGCCGATGAAAAGGCCTCTCTCTTGAAGCAAGCCGATGCCGCCCTGACGAAGATCCGCAATCAGCAGGAAGTTCTCCAAATCCGGATCCAGGCCGGTGAACAACGCAAAGCCGAACAGGAAGCCCAACAGCGGGTCATCGACTTCGCCGCCGAACAGGACGAGAAACTCAAACAACTCGTGGACCGCATCCGGTCTCTGATGGACGACGGTTATCACGGAGACTCGAATGCCTTCGAAGAAGCCGAGGCCGTGTCCCGCATCATCGAATCGATCGCTCCCAACTCGGCCACGGGGGCTGCGACGGTCTTTACCTCAGAAGCGGCGGGACAACTGTCCAAGTCTGAGCACCTGCAGTCCCTGCGGTATGACCGGTTCCTGGAAACTCTCTATCAAGTGGAACTGTCCCACGTCCCGTTCCCGGATGAGCCGCCCGTCCGCTATCCGCCCGCTGCCGTCTGGCAACAGCTGACACTGAAGCGGGAGAAGTGGAAATCGGTCGACCTGCACAAGGACAGCCCGAACGAGCAGAAGATTTCCCGCGCTCTGGATCAGCAGACCTCGCTGGAGTTCCCGGACAACACCCTGAAGGAAGTCGTGGAATTCATCCAGCAGTTGCACAACATCCCGATCCGTCTGGATGAGCAGGCGTTGACCGACGCGGGACTCGATGCGGATGCCCGGATCAACTTGGTGATCTCGGGGATTTCCCTGCGGAGTGCCCTGAAGCTGATGCTGGAGAACGTGAACGGCACTGAGTTGACCTTCATCATCCAGGACGAAGTGATGAAGATCACGACTAAGGAAAAGGCCGACTTGGTGTACACGACCCGCGTCTACCCGGTCGGCGACCTTGTGATCCCGATCCCCGTGATTATGGCGGGTGGTCAACAAGGTGGCCAGCAAGGTCAGCAGGGCGGCCAGCAAGGTGGCCAGCAAGGCGGACAAGGCGGACAAGGCGGACAGGGCGGTGGATTCTTCAGTGTGCCACAAGCTCGGCGTGCCCCGCTGGCAGATGCTGCAAAAAAAAACCGGCTGAACTGATGGAGTCTACGCAAGATGCGAGTCTTGCGCAAGCTCCAATCGCTCGGCCCAAGAGCCAGCCCAAGCCACAGCAGCGGAACTCGGGGAACGCCCCGGGGGCCGCTGCTGGCGTTTCCGCCCCTGCTCCAGTCCTGGGCCAGCCCGCGACCCGGCCACCCCAAGTGGGCACCATCGCCCCCGGTACAGTTCGGGTTACGGGTGTCACCGAATCGAAACCCTCCCCCGGTTTCCCAGACGCGAAAACCGAGGGACCGGAAGCCTGGCGACCTTTTTTCGCAAAGTCCCCTCGCTCGATCAAGGCCGTCCAATGGCACGTGGAATACCTCATTGATCAACAGCTATACCCACATGTCATCGCACTGCTGAATGCGGCCATCATCGAGGGCCAGTCGCAGCCGTGGATGTATGAAATGCTGGCGGTGATGATGCAGAAGGCTGGATACCCCCAGGAGGAAGTCGAACGGGTCGTGTTGTCGGTCGCCGATTTTGGCAATGCGACCTATGAATCGATGATGTATTCGGGAGCCTACCTGAGTCGCTTTGATCGTGCGGCTGCCGCACTGAAGATGTACCGCCAAGCGTCCCGCCTGTCCCCCGATCGTCCGGAGCCGTACTCGCTGAGCCTGAAACTGGCTGCCAAAACCGGGGTCGCGGACGATGCCATCTGGGCCGCCTGTGGAATCCTGCGAAACAACTGGAGCGTCGACCATCAGCGGCAGCATGAGCTGGCGGAAAACCTGCTGTCCGAGACCGTGAAACAGCTCCAGAAGGCCCAACAGCTGGACCAGATCGCCCGGCTCCAGCAGCAGGCGACCGAGGCCCGTCGTCTCGACCTGCAAATCCGGCTGGAATGGAATGGAACCGCAGATCTCGATCTCTCCGTGCAAGACCCCGCCGGAGGGATCGCATCGTTTCAGATGCAAGAATCGGCCGGAGGCGGGTATCTGCTGAGCGATGGGTACGGTCCCAAGAATTGCATCGAGGAGTTCGCCTGCCCGATGGGCTTTAGTGGAGAGTATCTTCTGCGAGTCAAAAAGGCGTCTGGAAAAATCGTCGGCAACCGGGCCGTCCTGACCATCGTGACCCACGCGGGCAGCCCGCTGGAGAAGGAGACTACGAACACGGTCACGCTCGACAAGTCCGACGAACAAATGGTCCGCATCACACTCGAAGACGGACGCCGCGAACAGCGGCGGTCCGTACTCTTCGCAGCTCCGGGGGGCGCGGCGCGGGACTGGGAGCGGGTCGCCTCGCAGGTCGGTCGACCCACACGGCGGGTGGTCAATCACGAGGTCCGCCAGGCGGTTGCCGAGATGCGCAACTCGCGTCAGCAGGGCGTCATGCCCGCCGGGGGGAACGGCGTGTTCGGCGCGATCGGGTTCGCCCCGGTCGTGAGTCTCATCCCGGAGGGCACCTCCATGGTGGCCCAGGCTGTGGTCTCACCGGACCGTCGTTACGTGCGTCTGTCTCTCAGCCCGACCTTCTCCAACATCATTGATGTGGCGGTGTTTTCGTTCCAGGGAAGTGGGGCCGGCACCACGACGAACACCACGAGGCCATGAGTCGATCGAGGTGCGATGTGGACGCGTCCAGCGCTGTGATAACCTCACGCGGTTCCGAGTGAGTCATAGCTGCCCCTCGCCAGAGGGCGGGCACCCACGCCAGTTCGCCCACGTTCTGGCGAAGCGTGGCTACGGAAAATGTTGAGCTGGGCCGGTCTCGCAGCACGGCAGCTTCACGTCCCGGTATAGAGCGGCTCGATCACCGCCCCGTTCATCAGGCGGTTGGGGCGTCCCAGCGGGTCGAGGAGTTCGGCGTGGTCGTTGACGCCCAGCGCGTTGTAGATCGTGGTGCAGACATCGGCGGGCGTCCACGAGCGCGAGACGGGATAAGAAGCGGTCGCGTCCGACTGGCCGAGGACCTGCCCCCCGCGCACTCCCGCTCCCGCAAACAGGCCCGAATAGACATACGGCCAGTGATCGCGACCAGGCAGCGTCTGACCCGGCAAGGTCGAGATCCTCGGGGTGCGACCGAACTCACCCATCACGACGACCATCGTGTCCTTCAGCAACCCGCTCGCTTCCAGGTCGGTCAGCAGCGCTTCCAACCCCTGATCGAGCTGAGGGCAGAGCGTGTTCTTCAACTTGCCCCAGTTGTCGGTGTGCGTGTCCCACGTCTGGACGATCCCCATCGCCGCCTGCACGATCGGGACGCCCGCCTCGACGAGCCGCCTCGCCAGCAGCAGCGACTGGCCAAACTTGTTGCGGCCATAGCGGTCGCGGGTCGCGGGCGACTCGCTGTGGATGTTGAAGGCCGTCGTGACTTTGGCCGAGGTGAGCAGCGAGAACGCCAGTTCCTGCTGCTCCTTAAACCCCGCAGCCCGACCACCCATCGGGTTCTCTCGCTCCAACACCGAGTTGAGTTCGTGGCGCGAAACGAGTCGCGACGGTGTGACCTCCTGCGGCAGGGTTAATGAGTCGACCTGGAAGTTCGGGTCGTTGGGGTCCTGGTTGATCTGCCACGGGTCGTGCTTCATGCCGATGAACCCGGCGTACTGCCCCGGCCAGGTGAGCGGCCCCTCAATGAAGTAGTTCGGCAGCGACACACCGGTCGGCACACCATCGGTCCGGGGGTGCATGTAATCCAGGGCCGACGCCATGTTCGGAAAGTCGCTGCGGGACTGCACCCGATCAAGGTCACTCCCCCCGCGCGGCACCGGCGTGGGCCTTCCCGTCAGAGCCACATGCGTGGCCAGCAGATGGTTCCCCTCCCCATGCGTCAGCGTCCGCAGCACCGTCCAGCGGTCGAGCATCTTCGCCAATCGCGGGAGATGTTCGCCGACATACACACCGGGGATCGCGGTCTCGATCGCGGAGAATTCCCCTCGGATGGCCTCGGGAGCGAGCGGCTTGGGATCGAACAGATCGAGCTGACTCGGCCCGCCGCTCAAATGGACCCAGATCACCGACTTGGCTCGGGCAGTCACTTCCGCGCGGACCGGTCTCGGCAAGGCAGCCCCGAGAACCCCAGCTGCGCCGATTTCAAGCAGGCGGCGTCGCCGCATGGGACCGAACAGATTCATCAGGGAAGCCTCCGGGCCACTAAACCGCGAACCATCGAGTGTCCACGCCCCAGCAATGGCCCCACCGCTGAAGTTGATCTTCGACACAACCGACGCATTGATTGTAGTTTATTCGTCAAGGTGGCGAAACGAAATCCTGGGGACTGATGGGATATTGACGGATCGCGGGACACCGCAAGAATTGAATCATCATGGGGAGATGCTAGGCCCCGCAAGTGGTGAAATCAAGAACCGGAGCAGAACAGCCATGAGACATGCATCATTGATCGTCCTGCTGGCGCTGGGGGTCGGGTGTTCATCCCAGCCATCCAAGCCAGCCGAGCCGCCTCCCGCAAGTCATTCCCATCCCGGTGACACCCACCAGGGCCACGACATGAGCCAGATGGGCGGGAGGGCCGGAACGCTGATGGTCACGACCGATCCCGCTGCGGTCCAGGCAGGCCAGCCCACCCGATTGAGTCTCATGATTCATGACGACAGCGGTGCCATGCTCCGGGAGTTTGAAGTAGTCCATGAACAGAAAGTCCATCTCATGGTGGTGAGTGCCGGGTTGGACCAGTTCGCGCACATCCATCCCGCAATCGACTCCGCCGGGAACCTCACGATCAGTCATGTGTTTCCGACGGGGGGAACGTATCGCCTGTATGCCGATTACAAACCGGTGAAGAAACCCCAATCTACGGCCATTGCCGAACTCCAGGTGCTGGGTGACTCTCCCCCAGCCCCTGCACTCATTCCCAACGCGCCGGGCTCCGTGACGGGGATGGGACTCAATGCCCACATTGCCATCCCTCGGGCCAAGGCAGGCGAGGTCACGAAGATCACGTTCGAGTTGCTCGACTCCCGGAATCAACCCGTCACCGACCTCCAGCCCTACCTGGG
>JAYWFM010000155.1:0-5142 GCA_043778825.1 Planctomycetota bacterium | reverse complement strand
TGGCGATGGCGGCCTTCTGCGCGGCGACCTTCTCCAGGTGCGCCTTCTGCGCCGAAATCTGCTCGTCCGTTGCGATGGGGTTCTCCCACCATTTGGCGATGGTCGCCAGGCTCTCCATCGTCTTGGTGCTTTTGAAGATGCCCGCCAGCGAGTAGTAGTCACCGATCGAAAGCGGGTCGTACTTGTGGTCATGGCAGCGGCAGCAATTGAGGGTCAGACCGAGAAATGCCTGGCCCACGGTCCCGACCAACTCCTCCACATGATCGTGATGCGCAGCCACTTTCATCGTGGCCGAGCCTTCGAAGTGGGCCACCATGTCCCACGGGCCGACGACGTGAAACCCCGTCGCGATGAGTGCCCCCAGGTCGTCCGGGTGCAGCACATCTCCGGCGATCTGCTGGCGAACGAACTCATCGTACGGCTGGTTCCGGTTGAGCGATTCAATCACCCAGTCGCGATACCGCCAGGCGTTCTCGCGGATGTGGTTGCGTTCGTAACCTTGCGACTCACCGAACCGCACGACATCCAGCCAGTGCCGCGCCCAGTGTTCGCCGTAGTGCGGCGAATTGAGCAGCTGATCGACGAGCGCCTCGTAGGCCCGGGGATCAGCGGACGAGACGAACTCCGCGACCTGTTCCGGACGCGGAGGGAGTCCGAGCAGATCGAACGAGAGCCGCCGCGCGAGCGTCCGACGATCGGCTTCCGCAGCGGGGGCGAGTTTCTCGGATTCGAGCTTGGCGAGAACGAAGGCGTCGATCTCGTTGCGGCCCCAACTCGTTTGCGAGACCTTGGGCACCGCTGGATTGCGAAGCGGCTGGAGCGACCACCAGTCGTGCCCCGCGCGGCGGTCGGTCGAGGTGCCAAACCGGTTGATCTCCCGCACCGGCCAACCCGCTCCCTGCTCGATCCACTGCCGCAGAGCCAACTGGTCATTCGCACTCAGTGGCGGTCGTTTCTTGGGCATCTCGCCCGAGACGATATGCTGCATCAGCAAGCTCTGGGCTGGATCGCCTGCGATGAAGGCCGGTCCGGTTTCGCCGCCCTGGGTCATCCCCTTCCAGGTCGCCAAGTCCAGCCCACCACCCGCTTCCGCGCCGTGATGACACTCGATGCAGTGCTGGGACAGGATGGGGGCCACCTGCTTCGAGAACAACTGGGCGACGGCGGGAGTCACCTCGGGCAGGGGCGTCTCCGGCTCAGCAGTCGGATCCGAGATGTCTCCGGCCCCTCGCCAGATTTCAATTCCGGACAGGTTCGCATGCCCGCCGCTGGTCGTGAGAACGACTTGCTTCGAGTCGCCGACCTGCACCACGTACGGCCCGAGTCTGACCCACTCCCCAGCTGACCCGCTCTTCTGGTCGGGGGCCACGACCGTGCCATCCAGCGCCAGCGAATACGTCTCGGAGTTGTTGTCCTCCCACACATACACCCGCAGCGAGTACGGCCCCGGCTCCAGGTCGCGCAGCTCGATGCGAGCCTGGGTGTTGTGGCGGCTGGAGCGGAGCATCTGGGCGAGGGCGGGTTCGGCCTCGGGGATCAGCGGGACCGATTGATTCTCAAACGTCGAGTCGCGAGTCTGCATCCACGGAGCGTCATCCCCCGCCCAGGTGCGGCCCGCGATGACCAGCGCCGGTCCACCGAGGTTGACCGCCCGGTGAAACTGTGGGTGCGAGGGCTCCGCGGCGTACGATCTCCGGAGGCCCCCACCGCTGACCACGGTCCCGAGGATGCCCAGCAGGAGCATGCCTCGTCGCAGTTGAAATCCAATTCTCAATCGATCCATGGGGCAGCTCCGGTGAATCCCCGCCAAGGCGTTCACCTCAGCATACCGAATCGAGACATCTCGATCATCTCTCGGTCAGTCGGCTTCGTCGAACAGGGTTTTATGCGACCGCTTTTCCGTTTCGCGTTTGGCCTTCTTGAAGTTGACGTTTTTGACATAGTCGGGGTGTTCCGCACGGTGTTCGCCGGACAGCAGACCCTCGATGGTCAGGAGTTGGACTCGGGGATACGGCGTCTTGCCGTCGGCTCCGCCGTGGTAGATGCCAGCTGAAGCCGCGTCGGCCCGCATCTTGGCGGTCGGTTCATTCAGTGAGATGAGTATCGCGATGTCGGCCTTCTCGCGCTCGCGGACATGGTTCAGGGCGCGGATGTCATCCGCCTTGAGTCCGCCGCCCTTCACGCTGACGACGATCTTGCGGGCGTCTTCGTCCTTGAGGTCGTAGAAAAACTTCAGGCCATCGATTCCCGTGTCAGCCCCCTTCTTCTTCCCCTGGTACGGCTGGGCCTCGACGAGCGAGACAGCCCACCACTGGAATTGATACTTGTCGCGCGCGGCCAGGTCGCGAGCCGCCTCAAGATCGCCGGGCGTGCCTTGAACTTCAAACTTGCACTTTGCCCCAAACGCATCCTTCAGCCGCTTCTCAATCAGCGAGATGGCCAAGTGCGTGATGTCGATGCCGATCCACTTCCGCTTGAGTTTCTGTGCGGCATGCACCGCCGTCCCGCAGCCGCAGAAGGGGTCGAGTACCACGTCGCCCGGATTGCTGCTGGCCGAAATGATTCGTTCCAGAAGGGCGAGCGGCTTTTGCGTCGGGTAGCCGAGGCGCTCCTGAGACTGCGCGCTGATCGGTGGGATGTCAGACCACACATCGGAAATGGCCATGCCTACGAGTTCATCGGCATACCATTTCAAGCGAGGCGTCCCCTCTCCGTCTTTGGGCCAGTAAATCAACCCTGCCAGATCCAACGCGTCGAGACGATCCTGAACAGTCTGACCCTGGAGCTGATAGCGCTCCATCACTTCGCCGGGAATCGCCCAGTGCCTGCCCACTTGGGTGGGATCCACCTCTTTCCAGGGCTTGCCGCTTTCGCCGTTTCGCGTCCCGGAACCCGTCAGAGTAATTGGCTGAAACAGTCGGCCCTTCTCGTCCTTGTTCCTGAAATGCTTGTCGATGTATCCTTGGTCATGCGCCATCACCGGAAATTTCCAAGCGACATCATCCGTCTTGGCGTAGTAGAAAATCGTGTCGTGAACCGGTCCCCAACGCTTTGCACTTCCATGAGCAGCGGTTCGTTTCCAGATCACTTCATTCTGGAATCGCTCCTTTCCAAACACGGCATCCAGCACGATTTTCAGATAGTGCGAGGCCGTCGGGTCGCAGTGCAGGTAGAGCGAGCCAGTCGGTTTGAGGACGCGGTGCATCTCCATCAGCCGTGAGGCCATCATCGTCAGATAGGCCATCATGTCGTTCTCGCCGAGAAACGCCCGCAGGGCCTTCATCATCTCGGCCACGTCGGTGTTGGCTTGATGCAGCAGTTCGTCGAACTCACGTTCGGCCTGCTCGCCCCAATGCCACGAGTCCTTGAACGCCTCGATCTGTGCCTCGCTCTTCTGCCCCTTCGGCGACTTGAACAGCAGATTGTAATCCCGCTGGGAGTTGAACGGCGGATCGAGATAGATCAAGTCCACCGACTCGTCGGCGAGGCTCTCCCGGAGCACCTGCAGGTTGTCGCCGAAGTAGAGTTGGTTCATCGAGAATCTTTCTCACCGTGGGGAACCCGCAAGAAGGACAGCTTTGTCCTGCGATCCTCGGACGGGCCAATGGGCCCGTCCTACCGTCATTCACGCCCCGTACTTCTCCAGCCGACCGGCATGCGCCAGCGCCAGCAGCATCAGGTACTTGGCCTCGAACATTCCCAGCCCACCCATCCGGCACTGCCGCTCCCCGAACGCCGTCGACCCGTCATACCGGCAATTGTTCGACACAATCATCGTCGGCACCGGATGCCAGCTGTGGGCCTTCATTTTGCAGGGGGTGCTGTGGTCGCCGGTGACGATCAGCGTGTCCGGATTGAGGGCCATGATCTTCGGGATGGCGGCGTCAAGTTCCTCGATTTTCGAGACCTTCTTGGCGAAGTTCCCGTCCTCACCGGCGGAGTCGGTGTACTTGAAGTGGATGAAGAAGAAGTCGTACTTGTCCCAGTTCTCCTTGAGGCGGGCACACTGGTCGTCGAGGCTTTGCCCGGCGTCGAGAATGTCCATGCTGACCAGCCGGGCCAGCCCGCGATACATCGGGTAGACGGCGATGGCAGCAGCCTTGGTGCCGTAGACTTCCTGGAACGGAGGAATCTGCGGCTTGCAGTCGATGCCGCGCAGCGTGAGGAAATTCGCTGGGGCGTCGTGCTGGAGGATCTCGCGAGCCTGTCGCAGGAATTCGGTGGCGACCTCAGCTGTCTTCTTCGACCCGGCACTCCGCGCGACCGGATTGAGCGGTGGGACACCGGTCTTCTGCGGGTCGGTGTCGGCGACATCGCCCAGCAGCCCAGTCGCCCGGAAGACGATCACGAGCCGGTATTCCTGCACGTGCCGGACAAACAATTCGACGCCCGGAATCTTGATCTTGTCGAGCTTCGCACAGAGGGGAGCGGCCCCTTCGCTGGAGATGCGTCCCGCGCGGCGGTCGCTGATATTCCCCGCGGCGTCGAGCGTACAGAAGTTGCCGCGAATGGCGACATCGTTCGGCCCCAGATCGAAGTCGATGCCGAGGGCCTCCAGCACGCCGCGTCCGATCTGGTACTGCAGCGGGTCGTAACCAAACAGCCCCAGATGCCCCGGCCCGCTTCCCGGCGTGATCCCTGGCAGCACCGGCGTACTGAGGCCGAGTTCCGCCCGCTGCGCGAGCTTGTCCAGGTTCGGCGTCTTGGCCGCCTCCAACTCCGTCGGACCGCCCGGCTCCAGCGGCAACCCGCCGACTCCATCGGAGACGAGCAGGACAATCTTCGATCCGTTGTTCTTCTGAAGCTGTCGAGTGAGGGCGTGCGTGTCAGCCATAGGTCGTGGGGTCCGTCGAAACGGCAGGGGGAGGCAGGGGGGTGGTCAGCGGGTGATTGTAGCAAGCCCCCAGCGTCCATCGGAGCGTCGGCGACCGGTTTCTCAAGCCCCACGGGTTCAGAGAGGGTCAGAGTGGATCACCAGACGACTTGCCCCCCTTCGTACTCAGTGTTTCCGTCTGTTCAACACACTTCTCCCGTTCGATCTGGTCCTAGGAGTTTGTCCAAGATTGATCTGTCCACCGAGGCGATAATCCAGGATTCTTGGGCCTGCTGGCTGAGAGCGGCCAGGATTGTGGCGTTTCGAGG
>JAYWFM010000154.1:0-29491 GCA_043778825.1 Planctomycetota bacterium | reverse complement strand
CGCCAGCGGATTGCCACGGTCGCCTATTCCACCCAGACGTTGCTCTGTTGGCACGTGGGACGGCGCCTCTTGAACGAGAATCTCCAAGGCGGTAGGGCAGCGTATGGCAGACAAATTCTCGTGACCGTGTCACGAGAATTGACGGCGGAGTATGGGCGCGGCTTTAGCCACACCGAAATTACCCGCATGATCCAGTTCTCGCAGTTGTTCCCCGACGAGGCAATTGTTGTGACGCTGTCACAACAATTGACCTGGTCCCATGTTCATGCGCTGCTGCCAATCAAAGACCCGCTGGCCCGGGCTTTCTACGCCGAAATGTGCCGCATCGAGCGTTGGGACGTGCGCACGCTGCGCCAGAAGATCGGCGGCATGTTGTTCCAGCGCACCGCGCTGTCGAGAGAGCCGGAAGCCGTCATCTCGGCGGAGATCGCCAAGCTCCGCGACGGGCAGATGAGCGCCGACCTCGTCTTCCGCGACCCCTACTTGCTCGATCTGCTCGGCTTGAAGGGCGCCTACAGCGAGCGCGACCTCGAGAGCGCCATCCTGCGTGAGATTGAAGGCGTGTTGCTGGAGCTGGGCTCGGGCTTCGCCTTCGTCGCTCGACAGAAGCGCATGAGCATCGGCAGGGACGATTTCCATCTCGACCTGCTCTTCTACCATCGCCACCTCCGCAGGCTCATCGCCGTCGAACTGAAGCTGGAGTCTTTCCAGCCCGAGCATGTCGGGAAGATGGAGTTTTACCTGCGCTGGTTGGACAAACACGAACGCGCCCCCGGAGAGGAATCGCCCCTCGGCCTGATTCTCTGTGCCTCCGCCGATACCGAGCAGGTGGAACTCCTCCAGCTCGATTCCCAATCCATCCGGGTCAGCGAATACCTCACCGAACTGCCGCCGCTGAAGTTGCTCCAGACCCGCCTGCACCAGGCCATCGAGCACGCCCGAGAACAGGCCGCCCGGCAACGGACACACCGTGATGCCGAGGAGATCAACCAATCATGAGCACCGAACTAACGCACGACGACGGCTACGACAAACTCGTCACGCGAATCTCGGACGTTTACACAACCGGGCGAGTCCGGGCCGAGCAAGCCGTCAACGCCCACATCACGGCGACCTACTGGCAGATCGGCCACGACATCGTCGAATTCGAGCAAGGTGGCAAGGTCCGAGCCGAGTACGGCGGCGACCTGCTCAATCGCCTCAGCCGCGACCTCACTCTCCGCCACGGAAAGGGTTTCAGTCGCAGTAACATCATTCGAATTCGGCAGTTCGGTCTTGCCTATCCAAAAGGTGCGACAGCGTCGCACCTTTTGAGTTGGTCGCACGTCGTCGAGCTGTTGAAGATCGATGATTCGCTGGAACGGAGCTTTTACGAGCAGCAATGTGCCCGTGAAAAATGGACTGTTCGCGAGCTTCAGCGGCAGAAGAAATCGTCGCTCTTCCTCCGTTTGGCCTTGGGCAAGGACAAGGACGAGATTCTGAAACTGGCCTCGCAGGGGCAACTCATCGAGCAACCGAGCGACATCCTGCGCGATCCGTTCGTCTTTGAGTTCCTGAAGATCTCCGAACCTCATTCGCTCTCCGAGACCGACCTCGAAGGCCAGCTCTGCGACCACTTGCAACCCTTCCTGCTCGAGCTTGGCAAGGGCTTCACGTTCGTCGGCAGGCAATACCGAGTCACGCTCAACAACACGCACTACCATGTCGATCTCGTGTTTTATCACCGCATCCTGCGTTGCTTCGTCTTGATCGACCTGAAGCTGGATGACGTTCAGCATTACGACATCGGGCAGATGAATCTGTACCTCGGGTACTTCGCCGCCGAAGAGAACGTCGAGGGGGACAACCCGCCGATCGGCATCATCCTCACGCGGCACAAGGACGAGCTGCTGGTCGAGTACGCGACCTATGGCATGAACAGCCAGTTGTTCGTGCAGAAGTACCAGCTTTACCTGCCCGAGCGAGAAGAGCTTCGCCGCGAGATCGAACGCACGCTGCGCATCGCGGAAGAGGAAGCCCGTGAGCGGCACGGCGCTCGCCGCCGGTCAGATCGAGATCCGTCCGCCGCATCGGAACCGGCGGCGAGCGCCGAGCCGCTCACGGAGGCCCGCTCATGAGCTTTCCGAAATACCCGAAGTACAAACCCAGCGGCGTCGAATGGCTGGGTGAGCGGCTGGGCGCTAGCCCCCGGTTCTTCTGCCCGTGGCTGGTCGGGAAACCGTCGTTCATGAGTCAACCACGCACCGGGGAACCGGCGGCGAGCGCCGTGCCGCTCACGGAGGCGCGCTCATGAGTTTTCCGAGATACCCGAAGTACAAGCCCAGCGGCGTCGAATGGCTGGGTGAGGTGCCGCAGCATTGGAACGTAACGAGACTCGGATTCCTCTGTGAGAAGATCGGAAGCGGAAAGACGCCATCCGGCGGTTCGGAAACCTACGCGGACGAAGGTGTCGTCTTTATCCGTAGTCAGAACGTGTATGACGAAGGTCTCTTTCTGGATGACGTGGTCTGTATCACGGTTGAAACCGACGAAGAAATGGCCGGATCGCGAGTTCGCGAGGGTGACGTGCTATTGAACATCACCGGTGCGTCACTCGGTCGAACATGCCTTGTCCCCAGCGGGTTCGCTGGTGGAAATGTCAATCAGCACGTCTGCATCATTCGCCTCATCGACCATGCGCTTCGTAAGTTTGCTGCAATGTCCATGAAGTCCGTTGGGATGAAGGCTCAAATCGACGCCACTCAGAACGGCGCTGCTCGTGACGGTTTGAATTATGCGCAGATTTCAAAACTCGCACTGACGCTTCCTCCGACCACCGAGCAAACCAAGATCGCGTCGTTTCTGGACCGAGAGACTTCGAAGATTGACGGGTTGGTGGGGGAGCAGCGGCGGCTGATGGAACTGCTGAAAGAAAAACGCCAGGCCGTCATCTCCCACGCCGTCACCCAAGGCCTGAACCCTCACGCCCCCCTGAAGCCCTCCGGCATCGAATGGCTCGGCGATGTGCCCGAGCATTGGGCGATACCTGCGGTCTTCACTCGATATCACGCCGTCTTGGGAAAGATGGTCGATGAAAAACAACTGACGGGGGCTCATCCAATCTGTTACCTGCGAAACGCGGATGTGAATTGGGATCGAATCAACATCACCGACCTGCCTGTTTTTGACATCGAGCCGGATGACGTTGAACGGTTTTCACTTCGGCCCGGTGATGTTCTGATTTGCGAGGGTGGCGCGGGGATTGGACAGACGGCAATTTGGCAGGGTGAGCTTGATCGTTGCGCGTTCCAAAAAGCGTTACACCGTCTTCGTCCGTGGTCGGATGACGAAGATCCGAGGTTCTTCTATTACTGCATGAGAAACGCTGTCGAGACAGGCGTCGTATTGGCTGGCGGAACCGCGACAATTCCGCATCTCACTGGTGAGCAACTTCGAAAGTACAGATTTCCGAGACCACCGATCAAAGAGCAAAGGCAAATCGTTGAACATCTCGATTGTGAAATCGGCAAACTCGAACAACTGACCGCCGAAGCCGAGCGCGGGATCGAGCTGCTGCAAGAACGCCGGACCGCCCTGATCTCCGCCGCCGTCACCGGCCAGATCGACGTGCGCGGGTTGGCCGAAACGGAGGCCGCATGAGTCCAGGCTTGCCGCCCTTTGACGCTGAGGGCTTACTACCAGCGGGAATTCATGAGGGCACTTTCGATGAGATTCTCGAACGTTGTGGCTTCAACCGGCAGCGCGTCGAATTGCTGGAGAAACTCAATGAATACTTGCGAGAACTCGCACAGTGGCCGCTGGCGCAGGCCGTGCTGATTGATGGCAGCTTTGCCACCAGTCACCTCGAACCCAACGATATCGACGTGATCGTGGTCCTCCGCGATGATTACGATCTCACTCAGCCGGTGTCGCCGTTCGCCTACAATCTACGCTCGCGACGATCTGTGCTGCGACGATTTGGCTTGGACCTATTCGTCGTCCGGCCCCATTCGCCGGAGTTGGCCGGGTTCGTGGAGTTCTTCGGAAAGATTCGTGGTCGCGAGGACCGCAGCAAAGGAATCATCAAGGTGCGACCATGATCAATGACGCCATGTCTCTGTCCCAAGCCCGGCAACAACTGGAACGCATGGAAGAGGTCGTCTCGACACTGCTGCGCGACTCCAGCCAACTGCATCCCAGTCAGTTAGCACTGCAAATCGAAGGTCCGATGGATGTCATCGAGCACCTGCACCGCGAGATTGATGAGTACCTCGGCATCCAACGGGCGAGACAACTGCTGGAAGAACAGACGACCGCTCGGTCCTGACGCGATTGATTGCCAGCAGAACCGCCAACACGGCATCGAAATATCCCGAGAACGCCGAATCGTTCTGATCTCCGCCACTGTCACCGGTCAGATCGATGTGCGGGGTGTGTGAGCGGCCGGGCGCTAGCCCCCGGTTCTTCAGCGTGGGGCAACGTTGAGAGGAACTGGCGGCTAGCGCCGTGCCGCTCACCGAAATGACTGCCGAAGCGGAGCGTGGGATCGAGTTGCTGCAAGAACGCCGGACCGCTCTGATCTCCGCCGCCGTTACCGGCCAGATCGACGTGCGTCACCTGCCTGACAAGGAGACACCATGAGTCCCCCGACTGATCTCGGCTATCTGCAAGGTCTGGTGACTGAGCTGCGCAAGCTGCCTGCGGAAACCGGCTGGGTGGAATTCAAGGAGAACAACTCCAACCCCGACGACATCGGGGAGTACCTCTCGGCGCTGAGTAACTCGGCGGCCTTACTGGGTAAGTCCAGTGCGTATCTGGTTTGGGGAATTCGAGATCAGACCCATGAAGTGACCGGGACCAGTTTCAAGCCAAGTCAGACGAAGAAGGGAAATGAGGATCTGGAGAGCTGGCTGCGGCGGCAACTCAGTCCGGGGCTGCATTTTCGCTGGCATGAGTTCGAGTATGAGAGCCAGCCGGTGGTTCTGCTGGAGATCCCGCGTGCCAGCGGGAAGCCAACGCAGTTTGCCGGGGTGGAACTGATTCGGGTCGGTTCGTATCGCAAGAAGCTGAAGGAGTTCCCGGAGATCGAACGGGAGTTGTAGCGAATCTTTGACACGACCCCGTTTGAGGATCAGCTGGCGGTCGAAGAAGTGGCCGGGAACGATGTGTTGCGGCTGCTGGATGTTCAATCCTTCCTGGACAGTCTGAAGCTGCCGTTTCCCAGTGACAGCGGGAAGATTCTGGAGCGGCTGGAAGAAGAAGGACTCATCATTCGCACGGACGCGGGGCAATGGAGCATCCGTAATCTGGGAGGGTTGCTGTTCGGGAAGAAGCTGAGTGACTTCACGCGACTCGGACGCAAGGCATTGCGGGTCATTGTGTACAAGGGCCGCAACCGGTTTGAGACGGAACGGGAAGAGATGTTCGACCTGGGTTACGCGATGGCCCTGGAACTGGCCTTGGACTTCATCAATGCGGTTCTGCCGCGAAACGAGGAGATCAAGAAGTCGCTGCGGCGGGAGGTGTCGATCTACCCGGAACTGGCCATCCGCGAACTGGTGGCGAATGCGCTGATTCATCAGGACTTTCAGATCACTGGAGCCGGGCCGATGGTGGAGATTTTCGAGGGCCGGATGGAGATCACCAATCCGGGAAAACCGCTGGTGGAGACAAATCGGTTTCTGGATTCGCCCCCCAGATCCCGGAATGAGTCGTTGGCGTCATTCATGCGCCGGATCGGCAAGTGTGAGGAACGTGGCACCGGAGTCGACAAGGTGGTCATTCAGACGGAAATCTTCCAGCTTCCCGCGCCAGCGTTTGAAGTTCCGGATGGATCGACGCGGGTGATCCTGTTCGCGTACAAACCATTTGTGCAGATGGACCGGGACGAACGAATCCGAGCCTGTTATCTGCATGCCGGGCTGAAGTGGCTGGAGCGGGACGAGATGACCAATTCGAGCCTTCGTGAGCGGTTCGGGATTGAAGAACACAACAAGGCGAGCGTCTCTCGGATCATCGCAGACACCGTGAAGGCGGGGCTGGTCAAGCCATCTGGCGAGAAACAGGGGAAGAAGTACGCGAGATACCTTCCGTTTTGGGCGTGAACACAGGTGGGGCAGTTCAATTGATGGCCAATTGACAGGGATGGCCTCCGTCGTGTGCCATCGCAGTGACCATGTGTCGTAAACATTGGAGGCGTAATGTTATGTGACAAACATTCAGTTCGAGTTCTTATTGATCGCCAATTGACACCGAAGGCGAACGATACTGAACATCTGTGGCCATTCGACGCAGAGAAACCTGCTTGTGTGTGGCGAAATGGCAGTTCACCAGACACAACGCCGTTTGTGTGTGGTGGAACAGACACGAGTTTGTTGATGCGTCCAGCCAGTTCAACGGCGAAAGATGAGCTAACATGAGCCTGCACACAGAGATCAACTTCGAAGACGAAATCTGCGGACACCTCGACGGGCGAGGCTGGCTGTACTCGTCCAATGGGGAGGGCTACGACCGGGCACGGGCGCTGTTCCCCGCAGATGTGCTGGAGTGGGTCCAATCCACCCAACCGACCGCGTGGGAAGCGATCGTCAAGAACCACGGCCCAAACGCCGCAAACACGCTGCTGGATCGGGTGCGGGACTCGCTCGACCGGCAGGGGACGCTGGAGGTGCTGCGGCAGGGGATTGAGCTGCTGGGACTGAAGGGGAAGTTGCCACTGTCGCAGTTCAAGCCCGCGCTGGCGATCAATCCGGACATCATGGAACGGTACGCCGCGAACCGGCTGCGGGTGGTGCGGCAGGTGCATTACTCGCTGCACCACGAGTACAGCATCGATCTGGTGCTGTTCCTGAACGGTATCCCCGTCGCCACGGTGGAGTTGAAGACCGACTTCACGCAGAGCATCGGCGACGCGATTGACCAATATCGTTTCGACCGGAACCCCAAACCCAAGGGGCAAGCCGCGGAACCGCTGCTGTCGTTTCCTCATGGGGCGCTGGTGCATTTCGCCGTCAGCAACCGCGAAGTGTACATGGCGACCAAGCTACAGGGGACGGACACGGCGTTCCTGCCGTTCAACCTGGGGGACAATGGCGCGAAAGGGAATCCCCTGAACCCCAGTGGGCACCGCACGGCGTATCTGTGGGAACAGGTCTGGGAGCGGCACAGCTGGCTGGAGATCCTGGGCCGGTATCTGGTGGCTCAGAAAGACAGCAAGAAACAGCTGAAACGCTATCTGTTCCCGCGCTACCATCAGCTCGACGCGACGCGGAAGCTACAGGCGGCAGTGCTGGCGGACGGACCGGGGGGCAAGTATCTGATCCAGCATTCGGCGGGGTCGGGGAAGACGAACTCGATTGCGTGGTCGGCTCACTTTCTGGCCGATCTGCATGATGCCGAGAACCGCAAGCTGTTTGACACGGTGCTGGTGGTCTCCGACCGCACGGTGATCGATACGCAATTGCAGGAAGCGCTGTCCGCCTTTGAGCGGACCGCCGGAGTCGTGAAGACGATCACGGGCGACAGCAGCAGCAAAAGTGGCGAACTGGCCGGAGCGCTGTCGGGTGACAAGAAGATCGTGGCCTGCACCATTCAGACGTTTCCGTTCGCTTTGAAGGCCGTGCGAGAACTGGCCGCGACGCAGGGGAAACGCTTTGCCGTGATCGCCGATGAGGCCCATAGCTCGCAGACCGGGGAGGCCGCCTCCAAGCTGAAGCAACTGTTGTCGCCGGAGGAACTGCAAGACCTGAACGATGGGGGTGAAGTCAGTATGGATGACGTGCTGGCCGCTCAGATGACTGCACGAGCGGACGACGCGGGGATCACGTTCGTGGCGTTCACGGCAACTCCCAAGACCAAAACGATGGAGCTGTTCGGGACGCGCCCGGACCCCACGAGAAAGCCCGCCAAGGACAATATCCCCGCGCCGTTCCACGTCTACTCGATGCGGCAGGCGATCGAGGAAGGGTTCATCCTGGATGTCTTGCAGAACTACACGACCTACAAGCTGGCGTACAAACTGGCTCACGGGGGGAAAGAGTGGGACGATTCTGAGGTGGAACGCAAAGCGGCCATGAAAAGCATCATGGGCTGGGTCCGGTTGCACCCGTACAACATTGCTCAGAAGGTCCAGATCGTGGTTGAACACTTCCGCCAGCACGTGGCTCCATTGCTGAAGGGGAAGGCCAAGGCGATGGTGGTGGTGAGCAGCCGACTGGAAGCCGTGCGCTGGAAGTTGGCGATCGACAAGTACATTCAGGAACGCGGCTACGCCTTGCAAACGCTGGCGGCATTCTCGGGGGAAGTGAAAGATACCGATTCCGGTCCCGATCCGTTCACCGAGACAGGCCCGGCGATGAATCCGAAGTTGCGGGGCCGGGATATCCGCGACGCCTTTGACACGGAGGAATTCCAGATCCTGCTGGTGGCGAACAAATTCCAAACCGGCTTCGATCAGCCGTTGCTGTGCGGGATGTACGTCGACAAGCGGCTGGCCGGGATTCAGGCGGTGCAAACGCTGTCGCGCCTAAATCGGGCACATCCCGGCAAGGACACGACCTATGTCCTGGACTTCGTAAACAACACGGAAGACGTGCTGGCAGCCTTCAAGACCTACCATCTGACAGCCGAGTTGGAAGACGTGACTGATCCGAATCTGGTCCTCAATCTTCGGGCCAAGCTGGACGCCGCCGGGCACTATGACGACTTCGAGGTGGAACGTGTGGTGGCCGTGGAGCTGAAGCCGAACGCCAAGCAGAGCGAGCTGGCGGCGGCAGTTGAGCCAATCGTGGATCGGCTGCACAAGCAGTACAAGGCCGCGAATGTGTCACTGAAGACCGCCAGAAAAGCATTGGAAGACGCCAAAGCGGCAGCCAAGGCCAATCAAGAAACTCTGCCGAAAAGCGTGGTCGACGAATACGAAGTGCCTGTCAAGAAGGCTCAGGACGAGCTGACGGCATTGCTGCTGTTCCAATCCGATATGGGGGCGTACCAGCGGCTGTACACTTACCTTTCACAGATCTTCGATTACGAAAACACAGAGTTCGAGAAGCGGTCGATCTTCTTCAAGCAAGTCTTGCGCCTACTGGAATTTGGACGAGAGCGGGAGGGAATCGATCTGTCAAAAGTCGTGCTGACGCACCACACGCTGAAGTCTCTGGGCAAGCAGCCGATGCCGCTCGGGGAGGGGGAAAAGTTGCAGCCGATCACCGAAGTCGGTGGGGGCAGCGTGCAAGAGAAAGAGAAGGCCCGGCTCAGCGAGATCATCGAGAAACTGAACGGTCTGTTCGGCGGCGACACGACCGACGGCGATCAGCTGTCATGGGTCGATTGCGTGGCTGTGAAACTTCGTGAATCAGAGACGCTGACCCAACAGGCCAGCAACAACACCAAGGAACAGTTCTCCAGCTCACCCGACCTCGACCGAGGATTGATGAACGCCATCATCAGCGCTCTGGACGCCCACAACTCGCTCAGCACGCAAGCCCTGAATTCCGAGACCGTCCGTAGCGGCTTGAAATCAATCCTGCTCGGCCCCGCCCGACTCTATGAAACCTTGCGTGCTCAGGCGGTCAGCTGACGGCTGGTGACCCATGAATTCAGTGTTGTGACAGTCTGCTCCATAATGGGGAGACTTTCAGAATTCATTTCGTGGAACTTTCCACGAAATGACCCGTTTTCACCCATTTCGTGACACAAAATGAGTCGGAATGAGACTTGACGAGACACGCACAAAAGACGATAAAACCCTAGCGAATTGGCCATTTCCACCAAATCACATGCGGTTCCCAAGGTCGTTCACACGGAAGGGGTCACAGGTTCGATCCCTGTAACGCCCATTTGAGTTTTCCCTATAGTGCATGACATTCGACCACGGGTGGATCTCGATCCCAGGCGGATTGTGTGGCCGGGGTTTGGTGGGATAGATCATGGGAGCGACGAGAGCTGGGGTCTGCGAGTTGCTGGGCTGGGTTACTCCAGCCGACCGTGGCCGCGTTGGGCGCGCTCGTGGTTCAGGCGAGTCAGGGCGGCGGGCTCTTTCTTCCAGAACTTCACGAGCTGGCTGAGCGTGGTCCCCAGTCGCGGGGCCAGTTCGGGGGCGTTCCAGTCGGTTTGGGCCAGCAGGTCGAGCGACTCGGCCAGTAAGGCCGGGAAATCGGCATGCTCGGCATTGATCTCGATCCGCGTGCCCCGCAGACGGGACTTCCACAGCTCACTCGGAGCATGATCCAGCGGGCGGTAGGTTCGCACGCTGACCGCCAGTGTCCGGCGCATCCGCCCGCTGGCCACATCCAGGTTCTCGGCCTGGCTGCGGCGTTCGCTGGCCTCGGCTTTGAGGCCGGAGGGGCGGTGCGTGAGGACGATGGCCGTCTCGACCTTGTTGCGATGCTGGCCCCCCGGCCCGGATCGGCGGGTGTGAACGACATCACACTGCTGGAGGAGTTCCGGGATGGGGAGTTCGGCAGGGTGCATAGGGGTCTTTCGAGGGATGTAGTGTCGGGGGACGGGCGGTCTGGCCGCAAGGGTTGGAGGGTGAGCGGGTTTGGAGCGAGTGGTCCACCCACTTGAAGTTGAGGGGTCGCTGCGTTCGCCAGAACGCGGGGAGCCTGCACTCTGGTGAGTGCAGCTACGCGTGCCCCACGGGAAGAACCACTGGGCGGACGCCAGCCTCGCTCGCCTGTCTCCTCGGGACTCAGGCGTGATATAACCCGCCTCCCCGTGTCATGTCTCGCACCTGTGCAGATGGCTTCGAGGGGAAGCGGAATGTGTCTCGGCGGAGTTCTGATTTGTCGATCGATTCAAACTCCTCGGATTCTCCGCCAGAGGTCTCCGTGCCGCCGATGCGTTCGGTGTGGCCCGATCTCTCGCTGCTGGGGGTCGCTCTGATCTGGGGGGTGAATATCCCGATGATGAAGAGCGGGCTGGTGGGGATCGAGCCGTTTGCGTTCAATGCGGTGCGGCTCTTGCTGTCAGCGCTGGTGCTGGTGCTGTTCGCCTGGCGGGAGAAAAGTCCGGTCGTCGAACTGCCGCCGGGCTTGTGGAAACAGGTGCTTCTGTATGCGGTGATCGCCTCGGGGATTTACCAGTGGATGTTCCTACTGGGGATCTCCCGCACGCCGGACGGGTCCGGCAACGCGTCGCTCATCATGGCGACGGTCCCGATGTGGACCGCTGTGCTGGCAAGATTCCTGCTCCAGGAGACGCTCAGCGGCTTGGCCAAGCTCGGGTTGGCGACGGCCTTTACGGGGACCATGATTGTGGCGATGGAGAAAGGGGTGAGCGGGGATCGGGCTCTGCTGGCTGGGAACTTTTTCATGCTGATGGCCGCGCTGACGTGGGCCTGGGCCACGGTGCAGAGCCGCAAGGTGCTGCCGTACGTCTCGCCGATGAGACTCTCGGCGATCTCCTCGGTGACGATGCTGCCGTTTCAATTCGCGCTGGCTGCGACCTCGCTGACCAATAATCTGCCGCAGCTGCGCGAGTCGAGTGTCTGGATCCCGCTGGTGTATGCCGGGGTGCTGTCGACGGGCCTGGCCCTGCCGATGTGGAGTTATGGAGTCCGGCATTCGGGAGCCGCTCAGGCCGCAGTGTTCCAGAATCTGGTCCCCGTGGTGGCGATTGCGACAGCCTGGTTTTTTCGAGGTGAGCCGGTGACGCAGAACCAGATACTCGGCGGAGCGCTCATCATCGGCGGGCTGGTGCTGGTCCGTCGCGGGCGGTGAGGCGAGAGAGGTAGTGAGGGTGTAAGGCCAGCTCTACGCCCCGAGTGTCCCCACCAGTTCCTCCAGGTACTCCGGTCGGCGAACATGCTCCAGTTCGCGCTGAGCCAATTGGCGGCGAGAGTCCAGGCGGTCACGGAAGGCGGCATCGAACCGCTGGGGGTGAGTCAGGGCCTGTTCCACGTTGGCCAGGAGTTTGGTCCACAGTTCGATGTCGCGCTGTTGCCGGGTGCGGAGCCGTTCCTGATACCACGCACTCGCGAGCAGATACTCGAGCGTGAACATCTTGCGAATCTCGGGATCGGTCTCGGTCTTGCCGTCGTACTGTCCGTGGGCCATGATCGTCAGCAGGGCCCGGATCGGCGGGCAGGCTTCGTCGATTGAGCCGTCCTCGAAGTATTGCAGAGCGACCCGCTGGTAGGCTTCCATGATGTACTTCACCCCATCGGCGAAGCTGGCGGGGTCTTGCTTCTCGGGTTGCAGGATCGGGAGGTCGAACACCTTGTCCGGGTTGTCGAAGATGCGGGCGAAGAAGTGCTTCACGAACCGGTCGGTGATCCGATAACCGAGTCGCCGCGAGGCAATCGTCTCGCCGCCCAGCTCCGTGTCGCCGACCCGTTCGAGATACTTGTGCGCGATCAGGAAGGCCGGGTCGCGCTCGTCCTCCGACATGCGGCACCACACCTCTGGCACCAATAACGAGATGTCATGGTCGAACCGGTGATTCGGCCCCACATGCCCCGCCGCCGACGAGAACCCGGCCAGGTTCGTCAGGATCATCGACACCAGGGCCGCGTTGAGGTCCGCTGTCGTGCGCAGGGCATTGAACGGGGCCTTGGTCAGGGCTCCCTCGCTGCCCGCAGCTGTGGTCGACGGACTCTTGCCGGTCAACGAGCAGATGTAGTCCATGAACAGCTCGGGCAGTTCCTGGTAATGGATCGGGTTGTAGACGGCGAGGCTGCGAATGCCCTTGGAGGGCTCGGGCGGATTGTTGCGGCGACCAGAGATGATGGCATTGACCGGCAGTGGCACCGGGCGGCCATCGGGGATTTTGCGATAGAGCCGCACGCCCATCTCGGCGAGGTATTTATCGAGTGGCCGCACCAGATCGGGCCGGTCCTGCAAGTAGCGAGGGTTCTTCGAGGGCACGCCGTCGATCCGGCGGGGGTTGTCGGAGCAGACGATGTAGTCCCCCTCGCCGGTGCTGGCTCCCTGGCCCATCGAGAGGAGCAAATCCTGCATCGGCGGAGTGAAGGCGTCGAAGTCGACGACCTTCGACAGCATCTCCTCGACCGTGGCCCGCGACAGCGGTTCGTAGTTCGAGACGAAGTTGACATCCCGCCGAGCGAGGTCGGCCTCGGCCTGCTTGTCGAGGCCGCGATGCACGGCATCATCGGGCCGCTGGAACAGCCGCGACTCGCAGTTGGCGATGAACTTGTAACTCGGGGCCACATGCTTCGCGTTGAGTCCAGTGAGTCGCCCCCCCGGCACGACGATCGCCGCCGAGATGTCGTCCTCAGTCTGCACCTTGGCGGCGGCGGCGAAGTCCTGCCGCACCTTGAACGTCCGCCAGCCATGCTCGCCGAATAGTCCTACACGCAGATACGACCCCACGATCCGCCGGTCATGCAGCTTGAGTTCATGCCCCGGCATGCCGTTGACGACATCGACGCTGAAGTGCTTCCGCCAGTCATCGCCCCAGTCGGGTTGGTACAGCCGCTTGATGGCGTAGACGAGGGCATGAATGTGGTGCGGGAGCTTTTGCAGCCAGAAGTTATAATCCTCGGTGAACTCTTCTGACGGAGTTAATAACTGAATGACGCTGCCGAGTGAGCGGTCGGAGGAGAGCAGCGGTCGGCTCGGACGGTCTTTATATTTCTGCTGGCGGGTCTGGGCGGACCTCCAGCGAGTCGAATAGTCTCTGGCAAAGATTCCGTCGACGATGCGGGCATCGCTCTCGAAGTTCATTGTGTAGATCGGGCCGTACTGCATGTAGTCGCCGATCGGCTTGCTGATCTCGCTCTTGCCGCCGCCCGAGACAGTACACGGCTTGTGAATGAAGACCCCTTCGCCCGCCGTGCCGATCAGCCGCCACGACGGAGCCTGCGGGTGCTTCTCCATCCGCAGCTTGTAGCCGCTGGGGGCGAGGTAAACCTGTCCCGGCAGCAGCGGAATCGAGCGGGGCGTGCCGTTCTGGGTCCAGGTGATATTCTGCTCGCGCAGGTCAGCGCGGGCGTCCTCGGGGATGTAGATCACTTCGGAGAAGTGGCGGTCGATCCCGTAGCCATGCTCCTGCACCGCGATCCGCTCCGGGTAATCGCGAAACACATCCGCGATCGTGCGATCGTTATAACGCCGACTATTAAAATGGAACTGATCGCCCATGCTGAAACTGGCGAACACCAGTGCGCCGCCCGCGTGCTCCTCCTCGACATTCCCCATCAGATTCGCGGCGTAGCTGATCTGCGTCTTGACCTCTTTTTTGCAGTAGCCGTAATAGTTGTCGGCGATGATCGTGACGATCACCCCGGTGGTCGTGCGGCAGGTGACCTTGAAAGCGTTGCCGCCGTTGTAGAGGTCGGTCTCGCTGTCCCAGAACATCCCGTCTCGCAGTTGGCCCGGAGTGGCCCCGCTGCGAGGCGGCAACCCCAGCGACTTCTTCGTCAGCTTCGTCAAATGCGGGGCCAGGATCACGCAGCCGGTATGCCCGGTCCAATGCTCGACATCGAGTCCCGCATCGTGCGGGGGCAGGCTCGGGTCGCCCGCGTTGCCGAAGATCGACTCGACGAAATCGAGGTTGCTGACCAGGCTGCCGGGGGCGAAGAACCGGATCTCCATCGTCCGCTCGGGGCTGTACCCGGCGACCTCGGGCGAGACAATCGGACGCAGCAAGAGCGACACCCAAGTCCGCGTCGCTTCGGTTGCACTCTCCCCAGGGCGATCACCCGCCAACTCTGCTCCCTCTCCCCCACAATCGATATGGCTTTGGGAACCGACTCCATTGTGGGGGAGAGGGCCGGGGTGAGGGGGCTGGAGCGAGCGATGTGGCCCCCTCACCCCATCTCTCTCCCCCGCAATGTGTCCACCTGCGGGGCTGATGTCGCTCGCGGGGGAGAGGGGGCAGAGTCCCGCCGTGCCCTCCGGCTCCCGACCCCCGGCTCCCGACTCCCCATGCCAAGTAAACGGCAGTTCCAGCATCTCATCCGGTGGACTCACCGCCGCTTGGAGCAACGCCAGATAGGTCTCTCGTGGCACTGCGAGCTTGTCCCCCGGAATCGGCAAGCCCCCCTCGCAGACATGGAACGTCCCCTGCGTCGTCCTCCGGTCCGAGCGCGGGTTGTGCAGCACCCCGTTTCGCACTCGGTACGACGTGAGCAACTCGCTCTCGTACACCGACCCATCCGCCGGGATCGACAGCACCCGTGCCACCCCATGCCGGTCGAGTTCCAGCGTCGCCACCGGCAACCGAGCCTGTGCCCCGCCCGGCAGGTCCGCGAACTGCTGGCGGAGAAACGCCTCGATCCGCTGATCCACCGGGCTGCGATATTGCCCGAGCAGTCGGGACTTCTCGACCGAGCGTTCGACCAGCGACCCCGCCACCTGAAACAGATGGTCCGCCTCCGGGTCGTGCAATTGCGCCGTCGGCAGCCCCTGACTGGCCAGCAGCAAATTGGCGTAGCGTCTCAAATTCCGCCAGGCGTCCGCATCGAGACAGTTCTGGTGGTCGCGAATCCCGAGGGACTTCTCCAAGTTCATCGAACAGCTTTCGGATGTGGCTTCCGCCCGAGGCCCGGTGAGGTGCGTCACCCGGCCTGCACTACGAATCTCGTGAGCCCCGATTCTACCCGAGTGCCGTGATCCGTCGAGGACGGCGGGTTGTGTCGTACCACAATCCAGCTGGCCGTCGGGTTATCCAGCACTCTTGGCCGTCGCCGTTGCGGCGTGGAGTTGCCATCCCAGTGCGCCGACCACCTTCATGATCGTGGCAAACTCCGGATTGCCGGACGGGGACAAGGCTTTGTACAGGCTTTCACGGCCCAAGCCCGCCGCGCTGGCGATGTGGGACATGCCTTTGGCTCGAGCGATATCGCCCAGAGCGGCAGCAATAAGTGCGGCATCTCCTTCGGCCAGCGCCGCCTCCAGATAGGCGACCATGTCCTCGTCGGACTGGAAGTGGTCCGCCGGATCCCACGCAGTGGTGATGGTTTTGGGCATGAAAGGGGCTCCTAGAGATCGCGGGCCAGTGCCTGGGCGAGGCGAATGTCTCTGACTTGAGAGGACTTGTCGCCTCCCGCCAGCAAGACGACGAACTCGCTCCCCTGCTGGATGAAGTAGATCCGGTAGCCGGGACCGCAGTCGATCCGCATCTCCGACACCCCTTCTCCCACCGGCTTCACATCTCCGGGGTTCCCCAGAGACAGCCGACGAATGCGGATGTCGATGCGGACGCGAGCCCTCTGTCACGCAGGGCAGCAAACCACTCGGAGAACGTTGTAGTTTCGCGAATTTCCCACATCTCCGGAGTGTACCCCATGGGATACGTGTTGGCAATACTGCACCGGATTGCCTCATTGTGGGGAACCCGCCCAAATCGGGTTTGTGCGAACTCCCTCCTCTCTGGCCATCTGCCATGGGCCATCCGCCACTCGCCCCTGTCCCCCCGCAAAAACTGCCGGAATATTCCAAAAATGTGGCAGGATCGGATTGACGATCAGAATCCTCACGCTAAATTCCGATCCGTGGGTTTCACGCCCACAACGCTCTTTGAAATCTGGTTCAATGTGGGTTTCAGACCCAAAGCCATGCAGTCACGGCTTCGCCCGACAGCCTTCAGATCGTGTTCTCCCGGCATGCCCGCAACACCCGAAACTTTCATCACTGGTGAGATCAAGCGAACGCTCGATGAGCGGTTCCGCCTGACCTTGCCAGCGGAGTTTGCGGCGGCCATCACGGACGACAAAGGGAACACGATCATCGCGAAGGAACGCTACGGCTGTCTCAGCTTGTGGCGCGCCAGTGACTGGCAACAGCGGATCGACGACGGAGTCGCTCTGATCCGCCAGAAGATTCAGATGGGCAAGATGGAGCAGAAGTGGAGCGAGGTGCAACGCCTCGGTCGACTGCTCTCCACCCGGTCCCAGGAGACGCAGCTGGCCAACCGGTCGCGGCTCTTGATCCCCGAAGGCTTTCGCGAATTCCTGGATGTCGACAAGAACCAGGACGTGATGGTGGTCGGAGCGGTCGTCTGTGTCGAGGTCTGGAACCCCAAAGCGTGGATGGAGCAACTGCGACAGGACATGCCGGACTTTGGTCCGCTGTTTAAGAGCCTCACGGATTGAGGACCGAACGCGGCGTCGGGCAGTCTGATTCGATTGGACAAACGGGCAGCGTCAGCACACGGATGGTGCTGCGACCCACGGACGCGAAAGCGGCCTGGCGCTCTCCGTTTTTTCAATCGTCGCGGTTCTCGATTCACCACCAGATTTCAAGCAGTGGCCTCCCAAGAGGACCGGCACGCCTGAGAACGGTAGACGACGCGGAACACTCAGTAACTCCACGCGGGTCCCCACAACTCGTTGGAGCATGGACGGCATCGAGCAAGGACGCTCACCGCATCGGGGACTCTCTCAGGCGTGCTTTTTTATTTGGTAATGCTGGGGTCCGGCGAGCGTTCGGCTTAATGCGGTTGGTGAATTGCCAAGCATTCTCCGAAGATCCATCCGGCAAGACGCTGGGGCATCAAACCGGTATGCTTGATACACACATGCTTTTTCTCGCTTGAATGCCCATCCACATCGTGGCTCTGACTGAGAGGCCAAACATGCGTTGCCAATACCCGCTGGTGTTCTCGCTGGTTGTTTTCACCGCTGGTCTGGCGATCGCGCAGGATGTCCCCGAAGAAGCCGAGGTCATTGCGAAACTTGAACAGCTGGGTGGCAGGATTGAGAGAGAAGGCGGGTTTGCGGCGGGGCCGGTCTCCAGTATTTCCTTCGATAACAGTCTGTGGAGTGTGGTCAGTGATGCAGACTTGGATTGTCTGAATCAACTCAAGCAACTCACACGGATCGACATTACCTCCACCAAGATTACGGATGCAGGTTTTAAGAAGCTTTGCGAACTCAAGAAAATCACATCGCTGAGCATCAGACAATCCCAGATCACGGATGCTGGCTTGAAGGAACTGAGCGGACTGAAGAACCTCAAAATACTCGGACTCGGAGAATCCAAGATTACCGATGCAGGCTTGAAGGAATTGAGTGGGCTGGTGGATCTCACATTCATCAACCTCGGCTCCACAGACATCACCGATTCGGGACTGAAGGAACTCAGCGGGTTGGAGAATCTTACGCAACTCTATCTGGAACATACTCAGATCACAGATGCAGGCTTGGGGGAACTGAGTGGACTGAAGAACCTCTCCTATCTCGGACTTAACCACACTCAGGTCACCGATGCGGGCATGCAGGAATTGGGAGGTATGCAAAACCTCTCATGGCTCGGACTTGACCACACTCAGATCACGGATGCGGGCTTGAAGGAATTGGGCGAACTCAAAAGCCTTAAAGAACTCGAACTCTCCTACACCCAGATCACGGGTACGGGTTTTAGAGAACTGAGCGGACTCAAGAATCTGTCAATTCTCCACCTGCACTACAGTCCGGTCACAGATGCGGGCTTGAAAGATCTGGGAACGCTGGAGAGCCTCAATGCTCTCACTCTGGGCAGCAACGAGATCACAGATGCCAGCATGAAGAGATTGAGCGAACTGAAGAACCTGGGACGTTTTGGTCTTGACTCCACGAAGATCACGGATGTGGGCTTGAAGGAACTGAGCGGACTGCAGAATCTCTATGCGATCGAACTTTACTCCGCTCCCATCACGGGTTCGGGCATTAAGGACTTGAGCAAGCTGAAGAAGCTCAGAGATCTCACTCTCTCCTCCACGAAGATCACGGATGCGGGTTGTCAGGAGTTGAAGGGGCTGGAGAGCCTGAGATCGCTGACACTCGCCGGGACCGGGATCACGGATGCGGTCTTGGGGAAGTTGTGCGAACTGGAGAATCTCACATATCTCAATATCGAAGTCAACGAAATCACAGATGCTGGCTGGAAGGAACTCCACGGACTGGAGAACCTCTACGGTCTTGGTCTGTCTGGAGGCAAGATCGCGGACTCATGCCTCCGAGAGTTGAGCGGACTGAAGAATCTCAGATTACTTTCTCTCAAATACACTCAGATCACGAATGAGGGCTGGAAGGAACTGAGTACACTCAAGAATCTCACAACGCTCGACCTCGATACCACACAGATCACGGATGTGGACTTGAAGGAACTGAGTGCGTTGAAGAATCTCATATCGCTTCGATGCCAATCCACCCAGATCACGGAAGCGGGGTTGCAACAGTTGAAGAAACTCAAAGAAACGAACCCGAAGTTGTACATCAGTCGCTAAGAAATATACCTGCCAGCCCCACTCGGCTGATTTGTGTCAGCAGGGGTGATGAATTCGAGAGCCATTTACGACCAGCCGGGTGTCATCGCATACCGTTCGCCGCAGTGGCTACGACACACCGAGCTTTCCTCTGACCCACAAACCAGGAAACCACTCCGGGTGTCAGATTGTCGGGCAGATCGTGCCCGGCCTCGGCCTCCTACTCGTCCTTCTTCACCGGCGCATACGTCCGGGGCACAGCCGGGCCGATGAGCTTGACGAGGTCGTCATGCTCCACCAGCTCTTCTTCGAGCAGGGCATTGGCGATCTTGTCCAACTTGTCGCGATGCTCGGTGAGTAGCTGGAGCGCTCGCTGTTGGGCTTCGTTCAGGAACCGCTGGACTTCGGAGTCGATGACCGCCGCCGTGTGTTCGCTGTACTGGCGCTGCTCGTGGAGTTCCTTGCCGAGGAACGGGTTCTCCTCGCCGTCGCGGAAGGCGACGGGGCCGATGGTGTCGCTCATGCCCCATTGACCGACCATCTTGCGGGCGATCGAGGTGGCCCGCTTCAGGTCGCTCTGCGCCCCGGCGGTGTATTCGTCGAACACCATCTTCTCAGCAACGCGGCCTCCCATCGCCATCGAGAGTTGGGAGTGCATCTGCTTCTCGCCCATGTTCAGGCGTTCTTCATTCGGCTGGAAGTACGTGACCCCCAGCGACCGCCCGCGCGGGACGATCGTGACTTTGTAGACCGGATCGACTTCCGGCAATAACCATCCGATGAGTGCGTGCCCCGCCTCGTGGTAGGCGGTCATCCGCTTTTCCGGTTCGGTGAGGATTTCCTCACGCTTGGCCCCCATCACGATCTTGTCTTTGGCCGACTCGAAGTCGACCCGCTCGACGACCGACTTGTTTCCGCGTGCCGCATGCAACGCAGCCTCGTTGACGAGGTTCTTGAGGTCCGCTCCCGAGAACCCGATGGTCCCCCCGGCGATCTCGTCGAGGTTCACATCCTCGGACAGAGGCACCTTGCGGCTGTGGACTTTGAGGACGCCGACCCGTCCCTTGCGCGTCGGAAGATCGACGGTCACATGCCGGTCGAACCGACCGGGTCGCAGCAGCGCCGGGTCGAGAACGTCGGGCCGGTTAGTGGCCGCGATGACGATCACGGATTCGGTCGGGGCGAACCCGTCCATCTCGCTCAGAATCTGGTTCAGCGTCTGCTCGCGCTCGTCGTGCCCCCCACCGAACCCCGCGCCGCGGACGCGTCCCACAGCGTCGATTTCGTCGATGAACATGATCGACGGAGAGTTCTCCTTCGCCGTCCGGAACAGGTCGCGGACCCGGCTGGCCCCCACCCCGACGAACATCTGAATGAACTCGGACCCGTTGATCGCGAAGAACGGCACCCCGGCCTCGCCCGCCACCGCCCGCGCCATCAGCGTCTTGCCGGTGCCGGGCGAGCCCATCATCAGCACTCCCTTGGGAATCTGAGCCCCCAATCGCTGGAACTTGGCGGGCTCCTTGAGGAACTCCACGATCTCCTGCAACTCCAGCTTGGCGTGTTCCATCCCCGCCACATCGTCGAATGTCGTGCGGATTTCGCTGGGTGCGAAGCGCTTGGCCTGGCTGCGGGCGAAGTTGCCGAACATCCCGCCGCCTCCGAACGGGTCTTGAGACCGGCGCATGATGAAGAACAGAATGAACACCGTCCCGCCGATCATGACCATCGTGCCGACCAGATCGATCCAGCCGCCGGGACTGCTCATGTTGGAAGCGATTTCCGTCTTCCCCTCCAACAGTGCCTCCAACAGCTTGCGGTCCTCAATCAACGGGATCGAGGTGGTGAACTCCTTGCGGTACGTGACTTCGGTGATCCCGTCTGCGAGCTTGTCCGAGGGCGGGATTTTGACCCACTCGCCTTGAATGCTGAAGCCGTCAATCCGGACCCGGCGCACATTCCCGGCTTTCACCTGCTTCAAAAATGTGGAGTAGTCGACCCGCTCCGCCAACCAGAGTTTCGACATCGCATTCCACAAGAACACGAACGCCAATGACACTCCGATGAGGAGCAGCAACATCATCAGCCCGTTCCGGGGCGGCACGTCCCCCTTGCGGTTGTCGCGGCGGTTGTCGTCGTCCATCGGCTCCGGTGTGTTCGTCATGCGATCCATCCAACCTGTTGAGCCCTCTGCGGGCTGCGGGAATTCAAGGGGAGAAGGCTACACGACACCGCTCGCTGTGGCAATCCGCTGGCTGTCGGGTGTGTCGGCGACCCCTGGTTGGACATCGCCACTTTTTCGGAGTGGCAGCATTGGAGAGGGACTCTCCGAACCGTGGTGCGACTCCAGTCACAGGGCTGCGACAGTCTTCCCCATTCGCGCTCCCTTTGATTCGCGCGGAACATCGGATTTCCGCGCGAATCAAAGGGAGCGCGAATGAAGACATGAACTGGCGTTTCTCGCACCACGGAAGGGACATCCCTGAGACAGTGGCGCTGTCCAACTAGAAATGTCAAATTTTCCGAACGCAGCGCGGCAGCGCCGCAACCCAAGTGATCTGCCGCACACCAGACACTGATGACTCGTCATGTGGCCCCCGCCTCCTCGAACAGCGTGATTGGCCGAGCATCAAATCTGTGCGAATCTGTGAAATCTGTGTACGAACTCTCCACTCGGAAAGAGCCTCACTCAGGGTAGGATTGGTACACAGATGGGACAGATTTGCACAGATTTCAGAGCCTGGGCGGCGGTCGCCGTTGTGTGGGCAGCAGAGATGGGTGGATTCGAACGAGTTGGGCCTCTGAAATTCTCTCAGCACACGCAGACTTGAATGGTTTGCAGTGCAGAGAGATGTCCAACGCAGGTATCCGTCCGAGGGCAGTTCCAGTCGGACGAGAGTCCATACCCGTCAGAACTCCCCGGCCTCGTGCGAGGCCCGCGACAGTGTCCACTGGAACCAGCCGAAGCTGACCAGAGCCGACAGCATCGCCAGCAGTTCGTGATCCTGCTTGAGCAGCGTGTCGTACACTCCGTGCAAGACCATCGCCACCGACAGGTAATAGATCACAAAGCCGATGGCCCCCTCCATCGACCATTCGAGGTGGTCCTGGTTGCGGTACATGAGGAGTGCCACGCTGCCCGCCCAGAGGGCGTGCAGGCTGACGCAGGAGAGGAACCGGATGATGTAGATCCAGCTTCCGTGGATGCCGTTGTCGTATGCGACAGAGTTGATGATCCCTTCGGAAACACCAAACCCGACTCCGCTGGCCAGCCCGATCAGGCACACCGAACGCACTGACGGCTTCTCCGAATGGCTCAAGTAGAGCGCCACCGGCAGGGCCTTGCACAGCTCCTCGCACAGCCCGACTCCGAACGTAAACCCGAAGAAGCTCGACACAAAGCCACTCTCTCCGTCCAGCGCGCAGCGATACGAGAACCGGATGAACTGCGCGATGTAGAATAAAAAGAATCCGACCCCCCGGCCCCGTCGCCCCGGCCGCAGCACCATGCCTGGGGCTGAGTACGCCACCCATTGAAGCCCGAGCAGCAAGCCGATGCCCACCGTTCCGGTGGCGATGCCGGTGATGAGGATCGCCGGGGCGCGGGACTCCTTCCCTGGCCACATGAACAGAAACAGCCCCAGAAACGCCGCACTGCTAAGCAGCGCGAAGCCCCAGTGTCCATACGTGTCGGCAGACAGCAGCGCCCCGTCGAGCCGGTGTTCCGGGAACAGCCTGGCGCGGTCTTGGTCCGAGGTCGCCTCCAGGACCGCAGCGGCGTTCACCTCGGGGTGGTTTTCCAGCGAGCGTTCGATTTGGTGGCGAACGCTGCCGCTGTCTCCGAACACGGTCGACAGCACGAGCGGCATGAGCGCCAGGATCAACACCCAGTGCAGGTGTTCCCGCCACGCGAACCCTGATGCGGGCAGATCGGCCAGCGCTCGGCGTGGGCGCAGCTGGGAGATCGCGACCGATTCGTCATCGTCATTCCGCTGTAGTTTTTTCCTCTTCTTTTGCGGGGTGAGGGCCTCGCCCGCGAGATCCTCGTCAGAGAGATCGGGGAACGACGAGTCGTCGCCCTCGGCGGCGGGTTCGTCGGTCTCGCTCTCCTCCTCCACCGCGAAGTCAGGTTCCGTGACAGCGGGTGGCGGTGGCTGCTCTGGCGGGATCACAGGGGCAGGCTTGACCGGTGGTTTCGTCGCTCGTGGTTCGGGAGGCGTCGTCCATGGGGGCCGGACCGGGAGACGCTTCGCAACCTGCGGCGGGGCGGCAAGTGCCTCGGCCTCCTCCGCGAATGGGTCGACGAACTCGTCCGACGGCGCGACATTCGGCAGCGTGATCGGCAGCTGGCACCCCGGACACGGCACGGTCCGCCCGGCGTGACGGTCCTCAGCTTTGAGTTTCGCCCCACAGGCCGAACAGCTCGCCCGAATCGCCATGCCCGCTGCCTCCCGTGTGTGAATGCCTCATTCCGGCTCATCGTGGAACAACGCCGGACAAGCGTCAAGGCTGATGTGAGTCGGGAGTCGGGGGTCTGGAGTCGGGAGCCAGAGGGCTGCATTTGCCAATAGGCGGTCCCAATCTCAGTAACCCGAAGCGTCAGCGAGGGCCGAGCGCAGCGAGGAGTCATACCAAGAATCGCCCTCACCGGCTGAGTGACCGGGGCCTCTGCTGAGGGCCGAGCTTTCGGAGAACATCGAGAGACGCTCGGCCCTCGCTGACGCGTCGGGTTACTGGTTCCGCCAAAGAACTCGACCAATTGGGTAATCCCTCTCACAGCAACTCCAGTCAATCGTCCAGTGCCGCCAATGGACGAATGCACCCGAGCCAGAGGGGGGCAGTCTCGATCTGCTTGTCTTGCTCCCGACTTCAGACCACCGACTCCCGACTCCTCTTGTCGGATTCCCCCTCGGGTGGCATGATGCCCGCCCGCGCTGGGGCACCCCAGCAGCCAGCGACACACTCACGACCTCGGGAGGCCACGGATGGCACTGTTGGAATGCAAGCATCTGGTCAAGGTCTACCCCGGCGGCAAACGGGCGGTCAAGGATGTCTCCTTCCATGTCGAGAAGGGGGAGATCGTCGCCCTGCTCGGGCCGAACGGAGCTGGGAAATCGACGTCCTTCAGCATGACGGTCGGGCTGATTTCCCCGACCGAAGGGCACGTGATCCTCGAAGGCCAGGACGTGACGCACTGGGCCATGTACCGCCGGGCACGGGCCGGGATGGGCTATCTGCCTCAGTACCACAGCATCTTCATCAAACTCACCGTCGAGCAGAACCTGCAAGCGATCCTGGAGTTCCTGCCCCTCAGCTATCAGGAGCGGGTTCAGCGGATCAACAAGCTGATCGACCAGTTCGGCCTGGAAGAGCAGCGGCACCAGATCTCCTCGACGATGTCGGGGGGGCAGAAGCGGCGGCTGGAAATTGCCCGCTGTCTGGCCACGAATCCGGCGATTGTGCTGCTCGACGAACCGTTCACCGGGATCGATCCCAAGACGATCAACGACATCCAGGACATCATCATCCACCTCAAGAACAGCGGGATCTCCATCCTGCTGACCGACCACCGCGAGCGCGACACGCTGGCGATTGTCGACCGGACCTATGTCATCTGCGATGGTGAAGTGGTCGTGGAGGGGGACGCGGAAACGGTCCTGAATCATCCCCGGGCCAAGGAGCTGTACTTTGGGAACCGGTTTGACGCGAGTTCGATCCTGGAGCAGAAGTCCAACCTGCGCGGGGATCGCGACGACACACAGGCCGCGTAATGCAAGAGAGGCGGGGTGACCCAGACATTGCTTTGAGTGTCTGGGTTGCAGAGCAACAAGAGGTTGCGGAGGACGCTCCCGCCTCACACCACCTCGTGTTCCTTCGTCACCCAGACATCCCAACCGATGTCTGGGCCACCCCGCCACCCCGCGTTCACGGTGACACATTCTGTTGCGGTTGTCCCGTCAGGATCGGCAAGATCTTCTGAGTGTAAAGATCACTCTTGACAAACTCCTCACTTCTGATGTGACTCATCGCCAAGGATTGTTTCTCGGCAATCGATAACTCCACCAAACGGATGGAGCCCTCGGGTGATCGCGCGTAGACCTCACCTCGCTTCAGGACATCCCCATTGACTTCCATGCGGGATGGATAGGCATGCACAACGAAAACGTCGTGACCGAATTTTGTCGGATACGTATACTGCTTATAGGCATCGTCGTCCCTGTGATGTTCCGCATGAAACACAAGGGGGCCTTTGGAGAAGAAGGCATTCAACAGTTCTGAGCTCGCTTCTGGGATATCGACCTTAGCAACCATCCCAAACTCATACACCTGAACCCGATCATCGGAATGAGACATCACGTCATAAATCGGCTTGCTGGGACCGGCAGCCAGGCGGGCAACTCGCTCGGGATCGATGATCGGGAGGAATTTGGTGCGCCACAAATCGGTTCGAGAGAACTGGTCTGGCCATGTGTCTGGACGAATCTGCTGCATCTCCTCAGCGGTCAGGCTGATGCGATGGACCACGCTATCCTTATCGACCACAAAGATTTTGACGCGATCCGTGGGGGTCATGCACGCCCCGTTGATGTACAGGCCACCGGGAAAGAGGAGGATCGTTGGGGTTCTCTCTCCGCCTTTATCGAGTGCATGTGGCCCAAAACTGGACAATGTACGGCTAGGCTTGTTCGAGAGGCTGGCACCTCCACCCGTGAGATCTCCGCGAATGTAGCCATGAAGGAGCTGCCATCGGCCCTCCTTGTCGCGAGTCCATTGAATCGCTGCGTCATATCCGTTGACATCGTTTGCATTGAGGTAGAACGGATTGTTAATTCGACGCCAACTCTGTACCTGAATGAGAAGCTGAACCGATCCGAACATCAATAGAACCGTGACAACCCCGATGGCCACCAGTTTGTGTGATAGATGCATGACTCAGGGCCTCCCCATCTCAATCTGGTTGGAAATCGATTGGTTTCTGTGAGGAAGTCTGGATTCAATGAGCCATTTCAAGGACCAGTTTCTGATTCGCATGAGGAAACATCCAGACTTAGAGATGGGGAGGCATTGACGCATGACTCTCTTCGTAAAGTTCAGTTCGACTCATATTGTTCGATCTGCAGGAGTTGTGTAGGCATCTCTGCTTTCGCTGACTCCGCTGTATCCGTTCCATTGTCCCAGCCAACGGCGAAACCAAACCCCGTTCCGTTGACTTCCCCATTCACCGCAATTGAGTTGACGCCGCCCGAAGTATCTACCGTAGCAAACGCTTTAAGGTTGATCTTGACTTGACGGCCAACAATCTCATATGTCATCCCCCCGACTGCGTCCAGTGTTGGCGGATCTCCTGTAGTGGAGGTAGCAGGAGTTTCCGAAGCAAGCACTGGAAATCCTTCATCGCTGATCGTAAATCTAAGCGATGCCGTTCCATACATGAGTTCATGGTAATCGGAGACCCAGCCTCCCCAACTGTAGTTGTCTTCCTTGAAGCCTGCCTGCCAGAACCCGCTCCATGATCCATAATCCGAATCGTCAATTGACCCTCCCACAAATGCAGAGACCCATTCGTCAGAACCCATCTGAGTTGTTTGTGAGTTAGTCTCATAGAACTTTCCTGGCTTCTTCCAACGCCAGCCATCATTGTCGTTCAGGTAGATCGTGGCCTGCTGGAATTCAACATCATAGTAATCAGGGTCGGGCAAGATGATACCAACCACGGTCTCTTGACCTTCGACTCTTTGGTCGTTGATCGACTCCAGGCGGACAAACACACGGCTCTGTCCGGGATTGAATGTTACGGAGGGCAAAGCTCCGATGTAATCCGCTTCGCTGTTATTAACAGGCGGAGCATTCGGGTCCGGCTGAGCGATGTACGCAGTCGCATTGCCCGAATATCCCAGCCTGACCGTCAGAGATGAGTCAGTGCTTCCGGTTCTTGTCACCTCGAAGTACCCGATGTGTGCCTGTCCACTGCCTACATTTCCGGTCTGCACCTCAGAGAAATCCTGCCACATATAGATCGAGACTCTAGGATTCACGATATTGATGAACAATGCCTTGGTGACGGGAGGATTGTGCCCATCGTCTACGGTGTAGGACAATGTTTGCAATCCCAAGACACCAGCCGGTGGACTGTACTCGAAATAGCCATCGCGAGTCATCCTGATCCCAGGCGATGTGCTGCTGAATTTCAACGTATCTTCTTTGTCAGGATCTGAAGCATACACCGTCAAACTGTTGACCACCAGCAGTGTATTGGTGGTGGCCTCGTACACGCCAGCATCCTTCGCCGTGGGAGGCTGATTCTTGTCCACCTTGACCGCGATCGATGTGGTGTCTGATTGTCCCTCGTTGTCAGTGACTGTCAGTTGAACTTCGAACTCACTGTCCCAAGTTCCCCCGTTGGCGGCAATGTCGCTCCAATAGAGATCCAGCCACGGTGACGTGGAAAACTGTCCGCTGCTCGTGCCTGTAGACCAGACAGTACCACTGGAACTCACTTGCCATTGCCACGTCTCAATCCCCCCCCCCAGAAAGTCCAGGTCACGCGATTCGCCCCCATTGATCGCCAGACTGGAGCCGTAGGCAATTGAAATCAATGAAGTCACGGGGTCGATGGGCAGCGAAGCTAATATCTTCGCGACCGGCATCTGAAATCCGGCACTGCCATCATCGGCAGAGCAGGACTTCCAGTCACCGAATTCGTACTTCCCGGTCGTGTCGTTGCGCTCGCCGACGATCTCCCAAACTGTGCCTTGGCCTGCAGCCATTTCAATGCCGACACTGAAGTCGAAGCCGGAAGGCGTGTTGAGCGTGCTGGTGTTCCAGGAGATATCTTTGCTAGACACTGAATAGTACGAGGCGTTCATATCCTCGGGGGGCTTTTGGCCGGGCTGCTGGGCACTGGCCGTATTGATCACCACGAGATATGACGACGTGGGCGTCGTATCCACGAAAGTCCCAGCAACCGTTCCGTGAGATCTGCCTCCAGTCGTCATCGAGTGTGTATATTCATCTGTCGCAATCGTGGGGAGAGTATTCGCAGCCGCCCCGGAGCCGGAAGCATTGCCGGAGCCAGATCCCGAACTGGAGCCGGACCCCGAGCCAGATCCGCCGGAAGAGCTGCCCGAGCCGGAGCTATAAGCCGAGGCTGCCCCGCTCCCGGAGCCCGACCCGTTTCCCGATCCACCGGAGGAGCTGCCCGAACCGGAGCTGTTGGCAGAGCCAGATCCCGAGCCGCTTCCCGAGCCGCTTCCCGAGCCCGCCGTCACATAGACGCTCACACTTGCGGTGCCCTGGTTGCCGCTGGCGTCTTGTGCGGTGTAGGAGAAATACACGCCGCCCGTATAATCGGTCGAGGGCGTGAAGATCAGCTGATCGGTGCCGGGGCCAGCGGGGTTGTCCAGGAGGCTGACCGAGCCGCCCATCATCGGCTGGCCGAAGCTGGTGATTTCCAGCGGGCCGGAGGAGGAGTCGTCGTTGGCCAGGACTAGCACATGGGCCGGGACGGAATTCATCTCCATTGCATACGAATCGTCGGTTACACCGGACATTAAAATCCGAGCTTCCAGCGCCGGCACCCCCGTCGCCAGCCGCTGCGAACGCTGCCGACGCCTGGGCTGCTTACTCATACCAAACCATCCCCCCCCCCCCCGAGACAGCGAGAGAGAGCGACAGCGAGTACCAGTGGAGACGATCCCGGAAACTCTGAAACCAGTTTCGCAACGCCATGATCGGAATTCCTGTGGGCCAAGGACCGTCATTCGATGGGGAGACACTGAAACAAAAGAGGCGAAGACACGCCCCGTCGCGATTCGCTGCCCGACATGCGACAGCTGCGACAATGGGCAGACTACAACACCCGAATGAGAAGTCAATCCCGATTTTGGGAGAATTTTCGGGAAAGTTCCGGCTCACCGGTGGCTGCCGCTCAGGCAGAAATACAGGGGGACATTAAGCTGTCAGGGACCGTTCATCTCATTGTCGCCGGAAACGGTTCCTGACTGACACGTTTGTTCTTCCCCCGCCAGATCACCGCTACCGAGGCTCTGCGAGAGACCAAACGTCTGATTCACGCCGACGAAGGAACCGGCCCCAAGCAGGCGTACCTGGCCGACACCGCCGGGTACATCCGCTGCCTCGAACTGCCGGATGCCCAGGAGGGGATCGCCGCGTTTGGAGAGAAACGCCCGGCCCGGTTCGGGAAGTGATCGCGAGGCCGCATGCACCCGACAAACACCGACACGGAGTGTGTGCATCTGAAACGTAGTGCCCCCGCCACGCTAAGTCTTGGGGTTGCGGCGAGCCAGTTCGGGAGGGCGAAGCTCCTGCTGAGCCGCGAGCCAGGGACGACGTTTTCTCGCGC
>JAYWFM010000153.1:0-29493 GCA_043778825.1 Planctomycetota bacterium | reverse complement strand
TGAGACTTGTAGACCCTCTGCACCTCGCGGACGAGGTACAGCTCGGTGGGCGTCGAGCCGCGGCTCGACCTGGCGTGCAGGTCGAGCAGGTCGGTCGGATTGAGCGAGCCCTCGTGGAGCGGGTCGCCGGGCTGGATGTCGTCGCCCGTCTTCACGAGCAGGCGGGTCCGCCGCGGCAGCTGGTACTCCTTTGGCTCTGCGTCCTCCGACACGGTCATCGGCTCGATCGTCACCTTCGGGCCGCGGTCGGTCTCCTCGACGTGCACCTTGCCGCCGATCTCGGCGAGGCGGGCCGCGCCCTTCGGGTTCCGGGCCTCGAAGATCTCGACGACGCGGGGAAGGCCGTGCGTGATGTCGCCGCCGGAGAGCGCGACGCCGCCCGTATGGAACGTTCGCATCGTCAGCTGGGTGCCCGGCTCGCCGATCGACTGCGCGGCGATGATGCCGCAGGCCAGTCCCTCTTCGACGAGTTGCCCCGTCGACAGGTCCATGCCGTAGCACAGTCGGCACACGCCGAGTTCGGCTTCGCAGGTCATCGGGCTGCGGACCTGGACCCGCTCCAGCCCCATGGCTTCGATCTTGCGGGCGATGTCGACCGTGACCAGCTCCCCTTCGCGGACGATGACCTCGTCCGTGATCGGATGCACGATGTTGGAGCGGCTGACCCGTCCGCGAATGGCATCGGCCAGCGACACTTCGACACGTTCACCGCGATACACGACCCCACGGGTCACGCCCTTGGTCGTGCCGCAGTCGTGCGTCGTACAGACCATGTTCTGGCAGATGTCGGCCAGCTTACGGGTGAGGTAGCCGGAGTCGGCCGTCTTCAGGGCGGTGTCGGCCAGTCCCTTGCGGGCACCGTGCGTCGAGCTGAAGTACTCGAGGACGGTCAGACCTTCCTTGAAGTTCGACTTGATCGGCGTCTCGATGATCTCGCCGCTCGGCTTGGCCATCAGACCACGCATCCCGGCCAGCTGGCGAATCTGCTCCATACCGCCTCGGGCACCGGAGTCCGCCATCAGGTAGATCGGGTTGACGTACGCTCCCTTTTCACGCAGGTCATTCTCCAGCTCGATCTTCATCGCGTTGGTGATCTGTTCGCGAGCATGCGTCCAGATGTCGATGACCTTGTTGTAGCGTTCGCCCCCGGTGATGACCCCGCGATCGTACAGCTTCTGCTGCTTGAGCACGTGGCCTTCCGCTTCCAGGATGTACTTCTCCTTGGTCGGAGGAATCACGAGGTCGCTGATGCCGAACGACAGGCCGGAACGGGTCGACTCGGTGAAGCCGGTCCGCTTCATGTTGTCCAGCAGTTCGATCGTCCGCTTGCGGCCGAACTCCTGGTAGCAGTCCGAGATGACGTGCTGCAGATCCTTGCTCTTCAACGTATAGTTGTAGTAGTGCATGCCCGGGAAGAGCATGTCGTTAAACACGATCCGTCCCGCTGTCGTGGCCACGAGTGAGCCGGAGGTGTAGGTGTCCGCCCCGTCCCCCTTGACCCGCTTGCCCTTCGGCAATCGCAGCTTGATGATGGCGTGCCGGACGATCTTGCCCATGCTGTACGCCTGCAGCGCTTCGCCGGTGGAGGCGAAGATCATGCCTTCGCCCTTCTGGCCGGTGCGCTTCATGGTGCAGTAGTAGCAACCCATCACGATGTCTTGCGACGGCGAAATGATGGGAGCCCCGTTGGACGGGCTGAAGATGTTGTTGGTCGACATCATCAGCGTCGTGGCTTCGACCTGGGCCTCGATCGACAGCGGCAAGTGGACGGCCATCTGGTCGCCGTCGAAGTCGGCGTTGAAGCCCTTGCAGACGAGCGGGTGGACCTTGATCGCATTGCCTTCGACCAGGATCGGCTCGAACGCCTGGATTCCGATGCGGTGCAGTGTGGGGGCACGATTCAGCAGCACGGGGTGGTTCTTAATCACCTCGTCCAGAATGTCCCACACCTCTTCGTCCTTGCGCTCCAGCATGCGCTTGGCCGACTTGATGGTGTCGGCGTGGCCGAGTTCCTTGAGCCGGCGAATGACGAACGGCTGGAACAGTTCCAACGCGATCTTCTTCGGCAGGCCGCACTGATTCAGCGTCATCTCGGGACCGACGACGATCACCGAGCGGGCCGAGTAGTCGACGCGTTTACCGAGCAGGTTCTCGCGGAACCGGCCTTGCTTGCCCTTGATCATGTCGGTCAGGGACTTCAGCGGACGGTTCGAGGAACCGAGTACCGGTCGCTTGCAACGGTTGTTGTCGAACAGGGCGTCGACCGACTGCTGCAACATCCGCTTTTCGTTGCGGACGATGACTTCCGGCGCATTGAGGTCCACCAGCTTCTTGAGCCGGTTGTTGCGATTGATGATGCGGCGGTACAGGTCGTTCAAGTCGCTGGTCGCGAAGTTGCCCGACTCCAGTAGCACCAGCGGACGCAGGTCTGGCGGAATCACCGGCACACAGTTGAGAACCATCCACTCCGGCTTGTTGTCGCTGTCCCGCAGGGCCTCGATGACCTTCAGCCGTTTGATGTAGTCCTTCTGCTTGGCGTCGCTGGTCGTCTTCTTCAGCTCCTCGCGGAGCTTCTTCGACTCCTCGACGAGGTTGATGACTTCCAGCAGTTTGTAGATCGCTTCCGCGCCCATGTCCGCCTTGAACGAATCCTCGCCATACTTAACGCGGTTCGCGGCGTAGTCATCTTCGGTGAGCAACTGGCAGCGGCGGAGCGGCGTCTCGCCGGGGTCGGTGACGACGTACTCCTGAAAGTAGATCACCTTTTCCAGGCTGGTCGTCTTCATGTTCAGCAGAGCGCCCAACCGGCTCGGCATCGACTTGAAGAACCAAATGTGGACGACCGGGGCGGCCAATTCGATGTGCCCCATCCGCTTGCGGCGGACCCGGCTGTGCGTGACCTTGACGCCGCAGCGGTCGCAGATCATGCCCTTGTACTTCATGCCGCGGTACTTGCCGCACGAGCATTCCCAGTCCTTTTCCGGCCCGAAGATCCGCTCGCAGAACAAACCGTCCCGCTCCGGTCGGTAGGTCCGGTAGTTGATCGTTTCCGGCTTCTTGACTTCGCCGAACGACCAGCTGCGGATGTCGTGCGGGCTGGCCAGACTGATCTTCACCGCGCCAAAGTCATTGACGCGATCGTAGACACCGTCACCGGAGGTGTTGTTGTTGCTCATGGCGATCTCCCAGGAAGGAGTGAAGTGATTCGTCGGGGGTCAAGGCGTTCGAGGCAGCGGGTGGGGTGGGCCGAAGACTTCCGAAGTCTGCTCTCACCAGAAAGCGTGACGTGTCGGAGTTGCAGACTTCGGAAGTCTGCAACCCTTGACGGTCGGTCACACCTTCGCCTTTTCCAACTGCACGTTCAGGCACAGACCACGGATTTCGTTGATGAGGACGTCGAAGCTGGCCGGGGTGCCGGCTTCGAGGGTGTTTTCCCCCTTGACCATCGATTCGTAAATCTTGGTCCGGCCCTCCACGTCGTCGCTCTTCACGGTGAGCAGCTCTTGCAGGATGTAAGCGGCTCCGTAGGCTTCCAGCGCCCACACTTCCATTTCCCCAAACCGTTGACCGCCGAAGCGAGCCTTGCCGCCCAGTGGCTGTTGGGTGATGAGAGAGTACGGCCCCGTGGCACGGGCATGCACCTTGTCATCCACCAGGTGGTGCAGCTTGAGCATGTAGATGATGCCGACGGTCGTCTTCTGCTCCATCAGTTCGCCGGTGCGACCATCGTACAACTGCATCTTGCCTTCTTCGGGGAGTCCGGCTTCTCGCAGGCAGGCCCGAATCTCTTCTTCGGCGGCTCCGTCGAACACCGGACAGATCGCCCGGTAGCCCATCTTGGCGGCTGCCCAGCCGAGGTGGGTCTCCAAAATCTGACCCACGTTCATGCGGCTGGGCACGCCCAGCGGATTGAGGACGATGTCGACCGGCGTGCCATCGGGCAGGTACGGCATGTCTTCGATCGGCAGGATCTTGGAGATCACCCCCTTGTTCCCGTGGCGACCGGCCATCTTGTCCCCGACAGAAATCTGTCGCTTGGACGAGACGTAGACCTTGACCATCTGCAGCACGCCGTTTGGCAACTCGTCGCCGCGCTTCATGCTGTTCAGCTTCAGTTCCGCGTCGTCGATCACATCGATCACGAGCGGCCAGCTGTCCTTGAACAGCTTGCGGGCGTCGGCCTGCTTCTGCGGGCTGCGGATGTCGATGGTTTCGAAGTAGGCTTCGAACTTGCGAGCGAATTCGGAGAGGAACTTCGGGTCGTCGATCGAACGCAGTTCGCGACCATCGTCGTCGCTGACATGCTTGCCCAACACGCCGTCGAGCTCGGCCACGAATTCGAGGAGCTTGTCCGCGACGCGCTTCTGGCCGCTCTGCTCGACCGCTTTCAGGTCGACGTCGAACTTCTTCTTTTCCAGTTCGTTAAGGCTCATCCGCCGCGAGAACTTCTCGGTGTGGATGACGATCCCCTCGATGCCGCTGGGGACTTCCAGCGACTCATTCTTCACGTCTTCCCCGGCCTTGCCGAAGATTGCGTGCAGCAGCTTTTCTTCCGGGGTCAATTCCGCCTTGGCCTTCGGCGTGACCTTGCCGACCAGGATGTCTCCCGGACGGACACGGGTGCCGACATGCACGATGCCGCTCTCATCGAGGTGCCGCAGGGCCTTCTCGCTGACGTTCGGGATGTCGCGGGTGAACTCTTCGCGACCGAGCTTGGTCTCGCGGATTTCCACGTCGAACTCGTCGATGTGAATCGACGTATACACGTCGTCCTTGACCAGACGTTCCGAGAGGATGATTGCATCTTCGAAGTTGTACCCTTCCCACGACATGAAGGCCACCATGACGTTCCGTCCCAGAGACAGGATGCCATCGCGGGTGGCTGCGGTGTCGGCGAGGATTTCGCCCTTCTTGACGCGCTGGCCCATGCGGACCAGTGGCTTCTGGTTCAGGCAGGTCCGCTCGTTGAGACCCGTGAACTTCCGCATCGGGTACTTCTTGCCGTCGATCTCAATGCGATCGGCGTCGACATAGGTCACCTTGCCCGCCCGATCAGCACGCGGGGTCATCCCCGAGTACTTCGGCACTTCGTCTTCCATCCCAGTGCCGACGAGCGGTGGCTCGGTAATCAGCAGAGGCACACCCTGCCGCTGCATGTTCGAACCCATCAGGGCGCGGTTGGCGTCGTCGTGTTCGAGGAACGGAATCAGTGCCGCCGAGATCCCCACCATCTGGGCCGGAGCCACGTCGATGTACTGAATGGCCTTTGACTCGACCCAATGCACATCGTTGTGCCAACGCGCCAGGCAGCGTTCATCGACAATCTTGCCCTTCACGACGTTCGTGTCCGCCGGGGCCACCATCACGTTGGCCTCTTCGTCGGCGCGCAGCCACTCGACCTCTTCGCCGATCTTGCCGTGGTGAACCTTGCGGTACGGAGAGATCAGGAAGCCGTAGGCGTCGACCTTGGCATAGATACTGAGGCTCGAAATCAGGCCGATGTTCGTGCCTTCGGGCGTCTCAATCGGACAGATGCGGCCGTAGTGCGAGATGTGTACGTCGCGGACTTCGAAGCCCGCACGCTTGCGGTTGAGGCCGCCCGGTCCGAGGGCCGACAGACGCCGTTCGTGCGTCAGCATCGACAGCGGGTTGGTCTGGTCGACCACCTGAGACAGTTCGCTGCGACCGAAGAAGTATTCGATCGCCGCCGAAACACTCTTGGGGTTGATGAGTGAACGCGGGCTCATCTCCTGCACGTCTTTCATCGCCATCCGCTCGGACACCGTCCGCCGCAGCTTCAGGAACCCCTTGCGGATTTCTTCCATCGCCAACTCGTCGATCGTCCGCAGACGACGATTCCCGAGGTTGTCGATGTCGTCCACATGGGCACTCTGATCGCCGACTCGCAGCTTGATCAGATAGCGAATCGAGTTGATGAAGTCCTCAGCCCGCAGGGTCATCTCGTCATCGGGGATGTCCTGGCCGAACTTGCGGTTGATGCGGAACCGACCGACGCGACCCAGACGGTAGCGGTTCACATCGAAGAACTTCTCGCGGAACAGGTCGGTGGCCTTTTCCAACTGAGGAGGGTTGCCAGGACGCAGCCGCTGATAGATCTTCAGCAGGGCCTCTTCGTGGCTGCTGGTCGAGTCCTCCAGGACGCTGTTGATGATCATCGGATCTTCGACTTTGGAGATAATCTCCGCCGTCTTGATTCCGGCTTCGACGATCTCGGCGGCATTCGACTTGGTGATGCGGTGGCCGCATTCGACGATGATCTCGCCCAGGCGATCTCCGCTGGAGTAGACGATGTCATCCGCAGCCCACTTGCCGACCAGTCCCTCGGCTCCGACCTTGGCGACCTTGGCGGTCTCTACGTCATAGAACAACTTAAGCAGCGAGTGGCTCGATGTGTACAGAGGATCCATCGCCCGCAGCAGCGTCACTGCGGAGAAGCGACCGCTTTGGTCGATGCGGACGCCGAGCGTTTCCTTCTTGCTGACCACGAACTCGATCCAACTGCCACGCTCGGGAATCACACGGCAGGAATAGGTCCGTCGCTCGCCCGGCTCTTCCGACTTGACGAAGTCGACGCCCGGCGAACGGTGCAACTGGGAGACCACGCAGCGTTCGGCCCCATTGACGATGAACTCGCCGCCACCCAGCATGATCGGAATGTCACCCAGGTAGACTTCCTCCTCGATCGGCTGCTCCTTGACCAATCGCAGCCAAATCCGGAACGGCATGCCATAGGTCAGTCGCAACTGACGGCATTCGGTCGGCGTGTAGCGCGGCTTACCGAGTTCGTACCTGACGTACTCCAGCCGAAACTGCTGATCGTTGCTGACGACCGGGAAGACTTCGCGCAGAATCTCTTCCAGACCTTGACCCCGCCGCTGATCTGGACGACGATCCAGTTGCAGGAAGCGGGCGTACGATTCCGTTTGGATCTGAGTCAGGTCCGAAAGATCGAACGACCCCTGCAGGGTGCCGAAATTGCGCACCGTCTCGGCCTTGATGTAGCGATTAGAAGGAACCGGCATGTCAAATCCTCACAAGGCTGCTGGCGGACAAACCACATGATTCACGGAAAGCGAGTGTCCAAGCCGTCCGCGAATCCCCATCGACGCGGACCCAATCAGCTCAAGCCATTCGTTGGCGAGCCGGAAATGCAAACACACAGGCAAAGACTGTGGTGTAACCTCGAGACGCGCGCCGACAATGAGCAAGAAGCGAAACACGTCATCGAATGAAAGAGTCGCAAGGAGCCACACTCCCAAATGTGATGCCAGCAGCGGGTCACCGCTCGCACCGAGAGAATCTGCGACAGAAGACAACTCATGGCACGCAGGGAGCCATCAGCCACGACCTCGCGGCAAAGAAAGCGAAACAACACGAAAGGTGTCGCGGGGCAGGCGACACCTCTCGTGGATTGCGTTTCGCGAATCTCACCACCCAACACGAACTCATGAGTATCGGTGTTGGAGTCGTCAACGTCAAGTCAAGAGGAGTTTTGGCAGAACTTTGATGCCAAGCCTCGCAAGATTCCAAACTACTTGATCGTGACGGTGGCACCGGCAGCGGTCAGTTCGGTCTTGATCTTGTCGGCATCTTCCTTCGAAATACCGGTCTTGACCGTCTTCGGAGCGCCTTCGACCAAGTCCTTGGCTTCCTTCAGCCCCAGACCGGTGATCGTGCGGATCACCTTGATGACTTCCAGCTTCTTCTCGCCGTAAGAAGCCAGAACGACTTCAAACTCGGTCTGAGCTTCGACCACGGCAGCCGGAGCTGCGGGGCCTGCCGCGACGGCCACAGCGGCACCTGCCGCCGGCTTGATGCCGTGGACTTCTTCGAGGTAGTCGGCCAAAGCCTTCGCCTGCAGCAGGGTCAGACCAACAATCTTGTCACCAAGGTCCTTGGTGGTCGAATCGAATTCACGGGTTGCGGACATCGGAAAGTTCTCCAGAAATCAGGCAGCCGCCTGAAGTTCACAAGGGCTGCCAAGACACACGAAACGTTGTTCCAGACCCCGCACACGCTGGGGAGGTTCATTGAGCTAGACTGCGGGTTGTTCGTCCGAGGCGGGCTGAGCATCCGCTGCGGGGGCTTCTTCCTTCTCGGTGATCGTCTTGAGCTGACCCGCCAAGACGCCACCGGCTCCCAGCAAGGCACCCGCCAGGCGAGCTCCCGGCGACAGAATCAGACCGGCGATCTTGGCCAGCAGTTCCGGACGCCCCATACTCTTACTGAGGTCTGCGACCCCCTCAGCTGTCAGGAATTGCCCGTCCACTGTCCCGCCACGGATCTCAATGGCCTTGTACTCGCCCGCGATCTTGACAATCTCGCGCGACAATGCCACGACATCTTCACCGCCCCAGACCACCACGGTCGGACCGGTCAACAGGGAATCGACGCTACCGGCACCCGTCTCCCGCAGAGCGACACGCACCAGCGTGTTCTTGACCTGCAGAATCTTGATCCCCTTCTTCCGCAAGGTCGTACGTAACGCGCCGTCCTTCACGGATCCCAGCTTGGATGTGTTGAGCACCAGCAGATCACGAGCCCCGCCCAGTTCGGCGCAGATCGTATCAATCATCAGTCGTTTGACCACTTTGCTCATACGTCACCTGTGTCCGCCAACCTGCATTCACCAACCCGGTACAGAATCCAAGATTCTCTGGCCGACTTGCGTCGTCCCGGCTCGGCGATTGCCTAAATGTTCCATGCTCACCGTGCAGTGAGACTCGACCCCAGCGTTGCTTCTCGCCTTACATCGAAGCGACGATCCGCACGCCGGGACTCTGTGTCCCAGCCACGGTCACGCTGCGGATGTACTGCCCCTTGGATGAATTCGGCTTCAGATTACGAATCATCTGAAGCATCGCTTCGACGTTCTCAGCGAGCTGTTGATCGGAGAACGACAGCTTGCCGACAAGGCAGTGAACGATGCCGTAATCGTCGTTGCGGAACTCGACCTTGCCCGCCTTGTACTCGCGGACGGCATTGGCCACGTCCTGCGTTACGGTGCCCGCTCGCGGCGAGGGCATCAACCCGCGAGGTCCCAGAATGCGACCCAGCGGACCGACGACGCCCATCATGTCCGGCGTGGCGATGGCCACATCGAAGTCGGTCCAGCCTTCCTTGATCTTGTCGGCCAGTTCCTTGCCACCGGCATGTGCGGCCCCGGCCTTGAGGGCGATGTCGACGTTCGGCCCTTGGCAGAAGACCAGTACGTTCTTCGACTTGCCAATCCCGTGCGGGAGGACGATCGAACCACGCACAATCTGATCGGCCTGCTTGGGATCGATCCCCAAACGCATGGCCAGGGCCACCGATTGATCGAACTTGCAGGGCTTCACCCCCTTCGGCAAATCCACATCGAACTTCTTGAGGGCCGTGACGGCATCCGCAACGCTCAGGACGCCGAGCTTGCTGGCACGTTCAGTCAACACTTTTTGCCGCTTGGACAACCACATGATACGGCCTTTACGGGCGAATGATTCGATGGATCAACAGGGGGGACGGATGGAGAGATGCTCGTTAGTCGACGACTTCGATGCCCATGCTGCGGGCCGTGCCAGCGATCACCCGACACGCTTCGGCCATCCCGGAGGAGTTCATGTCGGCCTGCTTGGCCTTGGCGATTTCCATGACTTGCGCCATGGTCACGCGACCGACCTTGTCCGTGCGGGCATTCACGGCCCCCTTGGCAATTCCCGCGGCCTTCTTGAGCAGTACGGCAGCTGGGGGGCTCTTGAGCACGAACTCAAATGAGCGATCGCTGTAGATCGTGATCAGGGCCGGGACGATCATCCCGTTGAGATCCTTGGTCCGGTCGTTGAATTGCTTCACGAACTGACCGATGTTGACCCCGTGAGGCCCCAGCGAGGTTCCGACGGGAGGCGCAGGCGTGGCCTGTCCCCCAGGAATCTGAACCTTGACTTGTGTGACGACACTCTTCGCCATCGAAACCATCCAAATAGAAAGCGCCTTGAAAACACTCATGCTTCCAAGGCGGATGTGCGTTCAGTCTCAGACCTTCTCAACCTGCCAGTGCTCGAGTTCGACTTCGGTCGACCGACCGAAAATCTCAATCATGACCTTGATTTTGCCCGTGTGGTCATCCAGCGAATGGACCTGTCCTTCGAAGTTCTCAAATGGACCTTCCTTCACCTTCACGCCATCACCCACGGAAACGCTGAACCGGATGAGCGGTGTGGCTTCCTTGCCCTTCACGGTCGTGGTCGGATGCTCGCCTTCCGCGACCTCTTCGGTGACCGTCTCCTGGTTTAGAAGTCGCTTGACCTCCGATTCAGGCATCGGCATCGGCTTACCACCGGCTCCGGTGAAGTCACCGACTCCGCTGGTCCCCAGCACGACGTACCACGTCTCGTCCGTCAGCCGCATCTGGATCATCATATATCCAGGGAACAGCTTCTGCTCGCGAACTTTTCGCTTCCCGCCCTTGGTCTCCACGATCTTTTCAGTCGGGATCACCACATCGCCGAAGTCGGCCTCCAGGCCTTCCATCTTGATTCGTCGCAACAGAGAATCGCGAATCGACTTCTCGCGATTACTCTGAACCTTAAGGACGTACCACAACATGTCGCTCTGGATGTCACCAGTCGCGGGAGCTGTGTCAGTGCTGGGCAGTTCAGTAGTCATAGGAGGGGCGAATATGTTCGGCGAAACTCTGTCAAGATGCAAGTGACCGCAACTTGTTTTTTGAACCTAACTCTTCGTGGCTCGCAAGAATCCAATGAATTCAAACAGATTGATCCAGGCAAAGTCGCACACCCACAGGAAAGCTGCGGCAATCACCATCGTGACCAGCACCACTCCGGTGGCCCGGACCAGATACTCCCAGGTGGCCCAGTTGACCTTGTCGAGTTCGCCCTGGACCTGCACCAGGAAGTCCGCGAACTTTGGCCAATGCGTCAGACGGTACACGCCCCACGCCCCGAGACCGAAGAGGAGGGCGGGCACCCCCAGCTTCAGCAGATTGCTGGATTCCTGGAGGTAGTCCTCCGACATGCGGTAGCAACCCAGCAACACCCCTGCCAGGAGGACCGCCAGTGTGACCTGCCGAACCATGCGGCCTTGAGTACGCTTATACACCTTAGTGGAGGCCAAGGTGGAGAGAAGCGAGGGATCTTCCGCTGCCGTCGACATGTCGCTTCCAAGCCGAAATCGTGTGTGACGAAAGTGAACTGTGACGCGTCCGTACCCTCTGCCAGGTACAATTTACCTGACTCCGAGCACGGGCGGAAGGACTCGAACCTTCAACCTGCGGATTTGGAATCCGCTGCTCTGCCAATTGAGCTACGCCCGTGTATCACCGGGCCCCACAGGGCCGCGGCGAGTGACTCGCTCCGGCGCGGGATGAGTATATCAACCCACGCACGAATCGGCTACTTCTTGCGGGTTTCCTTGTGGGCCACATGCTTGCGCAGAGTCTTGTCGTACTTACGCAGCTCCAAACGCTCGGTCCCCCGAGTTTCCTTCGGCGTGCGGTAGTTGCGGCTCCCGGACTCCGTGCTTTCCAACCAGACGTATTCGCGCACAGCAGGCACTCCCCTTCAAAACACAGAACCGCCCGGCTCGCAGCGAGTCGGGCGGTTGAGTCTGCGATTGACAAACTACTTGACGATCTTGGTATCGAGGATCTTGGTCACGACACCGGAACCGACCGTACGGCCCCCTTCGCGAATCGCGAAGCGGCTGCCCTGGTCCATGGCGATCACCTTCTGAAGCTCGACTTCCAGCTTGACGTTGTCGCCGGGCATGCACATTTCTGCGCCGTTCAGCAGTTTGACGCCGCCGGTCACGTCGGTCGTGCGGAAGTAGAACTGAGGACGGTAGCCGTTGAAGAACGGCGTCTTGCGTCCGCCTTCTTCCGCCTTCAGGACGTACACTTCGCATTCGAAGTGCATGTGCGGCTTGATCGAATTGCCCGCACAGAGCACCTGACCGCGTTCGACATCGTCCTTCGACGTGCCTCGCAGCAGCAGACCAACGTTGTCGCCCGCGATCCCCTGATCCAGCGTCTTGTTGAACATTTCAACGCCGGTGACAGTCGTTTCCTGAGTGTCACGCAGACCGACGATCTGAATCTTTTCGCCGACCTTCACCAGTCCCCGCTCGATACGGCCCGTGACCACGGTCCCGCGACCATCGATCGAGAACACGTCTTCCACAGCCATCAGGAACGGCTTGTCCTGCTCGCGAGTCGGCTCCAGAATGTCCTTGTCCAGCGCGGCCACCAGATCGGTGATGCACTGGGAGGCCACGGGATCCTTGGGATTGTCGAGAGCTGCCTTGGAGTTGCCCCGCACGATCGCCACGGTATCGCCGGGATAGCCGTACTTGTTCAGCAGGTCGCGGATTTCCATCTCGACCAGTTCGAGCAGTTCCGGATCGTCGACGAGGTCGACCTTGTTCAGGTAGCACACCAGGCACGGCACGTTCACCTGGCGGGCCAGGAGGATATGCTCGCGAGTCTGGGGCATCGGGCCGTCCGCAGCCGACACCACCAGGATCGCGCCGTCCATCTGGGCGGCCCCGGTGATCATGTTCTTGATATAGTCGGCGTGGCCGGGGCAGTCGATGTGGGCGTAGTGGCGAGTCGGGGACTCGTACTCCACGTGCGACACGGCGATGGTCACGGTCTTGGTGGCGTCACGCACAGTACCGCCCTTGGCGATATCCGCATACGACTTGAACTTGGCCAGCCCCTTGGTGGCCTGAACCGCGAGCAGGGCAGCTGTGGTGGTTGTCTTGCCGTGGTCAATGTGACCGATGGTGCCCACGTTGACGTGCGGCTTTGTGCGATTAAAGATTTCCTTGGCCATAACTCGTGCTCCGAACCCCCTTGAGAGTTTTCCGACTGCGGGATCCCGCAACCCGACGGGGTTGCCACCGTTTCAATCCATCGACGAGCCCGCAGCAATCATGCTGAGCAAGCCCGTCGCGGAGGCACCCGCCTCCACCGACCTCTTCTCACCGGCAACACACCGGTAAGCTACTGCTGGGATTCGAACCCAGGACCTCGTCCTTACCAAGGACGCACTCTACCAACTGAGCTACAGCAGCGGATCCCAGAAACGCGACACCGAACGCAACACCGAATGCAACTCAGAGCGGGTGATGGGAATCGAACCCACGTGGCCAGCTTGGAAGGCTGGAACTCTACCATTGAGCTACACCCGCGATCTCGAACCGGCTGTCCTGAGCCAGCCGATCTCACACCGGCCTGGGAGCCGGTTCCTCGCTCCTCTTCCCGTTTTGTCAGCGGACATTGCTGTCCGAAAACATCCAGGAAGGCATCTGCTTGCACGCAACTTCTGCAACGTGGACGCATCCACGCGGCGAACCGAGTGGGGGCGACAGGATTCGAACCTGTGAAGGCATTGCCACCAGATTTACAGTCTGGCCCCATTGGCCGCTCGGGCACACCCCCATCGTTCCCTTGCCGTAAAGACAGTGCCATCACGGGCTTAAGGACAGAGCTAGCGGTGGGAGTCGAACCCACAACCGCCGGTTTACAAAACCGGAGCTCTGCCATTGAGCCACGCTAGCGGCACTCGCCCCCGGCGAGGGAAGGGCGGAGTATACACGACACCATTCCGCATGCAAGCGGACACCGATCTCACCGAGATTTCGACACGCCGGGTCGACGCAGGGTTCACGACAAGCCCCAGTGGCGGGGAGCCCATTTCCCCCCCCACTCACTAAGAGGTTGTCTCAACGCTTAACCTCTTCCGATAAACCATCAACCATAAACCATCAACCATCAACCTTCCTCCCCCCCCCCTACACCAACCCGTTTCTCTTCCGCACAAACCACTCCAGCGTCATCACGCTGGCGAAGACCAGGAGCAGCGGCCAGTTGTCCCACAGGTTGACCATCCGGTTGCGAGTCAGTTCGGTGCTGATCCCCGACTTCAGTAAATCGTCCAGGAACGTCCCCAGCTTTTCCGGCTGCACCACGCTCGCTCCGGTCAGGGCGGCGATCTCGGCCATCAGATCGGGGTCCGCTGCGGGGTTGTCGAGTTCGGGGTCGCGGGCCTCGACGATGAAGCGGGTGGTGGTGGGGAGGCCGGTGGACTTGCCGCTGACAGTGGCCCGCACGGAGACCCAGTAGTCTCCGGGCAGCGTGGTCTCGGTGAAATCGGCAGAGGCCCCGCCGGGTTGCTTCTGGGGGGTGACGGTGGCCTGGGTGCCATCGGGGCGGATGATCTCGACCTGGTATTCGGCGTTCTCGACGGGTTGCTTCTTGTCATCGCGGAGGCCCAGCTGGATCGGGACTTTGGCTCCCGGAGAAAAGTTGCGCGGGTCGACCTTGACCCACAGTGGTTGATCGCCGTCCTGCTCCTTGTGAGCCAGCCAGAGCAGCATCTGCTGCCAGAATTTCTGGTGGGCCTCCCCGCGTCCGTGCAGATGCCATGACCAAGTCTCATCGACGGCCAGCGCTGCCACACGCGAGCGGCCCACATCGGTTGCCAGCAGCAGTGGGAATCCTTCGGCGGACTCGGCCAGGATGCCGACGGCCCCGTGCTTGGGGACCAGTTTGTTGGCTCCGTTCATCGGCGGCAGCGAGCGCCACGCCCGCTCATTTCCCGTCGGGTCAAGCACCATCAGGAAGTGGCTCTCCCCCTCGGGCGTCGGCAACATCTGGATCTTTTGTTTCCACTGTTGCAAGGGGTCGATCTGTCCCGGCGGCATGACCTTGCCATCCAGCTTGACGGGAAAGAGTTCGCCCAGCCGAGTCGCTCCATAGCCGCCGGTGCTGTAGTTGTGCTGACCTCCGAGCAGGCACAAACCGGCTCCGTCCTGGCCGACCCGGTCGGCGAGATCATCGAGCAGGTTGATGCCCTTCGAGCGGAAGGCCGACACTGGGACATCCCCCAGAATGTACACATCGTACCGCCCCCGCTCAAACAGTTTCGCGTCGATCTCGGACGGGCGACGGGCGGAGTTCGGCGAGACAAAGAACATGTCCAGTTGGATGCGGGCCGTTTCATTGAGCCGCCGAATGAACTTCTGTTCCACGTGAGACGCGACATCGAAGTAGGCCACGCGCATGCCGCCCTTGGTGACGGTGATGAGCGTCTCCAGCCGGTTGTTGGTCGTCTTGACCTCGCCGGGTTGCGGCTCGACTTCGAGAGCGAACTTGTACTCCCCGGGAAGCAGGGCGATGAACGACAGTGTCACCGGAAGGACGATCGCGTTCTCGTTCGTTTCCAGAAACTGCGAGGTCTTGGTCTGTGTCGAGAACGGGAGTTCCTGCCACACGCCCGGCTGTCCGATGGTCTTGCCGCTGCGGTCCTCGATCAGCAGCCGCACCCTGACCTTGCGACCGGCGGCCCCGACCATTCGAACCTTGGCCTTCACGACCTCGATCTTGCGTTCGAACGTCGACGAGTTGACCAGCAGATCTTCGACTCCCAGGTCCATCCCGGCGGTGGTGATCTCCGCGGTGCCGAACGGGACGGTGTGGATCGGGACCGACTTCTGCGTGGCGAATCGGCGGGCGGCGGCGCGGGGGTCGATGTTGGCCTCCCCGCTGGCCCGCTGGGCTCCGTCGCTGAGCAGGAACACAGCGGCCAGGCGTTTCGCCTGGTCCTCCTTGCGGAGTTCATCGAGCGCCAGGCCGATGGCGGTAAAGCGTCCGTCACTGGCGGGGTCGAGTTTCTCGACCGCTGTCGAGGTCTCGGCGAACTCGATGAACCGGATGTCGACCTTCTCCCCGAGAGATTTCAGTGAGGGGGCGATCTCTTCGAGAGTCTTCAAGAGCTGCTGCCGCCGCGTTGTCCCCGCCGGTCCATCGGGGGTGTTCATGCTGCGGCTCTGGTCGGTCAGGAACACCAACTGCGCCCCGCGCTCGTCGATCTCGCTGAACTCCAGGGCGGGCCGCAGCATGGCGAACAGCAGCACCGTGGCCCCCAGCAGTCTGAGCCCGAGCAGCAACCGTCGCTTGCCAGCCGAAAACGCCCGAATGCGGGGTGGATAGGTCCACAACACCAGCCCATACAGCCCGCTGGCGGCGAGTACCACCAGCGGCCAGGACCAGACGGGAGTGAAGACCAGATGGACATCCATGGGGGAGGGCGGGCCTGTAGCCACGTTCGCCAGAACGTGGGGAGTGGAGAGTGATGACGTTCGCCAACACGTGGGGCACTATACTCGGCGCGGGCGTCTCTGGCACATGGCCCATCGGGGCGTGTGCGGCATGGCGCTCTTTGTCGCCTTTTGCTCCGCAAAAGAGCGTCCTTTTGCGGAGCAAAAGGCGACAATGTCAGTGCGATGGGGGCGCTCGCCACCGGTTCTTCTGTCTGGCAGCGGTTCGCGGAACCGGCGGCTAGCGCCGTGCCGCTCACGGAATCTGCCCCCTACGGCGGTGGCACCGCGCGGGGCTGAAGACGAATGCGTTCCACGGGCAGGGACAGGCTCAGACGCTGCAGATGCGGCTCATACTGGCAGCCCGAGGCTCCGATCCCCAATGTCGGGGTCTTGAGTTCATGGGCCACCTTTCCCGTCTGCTTGTCGAGCAGCATGAGATGCAGTCGCTGGGCGTTGATGTCCTTCACCCCCAAATCCTCCAGGTGGAGGATCGGCAGAAACGGAGAACGGTCCAGGGACTGGGTCAGCAGCAAGCCCTTCGTGGAGGCGTGCCAATCGGGTTGAGATCGATCTCGCGAGTGGACCGACAACACCCCATGCACCGGAATGAACGAGCAATCGACATCTCCCTGATTTTCGGGGAGGTTCGTGGCGATCACCAGTTGGGAGCGGTCCCAGCGGGCGAAGACCTGCACCTCCTCATTGCGAGTGCGAGCGGCCTGGATCAGTTCATTGTTCATCACCGCCGTTCCCAACTCTTGCAGGCGTCCGGTGGCCCACTCGATGAGCCGGACTGCTCCCGATTTCTCGATCCAGACGCATTGTCCCGGAGGTCCGGCTCCCAGCAGATCATCCGCAGCGACTGTCTGGGTCCAGACCGATTCGAGATGCAACAGATCCTGCTCATCCCAGCGATCCCGTTCACTGTCAGTGCGGCCCGCGATCCGTTCGGGTTGCCCCCGGAAATGTTCGAGAGTCCAGGTCAAGCCATCACCGGGTAGCTGGCGGAGGGTGGTCAGGCCGTGCATGTCGAGCGGAGTCAACGACTCCTCGAATTCGAAGAGGTCCGGGGCCACGAGCGGTCGCCCCGAGCGGATCGAGTAGGCCGCCGAATGCTTGCCATGCAGGCGGTAGAGTCGATCCGCATCACACCGCACCGTGGTGGAGGGGCAGCGCGGCAGCGACCACAGGACATGTCCGTCGATCGCGTCGAGAACCTCGATCCCGCGACGTGTTCGCGTCACCAACTGCCGTGGGGTGGCCACCTCGAACGCGGTCAGCGAGTTCACGACTCTGGCATGTTCGGTATTGGAAGAATGCGGTGGATGCAACTGCCACCGGTAACGTTCGTCCCCGTTGTAGACGCGGTCGTTCCCCGAATCCGACTCCGTCTGTCTCTGCCACAGCAGTCGCTTCTCCGGAACCGAGAACGCGTGGATCCCCCCCCCATGTACCACATAGATGTTCAGCCCCGAGCCATACAGGACGGGGCCGTACTTGCTGTTCTGGTCTTCCGCGTTCGAGGCCAGCAGCAACTCGCCATACCGCGACCCATCCGCCCGCTCGATGGTTACGCATTGCAACGTGTCGTCGTAGCGATAGTGGAAGTTCTCCAGGGCCTCGCAGGGCTCGCCGATCCACAGCAAGGGGAGTTCGGTGTCCTCCGATTCCGACTCCTCGACACGCCGCTGGACATCGATCGTCTGGCCGAGCCAACTGGGATGGGGCACTCGAGGGACATCGGCGATCCCGCTGAGTTTCTTCTCGATCTTCTGGCGTGCGGTACGGAGTTCCTCCGGCCAATCGGCTGCGGGGGGCCAGAGTGCGAGGCGGCGACGGGCCTCGCCCACCCAGTCGGGCGTCGCCAGTCGCTCGATGAGCTGGAGTGTGGCCAGGTCCGCCGTCGCGTGATCGCGCGAGTGGGTGAGAGCCTGCAACCGTGTCAGCGCGGTGGGGTCGTCTCCCGTAGCGTGGGCTTCAGCCCACGCGAGAGCGTTGTCCTCCAGGAAACGTGGGCTAAAGCCCACGCTACGGGGAGCATCATCCGTCTGAAGCAACTCGAACTCGGCCCGGTCGACGAACGGCGTTTCCGCAAACACGCGGAGCAATCGCTCCCGACCCGCGCGGTCTTTGGCCGCTGCGGCCCAGAGCGATTGAAACTCCTCGCGGATGGCCGCTCGCAGGGCGTCACCGCGGGCCCGGTCGGGGATCTGTGCGAGTCGCAAGATGCGGTCGGCCAGCCAGGCTTCGGGGCAGACGCTGTGGTTCTCCAGTTCGACCGCGAATGTCGGTGGCTGACGGAGCGCCTCGCGAATTTGCGACCAGGCGCTGTCCCACTCCCCCGCTTGCAGGGCCAGTTCGACCCCCAGTCGCTGGACGGCCTCGCGATCTTCGGAAGAGGTGGCGAGAGTCTGCATCTCGGTCAGTCGAGCGAGCCGACCTTCGGCAGGCCGCGCCCCCTGCAATTCGGTTTCCAGTTGAAGAAACAGCACGGCCAGCAGGGTCTGTCGCTGCCGGGTGGCTGGAGCGGGTGAGTTCGCGGCGAGTGACTCCGACTGGCGTAGTGTGTGGGCGGCGTCGGCGAACTGCCCGCGCAGTGCCTGCGACCGTGCCCAGCGCAGGGCGGAGTCGGCATGCGTCGGAGCCTCGGCTTGCCAGCGGGCTTCATCGGACTTCCACTCGAAGGCCGTCATGTCCAGAGCCGACACCGAGATCAACCGACCTCCCAGCGAGAGCAGATTGCCCAGCGACAACGCCTGCGGGTCGTCCGGAGACATCAGGCGGGCAACCATCCGCTCCCGAATGGGAACGTCGCCGACACGCAGACGCTCGATGACCTGGCCACTGGTCGAGTCGATCCGCACCATCGTCCCGGCCTGTGTCGGCACCACGATCCCCGAGGAAGTCAGCAACGGACGCCCGGCGATCGGCTCCTCGATGGGGCAGGTCCACGCTGAGGCTCCATTCGAGGTCTGCACCGCGCGGACCGAGACACGGTCGAACAGGTACACCAAGTCCTCCGTCGCCCCCACGACGCCGACCTGTGCCTCCTTGTCCAACTCCCACAGCTTGTCTCCCGAATCCAGGTCGTAGCAGAGCAGCTTGGCCTGTGCGTCTCCCCACTCATCAGGGAACTCGATGGGGGCCACAATGACCCGGTCTCGCAGCAGGATCGGTTGGAGAGGGGGCCAGCGCTCATCGAGGCCGCCTTGCCGGTTCGTTCTGGCACTGCTTTGATGGTCAAAGGGCGACCGTTCGTCTGGTGAGTCGGGATTGAATGGAGCACGCGGCACCATCCGCACCGCCCATCGAATCTTCCGCGACACCCGGTCGACGACGGTCAACCAACCCGTCGTGGTGGGGCAGACGACCAGCGAGCCGCGAACCGCCACCGGAGCGGCCCAGGACTTTCTCGCCACATCATCCTCAATCCGATGCCCCGCAGCTGCCAGCAACTGCTCCCAGCGCACCAGCCCGGTCTCGGCTTCCAGACAGAACAACAGGAGGTCTCCGTCCCGCTCGCCGACCGCGAACAGCTCCTCCCCATCGGGTGTTGGCGGGCCGAAGAAGAACACCCCGGCGGCGGGCAATCCGGGCGGCTCTTCCGCTGCGGGGCCGCCGGCTCTCCACAGGATGCGACCGGTGTGCAGTTCGCGGGCATACAGGTAGGCGGAGTCACCCTCGTCGTTCTCAAAATCGGATTGCACGACTTTTTCCAGCGGTGACTCTTCGATGGGGAAGTAGGCCAGAGAATAGACATGCCGCGCATCGGCACTCAGCGTCCCCAGGCTTCCGCAGGTCGTCATCCGCTGACGGATGCGGTAACCGAGAAAAGGAGTCTCGCGATCCTGGTTCGGGGAATCGAGGGGAGGTGGGTCGAGGTTGAACAGTGGCTCGTCGGCCACAGCGGGCCGTGGAGCCCATTCGCGGGACTGCCAGAGTGTCTGTCCCGTGCGCGCATTCACCGCTGTCAAATTCGAGAGCGTGCGGGTGACCAGCACCTCCCCACTTCCGACTGTGGAGAGTACAGAGAGACCGAGCGCTCCGTCGTCCTCGAAGTGGAGAAGCTGCTCTCGCAAGAGTTGGCGGACCTGGGGCTGTGCGACGAGTGGCACACGCCAGCGTGGCAGGAGCGAGGAGCCTTCAGTGCGCGCGACCGCTTGTCCGGAGGGACCGCCGCCCAGAGTGGTCCACTCGATGATCGGCAGGTGCCCTGCCCCGAAGCGAGCGAGGCTCCAGGGGCTGGCCGTGGCCCCGGTCTGGACCGGGACGCCCGCCTGTTCGGCCAGTTGCTTCACGAGACCCAGGTGCCCGGTCTCCGCGAGAAGGTCCAGCAACGGGCCGCGCCAGTCCTCGTTCTTCAGCAGAGGCGAGTCGACGCCCAACAGGTCGCGGACGAGCTGCGCGAGGGCATCGCTGTTCCCCTGGTCGATGGCGGCATCGATCAGCTCCCGGCAGGCGAGTTGTCCGGCGGTGGTGAGGAGATAACGCCTTGCGACCCGCGACAGACTGGGGAGGTCGCGCGACTGCTGGGCGAGCTTCAGGTCGCGCTCGGCGATGGCCCGAAAGCGGGCGTCATACGCCCGCAGTGCGTCCGGCGGGGACTGACGGATCAGGTCCACGACGACTTGCGACACGGGTCGCCAGTGGCGGTCCTCTCCAAAGGTGAGAGAGTCCTGCTCATCGTGGAGGAGCGTCTGGAGTTGCAGCACTCCCTCGTCCCAACGCTGGCGCTCGAAGGACTTGCGGACCAGCGCGAGCTTCTCCGAACGCCCCGCGTCCTCGGCCGCCCGCAGATCGTAGCGGTCCATCCCCGGACGCCGCACGACATTCCCCGGCGTGTCCCGCTCGCGGGGAATTCCGCCTGGCTGGGCGCTCACAACACTCAGCCCCACGCTCAGAAAGCCCACCCCGATCCAGGCGATGCTCCGCACGATCCCGCCCCCACGCCGGGCGAGCCAGTCCAGTCGGCTGGGATCGATGGTCGCCTGATGTTGCATCACGAAGAGGATCCTCTGGTCACGAGTCACATCTATTGTGGGGGCGAGGAACCCGGAACATCAAGCCCGCCGGTGCGGCATGTCACACCGTGTGTGCATCTCAAAAGTCGACAGCAGTCGGAAATTCACCGCAGCGCGGCATCGCCGCAACCCAAGTGATCTGCCGCACGCCGGACTCTGAGGACTCGTCGTGTGGCCCCCGCCTCCGCCTCCTCGAACAGCGTGATTGGCCGAGCATCAAATCTGTGCGAATCTGTGAAATCTGTGTACGAACTGTCCCTCTGAAGGAGCCTCGCCAAGAGGAGGATTGGGACACAGATTCCACAGATTTGCACAGATTTCAGAGCCTTGACTGCGGCGGCTGCGACTCGGCGGGTGGCAGTTGTCGTTGTGTGGGCGACAGAAGTGGGTGGCTTCGAACGAGCTGGGGCTCAGAAATTCTTTCAGCACACGCAGACTTGAATGGTTTGCAGTACGGAGAACACGAGACGTTCGAGATGGCTGTCTGCTGCACGGATCGGAAGTTTGGACAGGATGAACAGGATCGACAGGATGAATTCTGCCTCTGATACAGCGTGTCGGCATCCTGTTGATCCTGTTCATCCTGTCAAATCTTCCTCGTCCTCCGGCAAAGGGGGGAAAGTCCTCCGAGAGCTGCATTGATCCGTGTCTCCGTGGTGAAACTCTGCCGACTTTTCGGATGCGCTCACCATGTCCCACCGTTCGCCGTAGACCCTCCCGGCAATTCGCCAATCGATCTTGAGTCAAAATCGCGATTGGGATATCACTCCCTTCCTCACCACCGGGAGCCGATTCTGGTTCCCCTGACCGACCGTTCCGGCCAGTCACTCCCCACTCCTCGATTCCCTCACCCCCCACTCCCCCGGAGGCGACCATGCAGCGCCACGCTGTTGCATTGGCATTCTGGCTCTCCCTCGTCACGTCGCTGTCGGCGGAGACGCGGAAGTTCCCCTACGAGGCCACCGTCCGCGCGGATAACGTCACCCTCCGCTGCGGCCAGGGGAAAAACTACTACGCCACAGCCCGCCTGGAGAAGGGGGCGGTCCTCACCGTTCACCGTCACGATCCGGGCGGGTGGTATATGGTCAGCCCCCCGGAGGGCAGCTTCAGTTGGATTTCCGCCGAACATGTTCAGATCGACGCCCCCGGCATGGGGACCGTGTCCTTGCCGGAAGGCGATGTCGATGGCGCTCCCGTGTGGGTCGGTAGCGATCTGACCAGCGATCACTCCGTGCGGCAGCGGGTGTTGCAGACCGGCGACGCAGTCCAGATCCTGGCGGAGGATCTGTTTCAAGACTCGACCGGGACGACCAAGGTCTACAAGATTGTCCCCCCTGCGAGGGAGTTCCGCTGGGTGAAGGGGGACTTTGTGGTGCCGCGCAACGAATCTCTGCGGCGCGAGGCACTGAGCGACCCGTACTCGAACCCGCTGGCCGATGTCACCGAACAAGAGTCCGCCGCTCCCGACATCAGGACAGCGGAGATCACCGAGAATTCGGAACCGATCGCGCTGCCACCGACGACTCGCCCCCCCGCCGATGCCCACGATCCCCGCGCGGCTCTGCGAGAGATCGACCGCCACTACACCGACATGATCGAGCTCGATCCCTCGCAATGGGAGATCGAGGAACTGGTCCGGTCCTACGAGGGACTGGCCGCTTCATCCCCCCCACTGGCCCATCAGATCCAGCAACGGCTCGCCGCCCTCGAAACCCGAAGGAAGCTGCACGCCGAATTCCGTAGCTTCGCCCAGCTCTCGTCCGAGACGACCCAGCGGGATCAGCAACTGGCGGCACAGGGTCCGATGACACAGGCCGATCTGGTGATGGCGGTGGACTTGGGGACTCCCAGCGTGCTGCCGAGCCTGGTGCAGGAGGTGTCGAGCGGTCCGTCCCGTGGGGCGACGACGTATGACATGGCAGGCAGTGTTCCGTCTCAGCCGACATCGATCACGCCGCAACTGAACGGGGCTGGGATTGTGAAGCGGCTTCCGAACGGTCGTTATGGAATCTCGACTCTCGATGGGCGTCTGCTGGCGGTTCTTCAAGTGGACCAAAGTGTCCAGTTGGAGCGCGTGGTGGGCCAATCGATGGGATTCATCGGAGAGCGGAGCTTTGACCCGCGTCTGGGGACTGACTTGCTGGTGGTGAAGCAGATGCTGCCGATTCAGCTCCAGCGATGATGGTGGAAGTGATTCACTGACAGTTGGTTGCGGCACAACACGCACGCGTGTTCGTTGATGCGAGTTGTTGCTGGAGAAGCCGGACCGAAACAACCGGATGCCGCAAACTGTGAAATTTTCGTGAATTCTGGCATTGCTTTATCCGAACACTAGGGTACTGTATCTATGGCCAAATCTTGGCGATCTGAAGCGACCGCACTTGTTGGCGTTCTTGTTGCTTCAGTTCATCCGGCGAAAGCCGTGTCGTTGTCCATTTGGAGGATTCCATGTTGTTGAATCGTCGTCGCGGATTTACGTTGATTGAACTGTTGGTCGTCATCGCCATCATCGCGGTGTTGATCGCTCTGCTTCTCCCCGCTGTGCAGCAGGCCCGTGAAGCGGCCCGTCGCTCGACGTGCAAGAACAATCTCAAGCAGATTGGTCTGGCACTGCACAACTACCACGAATCGTTCAACGTCTTCCCCCCGGGATACGTGGACTCTTCGGCTGCTGCGGGACAGGGGGACTATTCCTGGATGGCAATGCTGCTGCCCCAGGTGGAGCAGGCTCCTCTGTACAACCAGTTGCGGGTCGGGAACGTCTCGTTCTCCGCCAATCTGGCGATCCCTGCGAACCTGACGGTGATGCAGACCCCACTGCCAGCATTTGCCTGCCCCTCGAATCCCACGAACCAGCTGAATGATGCGGCGTTTACCGGAGCCTATCCTCCGGGAACCGCCACGGCGAATGCCCGTGGGATTACGGACGGTACGACTGTTCGTCAGTTGCCGCCCAGCAGCTACGTCGGTCTGAACAACTCTTCCGGCGGTCTGGCCCGCAACAAATCGGGCGATGCGACCAATGCGAGCTTTGGTGCCACCGGGTTCTTCTTCCGCAACAGCAAGAACAGCTTCAAGAACCTGAACTCGGACGGCACTTCGAACATCATCGTAGTCACGGAACGTGCCTGGGCGAGCAAGCTGGTCCCGATCTTCGCGGGTGTCAGTCTGGGAATTCGCAACACTGCGGGCGGACTCGATGCGACCAAGGATGGCTTTTCCACTCAGCCCGTGGGAACCACCACTGCAGGAACTTTCGATCCACAAGGCGGTGCAGACGATGGTCTGGTGTATGCGTTGGCTGCTCCGGTGGGGGCCGTCAATCAGCCGTACACGACCGTGGCCGGGACCATCCCGAATCGTCAGGGGATCAGCAGCACTCACACCGGCGGAGCTCACGTTCTGCTGGGTGACGGTGCGGTCAGGTTCGTCAGTGACAGCATCGACTTCAACGGAGGCACCCCTGTGATCGACAGCACCCTCGAACGCCTGATCGGGATCAACGATGGCGGACTCGTTGGTGACTGGTAATGGTAGGTGTTGAATCCTGAACTGCATGCCCCGGCGGGTTTGACTCGCCGGGGCATTTTCATGGGTGTTTGAGGACCGTGCTGGTGGAGTGCGAGACGCACTTTGCAGACTTGGCGAATCGACTGAAAAACAGTGCCTCCGACCATGTGTGGCAGCGGGCGCGAGCAGCATGTTCATGATTTTGTCCCCTCTGGCTTTCCGGAGTGGACAGGAATATCTTCACAAAATTATGAAGAACAAAATCATGGGGAGACTGTGAATGGGTGGGCCAGCGACAATCACAAAGAGCGTCTCGCACTCGTGCCGGTGACACTCGTCTCCGAGGAAAATCGTTGCAACGGATCAACGCTCGGATATCCCTTTCTCCGGCGACTGCGTATAATCTTGGCTGTTCACTTCAGTCGGGTTCCGAGTCGCGCAGCTGTTCCCTGGACGAAGTGGGTGGTCGGGCAGACCGGGCTCTGACTGGGTGCCTCAATGACACGACACGTCTTCCGGTTCGGAAGACGGAAGACCTCGCTTCGTCGATCACACGGTCGCGTCGGGGATTCAAGGAGATTTTCATGGTTCGTCGCTGGATGGGTGGGGCTGCGGTTGCGGTAGCAGTCATGGCGTGGTGTGCGTGCGGTTTCGTGGTGGCCGAAGACAAGGTTCCGCCGGTGAAGCCCAAGCCCGCGGCCACCGAAAAGCCTGCCGCAGAGGGCACTGAAAAGCCAGCCCCCGCGACGAAGCCCGCCGACCCGTTCGCCGTTCCGGAAGGGACCGATTCCAAGCTGCTGGGCCTGTTCCTGTCTCGCTTGAGCCGAGCACAGCCGAAGGCTAGTACCCCAGAGGCCTATCTGGAGCACTTTCAAAAGCTGGAAAAGGTGGCCGATGAACTCCTCGGTCGTGAACTCGATGAGGAGATGGCTCTGCAGGTCGTGAGGATGAAGATCGAGATTTTGTCCATCCTGCCGCGAGTGGGTGATGAAGAGGCCGTGAAGCGGCGCTCGGAGTTCCTGACCAAATCACTGGAGGATCCCCGTCCCGCTGTGGCGAAGATGGCCAAGCAGTTCCTGAAGGGGGAGAAGGTCCAAAACATCGCCGCACTCAAGAAAACCGAGCGGGCAGCCCTGATTCAAGAACTGGCCAAGGACATCCAGGATGGCGAACTGACCGAAGACGAAGTCCAGTTCGCCTTGCTGGCTGGAAACACGCTGGCCGAAGCGGGCGAAAACGAAGAGGCCGCAGCGGCGATGAACCTCTTTGCGAAGTACATCGAAGCCAACGGCAGCCCCAACGCCGCGAAGATCGTGACCTCCTTTCGAGGCACAGCGAAGCGTCTGACCCTGCCGGGGAATCTGATCGAGATCGCCGGCACGAAGCTCGATGGCACGGAGTTCAAGATCGAGGAACTCAAGGGCAAGGTCGTACTCATTGACTTCTGGGCGACATGGTGCGGGCCATGCTTGGCCGAGCTTCCCAATGTGCAGGAGCAGTACGAGCTCTATCACGACAAGGGATTCGAAGTGGTCGGCATCAGCCTCGACGATGACCGTGCCGAACTGGAAGCATTCCTGAAGGAAAAGAAGCTGCCGTGGATTCAGCTGCACCAGAACGATGGTTCGGGCTGGGGCAACGAGAACGCAGCACGTTACTCCATTAGTGGGATCCCGGCGTGCTTCCTGATCGACCAGGAGGGCAAGGTCGTCTCGCTGGAATGCCGGGGCAAGGATCTGCCGGAACTGCTGGCCAAGCTGCTCGGACCGGTAGAGAAGAAGGCCGTTGCCCCCAAGACTCCGGAAAAGACGGACAAGAGCAAGTAGTCCGCGCTCTGCCGCAAACCTCCGAAGACTTCGGAGGTTTTGGGGTAGGCTTGATCAAGATCGAATCGACACCGGCCGTCAGGGAGCGACAGTGGCCTCCTGGCGGCGGTTTCGTTTTTACAGGGGGAAAGTTCATGATGACGCAGTCCAATACATCGAGCCTCTCCCGTAGGACGGGCGCATTTACCCGTCCGGCATATGGTGCGTTCGCATTCAGGTCGTCTCTGGGGGGAATTTCACCACGGAGACACGGAGGCACGGGGAAGAAAGGTCCAGAGGAAGCGATCCTTCACAATTCAACGTATGATCCGTCACCCAGTCGCCATGATGGAAAGGGGATTTCATCGGCCCCGACGCAAACGCGAATCTCCCGTTTACGCTTTTGTGCATTCTCGCTTTGGCAGACATGTCTTGCCTCCGCATGCCCCTCCGTGCCTCCGTGTCTCCGTGGTTCATTCTTCTGCTTTCTTCTCCTGATTTCAGTACCCGCCCTGGCCCAAACTGAGATGAAGCCTGCTGAGGTTCAACCCGCCGCCAATGGTCCGGCCCCCGGTCACTCGACCCACGGCGAAATCTTCGACGAAGGCCCGCGCCATGCTGCCGTACTGATGGGGAACACCGGAAACGTCAACCTCCCGGTCGCCAGCCAAGTCCCCGATGTCCAAGCCTTCATCAACCAGGGGATCGGTCAACTGCATGGGTTCTGGTTTTTCGAATCAGAACGCTCGTTTCGGCAGGCCGCCCAGCTCGACCCGGACTGTGCGACGGCATACCTCGGGATGGCCCTGGCCAATCTCGAAAACACGAAGCGGGCGCGGGGCTTCATCGCGGAGGCGGTGAAGCGGAAAGACAAGGTCTCGGCCCACGAGAAGATGTACATCGACGCCTTCGAAGCGTTCCTCAAAGAGGAGCCGAAGGACAACAAGGACAAAGACTTCGACAAGAAACGCCGCGAGAAGCTGGCCGCCGACTTCGAAAAGATTCTGCACGAACATCCCGATGACCTCGAAGCCAAGGCCCTGCTCGGCTGGCACCTGTGGAACAGCCGCAGCAAGAACGTGCCAATCGTGAGCTACTTCGCGGTCGATGCCCTGCTGCACGATGTGCTCGACAAGAACCCGCTGCACCCGTGTCACCACTACATCATCCATCTGTGGGACTACGAGAAGTCCGAACGGGCGCTCGACTCGGCCTCGAAGTGTGGTCAAGCGGCTCCGGGGATTGCCCACATGTGGCACATGCCGGGGCACATCTACTCGAAGCTCAACCGCTACCACGATGCCGCCTATCAGCAGGAAGCCGGGGCTCGCGTCGACTATGCCCAGATGATGCGGTACGGCGTCCTGCCCGATCAGATCCATAACTTCGCCCACAACAACGAGTGGCTGATCCGCAACCTGATCCATATCGGCAATGAGCGCGCCGCCCGCGAGATGGCGACCAACATGCTCGAACTCCCCCGCCATCCCAAGTGGAACAAGCCCGACAATGGAGGCAGCTCTTCCGGGTTTGGCCGGGCGCGGCTGTTGGAGACGCTGGTCGCGTTCGAGGACTGGGACCGGCTGCTCCAGTTGGCCGATGATCCGCACCTCGAAGAGGGGGCCAACGACGACCAGAAGCATAAGCGGCTGCAGTACCTGGGTCTGGCCGCCTTCGGGACCGGCGATTTCGCACGCGGCTGTGAGTACACCACCCAACTGATTCGCAAACGAGAGGCGATCGAAGTCGAGCAGAAGGCTGCCCAGACCAAGGCCCGCGAGGAAGCGACGACCGCCAAGAAGTCCGCCGAGGAGATCGACAAGGCGGCCCAGAACGCGGGCAACGGCTTCAATGGCCGCCTGACTCCGTTGCGGAATGCGATCCGCGACCTCGAAGCGCAGATCCACCTGGCCCATCGCGCGTATGCCGATGCCCAGGCTGCCCTCCAGAACACGACCCGCGTTGATCGCCCCCTCCAAGCACGCACGCATCTCGCCGCCGGAGAGACTGACAAGGCCGTCACGATGATTCGCGACCATGTCAGCTCGCACAAGAACGAGACGATCCCGCTGGCCCACGCCGTGGCGATCCTGTGGCAGGCCGGGAAGAAGGACGACGCCAAGGCCGAGTTCGAGAAGCTTCGCAAACTGTCCGAGGCCATCGACCTCGACGCCCCGGTGTTTCAACGACTCGCTCCCATCGCAGCCGAACTGCAACTCCCCACCGATTGGCGGTTGCCGCTGGAGCCGCGAAACGACACCGGCATCCGCCCGGAGTTGGCCTCACTCGGGCCGTACATGTGGCAACCGTCCCCCGCTCCGGAGTGGTCGCTCACCGATTACGAATCCAAGCCGGTGACACTGGCCGAGCTGCGCGGCAAGCCGGTCGTGCTCGTCTTCTATCTGGGAGCCGGGTGCCTGCACTGCGTCGAGCAACTGCACAAGTTCGCGCCCCAGACTGACGAGTTCGCCAAGCTGGGCATCGAGGTCATCGGCATCAGCACCGACAGCCCCGCCGACCTATTGGCCGCTCACAAGAACTACACGGGCACGTTCCCGTTCCGGCTGGTGTCGAACAACGATCTGTCGGTGTTCAAGACCTACCGCTGCCACGATGACTTCGAGGGCAAGCCGCTGCACGGGACGTTCCTGATCGCTCCCGATGGCCGCGAGCTGTGGCACGACATCGGGGCCGAACCGTTTATGGATGTGGAGTTCCTGCTGGGAGAAGCCCGGCGGTCGCTGCCGCTGTACGCAACTCCCGCGTCTCCCGCGCCGGGGAACAGCACGGTGGCGGAGTAATGTGGCACGACGCTCCGCGTCGTGTGTGACGACGCGGAGTGGAGTGCAACAGAACAGTCGGTGAGTGTCTAGGTTCTGCCCCCTCTCCCCCGCGATCGATGTGGCATTCATCTTGTGCGTGTTGCGGGAAAGGGCTGGGGTGGCCTGGTGAAACGGGCGGAAGTTGGGGGGCTTGGGTTTGCGGGGAGAAAGCGAATCTGGTGCGCTCAGCTGACCCCCAGAATAGGCGAGCCG
>JAYWFM010000152.1:0-12151 GCA_043778825.1 Planctomycetota bacterium | reverse complement strand
CACACCGAATGACACTGTGTTTTTGATGACCTCAACGCCACCTTATGGCTTTCGTGTGTTTCGTGTGTTTCGTGGTAGACTCATGAATTATCCGGGTTCGCGTGGACGAGGCACTCGTTGGACAGCGCCACTTTCTCAGGGATGTCTCTTCAGTGGTACGTGAGAGGCCCGTTGAATTCCTCATTCGCGCTCCCTGAGATTCGCGCGGAAATCCGATTTTCCGCGCGAATCTCAGGGAGCGCGAATGGGGAGGGCTGTCGCAGCCCTGTCGCTTGAGTCTGGCCACGATTCGGAGGGGCCCTCACCAGTGCTGCCACCCTGGAACAGTGGCCCTGTCCAACGAGGCATCTGTTGGAAATTCACCACGGAGTCCCGGCGAGATTCCCAAGAGGCGGGATGCCGAACTCGCGACGACGGAAATGATTCACGCAGAGGCGCAGAGGTGGGGAGAAATGAGGGGAAGGGCAAAACTCTCTGCGGACTCTGCGCCTCTGCGTGAGCCTTCTTCTTCCCCGTCGCACGCACCAGGGCACTTGGGGGCGTCACCGACTTTTTTGACGCACACACATCGCCCTGTGTGTGGGCATCAGAAAAGTAGGCAGAGTTTCATCACAGATCCCAGACACCGGAGGAACACGGGGTCTGGCAATCCGTGGCACAGGAGAGCACTCGATCCTACGCCACGGAAATTGGAAACGCAGAGGGCGCTGGGGACGCAGAGAAATCCATCTCGTCTGAACTCTGCGTCCTCAGCGCCCTCTGCGTTTCCATTCCTCCCGACCTTGGCGTTTGATTGTTCACCTCCGGATGCCGAGAGCAAATGGGGGGAGTGGCGACTGTTTTTTGGGCTGCCGACTTTTTTGACGCACACACATCGCCCTGTGGGTGGGCTGGGCGACTGTATCTACCGGTTTCACGATCAGATACAATCCTGCAACTCTTCTACGCATTTTCCGATGCCCCGTGAAGTGAACTGCGTGGATTCGTCGTCTTCATCAATGCGGGACTTGGCCCGGCGGTTACTGGCAGCGTGCCAGACCGCCTCGGGTTCGCATATCGATGAAGCTGCGGTCGTGGTGGAGAAACTTCGGCTGGCTCTGATTAAGTTTGCGGGCACCGACGGCTTTGTCTCGCTGATGCGGAGGGCGTTGGTGCTGGCCAGGGTCGATGTCCCGGCGCTGAAATTCGTCAAGATCGCCGCTGACGGTCGCCTGGAAGGGCTGGAGCAGGTCGTCGCGGACCAGACGACTGAGGATGAGGCCGCTGTCACGATCACCTCGCATCTTTTGGGACTGCTCGTGACATTCATCGGCGAACCACTTACGGTGAATTTGGTTCGCGCGGCATGGCCAGACACATCGCTGAATGGCGAGCATTCCCGAATGGAGTCCCACTCATGAGTACGCCCGAACAAGATCAGGGAAATGGACACGGCAACGGCAACGGCCGAGTGACCATTCGGCAAGTGCCCACCGGGGTGCCGGGCCTGGATGAAATTCTCGGCGGCGGCCTGCCCGAGTTCTCCTTCAACATCATCGCGGGCGCTCCCGGATGCGGCAAGACCACGCTGGCGCATCAGATCATGTTCGCCAACGCCACTCCCGAACGGCCCGCGCTGTACTTCTCCGTCCTGGGCGAGCCCGCCATTAAGATGCTGCGCTACCAGCAGCAGTACTCGTTCTTCGACAGTGCCAAGCTGGACGGATCGATCCGCTTCATCAACCTCAGCCAGGTCGTTCTGGACCAGGATCTCGACGCGGTTCTGGATGCCATCATCCAGGAGGTCGAGGCGTCCCAGCCGAGCGTCGTCGTGGTGGACTCGTTCCGGACGGTCGTTCGCAAAGCTCAAAGTGGCAGCACGAACGAAGTGGAACTCCAGGGTTTCGTCCAGCGTTTGGCGCTGCATCTGACCAGTTGGCAGGCGACCACGTTCCTGATCGGCGAGTACGTCGAAGGCGAGCTGCGCGACAACCCGGTCTTCACCGTGGCGGACGGGTTGTTCTGGCTGTTCCAGAGCGTGGAGCGCAACTCGATCGTCCGCAAGATGCAGGTCATGAAGGTCCGTGGACAGGAGTCCGTTCCCGGCCTGCACACCTTCCGCATCACCTCCGCGGGCTTGCAAACCTTCCCCCGCACTTTCGGCCTCACCAATAATCTCTCCGAGCATGTCAAGGGCCGACGGCGACTTTCCACCGGCGTCCAGGAACTCGACACCCTGATGGGCGGCGGCATCCCCGAAGGCGACAGCCTGCTCCTGGCCGGTCCTTCCGGAGCGGGAAAGACCGTCCTGGGCATTCAATACATTGCCGAGGGCTTGAAGCAAGGCGAGCCGTGCATCGTCGCCATGTTCGAAGAGCAGCCCAGTGAATTCATTCAGCGCGCGGCCTCGTTCGGCTTCGACCTGGAAAAGAACGTGAAGGACGGCTCGCTCAAGCTCATTTATCTGAGGCCGCTGGACCTCTCGGTGGATGAGACGGTGCATGAAATCGTCAGCGCGGTCAAAGAGATCGGCTGCAAGCGTCTGGTGATCGACTCGCTGGTCGGTTTCGAAATGGCGCTGGCCCCTGACTTTCGCACCGATTTTCGAGAATCGCTGTACCGGATGATCGGGGCACTGACGCGGCTGGGGGTGACCATCGTCAGCACCGTCGAGGTCGAGGAGAACTTTACTTCCATGGGGCTGAGTAACTTCACCATCTCGTTCCTGGCCGACGACATCGTGCGATTGCGCTACGCCTCGATCAACGGGCAGCTGCGCAAACTCATGATGGTGGTGAAAATGCGCCGCAGCAGGCACAGTATTGACATGTGCGCCTACGAGGTCACTTCGAAGGGCTTGGCGATCGGCGAGCCGATGCGGGGCTATCGTGCCCTGACCAGCGGCATCCCCGGCCCGTGGTTGGAGTCCAGCCAGAGTGTTCCCGAGTTGGTAGCCGACCGCCCACCGATTGGGGCAGAGTCTCCCGACCCTGCCCACGCCAACAAGCCCACGCGCGGGAGGAAAAAGTGATGAATACTGAAACGCAGGATCTCATCCGCATTTGCGAAGCGCTGCCCGAGGCCAAGCGCGTAGAAGTCGCTGACTTCGCCCGGTTCCTGCTGACACAGGAGGGTGACAAGCGGTGGGAGCAGATCATTGCTTCGCCGGCACCCAGGCCGAAGCTGGACGCATTTCTCAAAGAATCCGTACAGGAGAGGGCGGAGCCCTTGGATCCAGAGCGCCTAGGAAGTTCGCCGTGAAGTCATTGGTCCGTCCCAGCTTCTGGCGTGCGTACGCAGCGCTGGATTCTCGCGGGCAGGCGGCGTCTCGACGGGCGTATCAGTGATTCGCCCAGAACCCGGACCATCCATCCCTTCGATTCAAGAAGCTGCAAGGGTACGAAAATGTCTGGTCCGTGCGGGTCAACGAGCAGTACCGGGCGGTGGGCGAGCGGGTGGACGACACGATCGAGTGGGCGTGGATTGGATCGCATAACGAATTCGACAGCCAATTTGGGTCATGAACATGCGCGAGAAGTCACGTCACGATGCGTCCCAGGCGTCCCAGAAAGTAGGCCCCTGACATTGAGCGTCCAATGAATAGCACTCCCACAACACATCCTCAGGCCCGCCCAGCGGACCCCGCCTTTGAACAGCAACTGCGTGCGATGAACGAGGCGCTGCTGGTCTCCTCGATCCGTCAGCACGAGTTGACCGAGCAGGCGCACACGGCCGAGAAGGCGGCGCACGAGAGCGAGGCTCGCTTCCGAGCGTTGGTGATGACCAGTGCGGATGTGGTGTATCGCATGAGCTCGAATTGGAGCGAGATGCGCCAATTCGATGGCCGGAACTTAATCGCCGATACGGAACTGCCCAGCGGCACCTGGCTTCAGGAATACATTCACCCGGATGATCAACCGCATGTGCTGACGGTCATCAAAGAAGCCATCCGGACCAAGACCATTTTCGAGCTGGAACATCGGGTCCGGCGCTTGGACGGCACCTTCGGCTGGACGTTCTCGCGTGCGGTCCCGCTGCTGGATGCGCAGGGTGAAATCGTGGAATGGTTCGGCATCGCGAGTGATGTGACCGATCGCAAGCGGGCGGATGAAGCGTTGCGCCAAATCGAACGCAACCTGCGGTTCATCATGGACTCGATGCCGCAGAAAATCTTCACCGCCCAGCCCGACGGCAACATCGACTACTTCAACCCGCAGTGGACCGAGTTCACCGGAATGTCGTTCGAGCAAATGCAGGATTCGGGCTGGACGCGGTTCGTCCATCCCGACGACTTGGAAGAGAAAACTCAGCATTGGCGACACGCGTTCGACACCGGCGAGCCGTTCGAGTCTGAGCACCGCTTCCGGCGTGCCGATGGGGAGTATCGCTGGCATTTCAGCCGGGCGCTGCCGATGCGGGACGCGGCAGGACGGATCACGATGTGGGTGGGATCGAACACCGACGTGCATGACATGAAGCTGATCGAGGCCGCTTTGCATGAGCAGGCGCGCGAGTTGACTGACCAGCACCGCCGCAAAGACGAGTTCCTGGCGATGCTCAGTCACGAACTCCGCAACCCCTTGGCTCCCATCATCAACGCGGTGCAAATGCTTCGAATTCAGCAGAGTGCGAGCGGGAGTTCGCCACAGGCCTGCGAGATGATTGAGCGTCAAGTCGGGCAACTCGTCCATCTGGTGGATGACTTGCTGGAAGTGTCTCGCATTTCGACGGGCAGAATTCATCTCCAGCGGAAGCGAGTGGACTTGCGGACGATCGTCGAATGCAGCGTGGAGACGGTTCGCCCGTTGATCGATCAGCACCGGCATGTTCTCGCAGTCAGTCTCCCGTCGGCGTCACTGTGGATCGATGGCGACTCGACTCGCCTGGAGCAGGTGGTCGTGAACTTGCTCACCAACGCCGCGAAATATACGGCAGACGGCGGCCAGATCTGGCTCAGCCTGTTACAAGAAGGGCATGAGGCCGTGCTGCAAGTGCGGGATTCGGGCGTCGGCATCGCCCCGGAGCTACTCCCCCGCATCTTCGACTTGTTTACGCAAGCCGAACGGTCTTTAGACCGCTCACAAGGCGGGTTGGGTATTGGGCTGTGTTTGGTGCAACGGCTGGTGCAAATGCACGGAGGACAGGTCGCAGTTTCCAGTGTTTTGGGGCAAGGCAGCGAGTTCGTCGTGCGTCTGCCCCTGCTGCAAACTGCGGAACCGCCGTCGTTGCCGACTCCAACTCAAAATGCCCCACCGAGGGGATCCTCGTTGCGGATCCTGGTGGTCGATGACAACATCGATTCGGCGATGAGTTTGGCGATGCTGCTCAATGAGTTCGGGCATGATGTGCGGACAGCTCATGATGGCCCGACCGCGCTGGAAGTCGCCCTCGATTGTCGGCCCGACGTGGCACTGTTGGACATTGGGTTGCCGGGACTCAGCGGTTACGAAGTCGCGAAGTGGATGCGTCAGCAATCGCTGCTCCAGAAGAGCGTGCTGGTCGCCATGACGGGTTACGGGCAGGAGTCCGACCGCCAGCTTTCCCAGGCGGCCGGTTTCGATCACCACCTGGTCAAACCCGTCAAATTCGAGAAGGTGCTAGAAATCTTGGCGAGTGCCCCGCAGCGGGCGACTTGATGCTCAGTCCGCCAACCCGATTTATCCCGAAGGGATTTCAGCCCTTAGCCGGTGGTGAGCGCAGCGTCACCACCGGTCAGTGGCCCCCGAGTCGAGCCTATCCCGAAGGGATTGCAGCCCTGTGTGTCGTTGACTCCCGCGCGTCGGCTGGAATCCCTGCGGGATACGGGAGCCTGCCGGGAACGTGAACCGGTGGTGTTCGCTGCGCTCGACCACCGGCTATGGGCTGTGACCCCTGCGGGGTCGGGTGGGAAGTGCTGATCGGAGAATGGCTGCAAACTTCCGAAGTCTCGGAAGACTTCGGAAGTTTTCGGTTCTCACTCTACTTCTTCACATCCAGCTTGATGTGCAGATCGCGAATCTGCCGGGCGTCGACTTCGCTCGGGGCGCCGGTCATTTGGTCGGCGGCTTTTTGGGTTTTAGGGAAGGCGATCACGTCGCGGATGTTGTCGCCGCCGGTGAACATCATCACCCAGCGGTCGAGGCCCAGGGCGATGCCGCCGTGGGGCGGGGCACCGTAGCGGAGGGCGTCGAGGAAGAACCCGAAACGCTGCTCGGCCTCTTCTTCCTTGATGTTCATCAGGTCGAACACCCGCTGCTGAATCTTCGGGTCGTGGATGCGGACGCTGCCGCTGGCGGCTTCGGTGCCGTTGCAAATCAGGTCGTATGAGGAGGCCCTGACGCGGCCCGGATCGGTGGCGAGGTACTGCTCGTCATCGGGGTGGATCGAGCAGAACGGGTGATGCTCGGCGTCCCAGCACTGCTCGTCGTCGTTCCAACCGAACAGCGGGAAGTCGAGTACCCAGAACACCTCCATCGTGTTCGGATCGAACAGCTTCTGCTCTCGCGCGATGCGGTTGCGGACGGCACTGAGGGCGGCGCTGGAGACCTTGAACGTGTCGGCCACGTACAGGAGCAGATCCCCCTCTTCGCCGCCCATCTTGGCGATGATGGCTTGCTGCTGTTCATCATGGAAGAACTTGGCGATCGACGAATCGAGCTTGCCGCCGGTGACCTTGAAGTAGGCCAGCCCCTTGGCCCCGTACTCGGCGACGAGGGCCTTCATCTCGACATCCAGGATGCGGCGACTGTACTTGTCGGCCCCGCCCTTGACGTTGATACCGCGCACGCGGTTGCCCGCTGCGATGGTCTGCTTGAAGACGCCAAACTCGCAGTTCCGGGCGATGTCGTCGATGTCGACCAGCTGCATGCCGAACCGCATGTCGGGCTTGTCGCTGCCGTAGTTTTCGAGGCAGTAGGCGTGGGTGAAGCGGCGCAGCGGGAGTGGGAACTGCTCGTGGCGAATGGCCAGGATCATCTCGGCGACGAGGCCGTCGATCACCTCCAGGATGTCGTCCCGCTCGACGAAGGCCATCTCGACATCGATCTGCGTGAACTCCGGCTGGCGGTCCGCGCGGAGATCCTCATCGCGGAAGCAGCGGGCGATCTGCATGTAGCGGTCGAACCCGGCGACCATCAGCAGTTGCTTGTAGAGCTGGGGTGACTGCGGCAGAGCGTAGAAGGTGCCCTCGTGGACGCGGCTGGGCACGAGGTAATCGCGGGCGCCTTCGGGGGTGCTGCGACCGAGCATGGGGGTTTCGATTTCGAGGAACCCGAGCTTGTCGAAGTAGTCGCGGACGACCTTGGTGAGCTTGTGCCGCAGGATGATGTTCTGCTGAATCGCGGGCCGCCGCAGGTCGATGTAGCGGTGCTTGAGGCGGATGTCCTCGTTCGGCACCGACTGGCCATCCGGCTCGAACGGCGGGGTCTTGCTCTTGTTGAGGAGCTTCAGGTTGCGGCAGAGCACCTCGACCGACCCGGTTTCGAGCTTGGGGTTCGCCAGCCCCTCGGGACGGACGACGACCTCGCCGGTGACCTGAATCACGTCCTCATAGCGGAGGGCGCGGGCCAGCTCCTGGATGTCGGTGGAGTCGGCCAGGTCGCACTTGATCTGCGTCTTGCCATACCGGTCGCGGAGGTCGATGAACACGATCCCCGCATGGTCGCGGTACTTGTCGACCCAGCCGCACAGCGTAGCCGTTTCGCCGACATGAGTGGTCCGGAGTTCACCGCAGGTTCGAGTTCGCAACACGAGAGAGAGCCTTTGCTTGTGCCGTTCCGGCCATGATTTTCCGCCCCCCAGCGGGAAGCAGACTGTCCACGAAGCCCGCATTCTAGGGGGACGGCGAGCGGCGTGCCAATGTTGGGGGGAGGGTTGAGGGTTGAGGGTGAGGGTTGAGGGTGAGGGTTGAGGGTTGAGCGTTGAGTGTTGAGTGTTGAGTGTTGAGCGTTGAGGGTTGAGGGTTGAGGGTCGGAACTCACTCAACCCCACCGCAAAGACTTCCGAAGACTTCCGAGACTTCGGAAGCCTGGCCGCTCAACCCTCCCCTCCCCCCTATCCCGAAGGGATTCCAGCGAATAGCCGGTGGTCAGCGCAGCGCCACCACCGGAAAAGCGAAACCAGTTGAGTTCTATCCCGAAGGGATTGCAGCCGCCCTCAATCCAGAGACCGCCCCTTGAACTCGATCCTTCCCCGTTGGAACTTCTCCGAATCCACAAATGGCTGTAATCCCTACGGGATAAGGATATTTCTCGGGGATATGAACCGGTGGTGGCGCTGCGCTGACCACCGGCTATTTGCTGGAATCCCTTCGGGATAGACTCGTAGGCGATGTCGCTCCGCGACTCGCATTCCGCGAGCGAACCGCTGGCATGGGAGAGTGTCTACCCTGGCTCGCGGCTCGGCAGGAGCCACTCCCCCCCGGCCACGCCCCGCTCGCATTCCCCCCGGCTCATCCACCGATTACCCTACCAGCCCCCGACGGACGCACGGTCCGGGTCGGGGACTTGCCTCATGGCCACAGAGCGAATTCGCATGTCCTCGGACACCACTCCCTCGAACGACATCCCCAAGCTCTACGACCCCGCTGCGGCCCAGGCTCGCTGGTCTCTGTACTGGGAGCAGCACGGCTCGTTCAACGCCGAGCCGGGGACAGTCGGGCGGGACGGCCTGCCGAAGAAGCCGCACACGATCATGATCCCGCTGCCGAACGTGACGGGAGCGCTGCACATGGGGCACGCACTGAACGGCACGTGCCAGGACCTCATCACGCGCTGGAAGCGGATGCTGGGGTATGAGGCCCTGTGGATGCCCGGCACCGACCACGCCGGGATCGCGACGCAAGCGGTCGTCGAACGCCGCATGCTCGAAGAGGAGGGCCTCACTCGGCACGACATCGGGCGCGAGGCCCTCGTCCAGCGCATCTGGAAGTGGAAGGACACCTTCGAGGCCCGCATCATCTCGCAACTGAAGCTGCTGGGGTTCTCGTGCGACTGGCGGCGCACGCGGTTCACGCTGGACGATGTCTGCTCGAAGGCCGTCCGCCGGACGTTCTTCAAGATGTTCCAGGACGGGTACATCTTCCGAGGCAAGCGGCTCGTCAACTGGGACTGCTTCTTGCAAACAGCTGTCGCGGATGATGAAGTCTACGACGAAGAAATCGACGGGCATTTCTGGACGTTTCATTATCCGGTGGAGGGGGAAGCGGAGAGAGGAGAGACGAGAGAGGAGAGCCAGACTGCTGGCTCGAACTCTGGCTCTCGTCTCTCGTCTCTCGTCTCTCCTCCCTCCGTCATCCGCTTCTCGACCACCCGTCCCGAGACGATGCTGGGCGACACCGCTGTCTGCGTGAATCCGACGGATGAGCGGTACACGCACTTGGTTGGGAAATACGTTCGCATCCCGCTGAATGGACGGTTAATCCCGATCATCGCGGACGGGTTGCTGGCGGATAAGACGCTCGGCACCGGGTGTGTGAAGGTCACGCCTGCGCATGACCCGAATGACTATGCCTGCTGGCAGCGGAATAAGGAGCGGATGGGCGAGCCGATTAACATCCTCAACCCCGATGGCACGATTAACGAGCATGGCTCACCCGCAGCGAGCGGCGGACGTAAGTCCGCCGTGCCAGAGAGCGCTCACGCTGCCACAACACCCCGGACTTACGTCCGGGGCTCGCTGGACTTCACCGGGCTTGATCGTCTGGTGGCGCGCGAGCACGTCATCGAGGAGATGAAAGCCCTCGGCCACTTCGAAGGCGTCGAAGACCGCAAAATCCCGATGAAGCACAGCGACCGCTCGAAGACGCCGATCGAGCCGTACCTCAGCGAGCAGTGGTTCGTGAAGATGGACGACTGGGCGGACGGGCGCCCCAACTCCAAGGGCCTCGCCCAGACCGCTCTCGACGCCGTGAACGATGGCCGCGTGAAGTTCTTCCCGATGCGGTACACGAAGACCTACCTCGACTGGCTGGGGGAGAAACGGGATTGGTGTATCTCTCGGCAGTTGTGGTGGGGGCACCGGATTCCGGTGTGGACAAAAACAATTGATATCGACAGGAATACCGAGCCAGCAACAGGAGATGAGCTACGAACACTGGGCTATAGCATTGCTAAACAGCGTGGAGGCACTTGGAATTTAGAAATGAATGCCCATGAAGCGATATCTCCACCACAAGTGGTCGGAGATTCATTCGGCCAGGGCGTCCTTGATGTTCAGGGCAAAAGAGTTGAAGGTCTTCGGTACTGTTTTGCAGGCAACCCTTCGACAAGTCAACTTACGATTATTGTCTGCGTCGATCAAGGAAATCCAGACCTCGAAGCGGTACTGGAAGCAGAAGGCTACACCCAGGACCCCGATGTCCTCGACACGTGGTTCTCGTCCGCTCTCTGGCCGCATGCGACGCTGGGGTGGCCGGATACTACGGCGAATCCTCCGCTGGATGCGAAGGAATTGGCGAAGCAGACGGCTGTCGCGAAGACTCCCCCGACTTACGTCGGGGGCTCGCCGGGCAACTCGGTTCTGCCGACGTTCTATCCGGGCAACGTGCTCGTGACCTCGCGCGACATCATCACGCTGTGGGTCGCACGCATGGTGTTAACGGGGTTGTATAACAATGACGGAAAAATTCCGTTCGAGCATGTCTGCGTCCACCCCAAGATCCTCGACGGGTTCGGGCAGACGATGTCCAAGTCGAAGGGGAACGGCGTGGACCCGCTGGAACTCGTCGACAAGTACGGGGCTGATGCGGTCCGCTTCACCATCGCCTCGATCGCGGGCGAAACGCAGGATGTCCGCCTCCCCGTCGGGTACGAGTGCCCGCATTGCAGCTCCGTGATCCCGCAGACGCTGGAGCATCAGAAGGCCGTCCCCGGCGGCGGGGCCAAGCCGCGCATCACCTGTGCCAAGTGCAAGAAGTCCTCGCAGTACACCAGCCCGTGGTTCGAGCCCGACGCCGGGGAACCGGTGGCCCGCATCGTCGCCGAACGCTTCGAGTATGGCCGCAACTTCTGCAACAAGCTGTGGAACGCCAGCCGCTTCGCGATGCTGAACCTGACTGACTACACCCCCGGTCCGGTCGATGAGAGCGACCTGCAACTCGAAGACCGCTGGATTCTGAGCCGCCTCTCAACGGTCGCCAACGAGATGACCGAATACCTGGGCCGCTACCAATTCGACGCCGCCACCCGCGCGATCCGGGACTTTACGTGGAACGAGTTCTGCGACTGGTATCTGGAGATGGTGAAGCCGAGGCTGAGGAAGAGTCGAGAGACGAGAGACGAGAGACAAGAGCCAGAAGGGGCCGAAGTTTCTGGCTCTCCTCTCTCGTCTCTAGTCTCTGATCCCTCTCGGGCTTCCGCCCAGCGGGTGTTGCTGTTCGTGCTGGACTCGCTGGTCCGGTTGCTCCAGCCGTTCACGCCGTTCATCTGCCAGGAACTCTGGTCCCGTCTGAACGAGATCGCTCCGACACGCTGCCGCGAACCGATAGTCGGGGGGCTTACGCCGCCCCGCTCGCCTGGCCATCCGCCATCCGCCATCCGCCATCAGCCCCTGCTCACCGAGCAGGAAGCCGAACCCGCCGCGATCATCGCCGCCTGGCCCACGATCCCCCGCGCGTGGCGCGACGAACCGCTCGAACGCCGGTTCGCCCGGCTCCAGGAAACCATCGTCGCCGTCCGCAACGTGAGAGCCATCTACAACATCCCGCCCACCACGCAGCTGCAACTCATGATCCGCGCCTCAGCTGAGGTGGCGGGCGAGATGACCCACGTCGCCGCCCAGTTCGACAACCTCGCCAAAACGATCTTAGCCGCCGCCGGAGCCGACGTGGTGCGTCCCAGCGCCTCCGCCGGTTTCTCGCTCGGCGACGCTGACGGCTACATCCCCCTGAAAGGCATCATCGACCCCGAAGCCGAACTCGCCCGCCAAAAGAAAGAGGCCGACAAGATCCGCAAACACATCGCCGGCCACGAGAGCAAACTCGGCAACGCCGCCTTCGTCGCCAAGGCCCCGGCCGAGGTGGTCGCCGGGATTCGCGAGACGCTGGCGGGGCTGAAAAACCAGCTGGCGAGCGTTGACGAGATCATCAAGGATCTCGGTGGATGAGAAACCAGGCGAGCCGGGCGGCGTCAGCCCCCGGAGTTCTCCGCTATACGTGAGAGTCCTCCCAAGGCACCAGACTCCGGGGGCTGACGCC
>JAYWFM010000151.1:0-5159 GCA_043778825.1 Planctomycetota bacterium | reverse complement strand
CCGCCAAAACCCCGTTTCACCAGGCCAGGGTCGGGGTGAGGGGGCCATCTCGCTCGCTCTAGCCCCCTCACCCCGGCCCTCTCCCCCACAGTGGAGTCCACCCCGAAAGCAGCGCCGATTGTGGGGGAGAGGGGGCAGAACCTTGGAAAACGCCTTGCGGGAATCCTTCACGGCGTTGCCCGTTGGGGTTCAAGCCCATCGCCGGTGGTGAGTCGGGGAGAGGGGGAGCAAGGGGTCGGCTTCTGCCCCTCAACTCTCAACCCTCCCCCATCAACCATCTACCTCCCCTACCAACTGACCACCGCCGATTCCAACTCCTTCGGCACATGCGCCGACAACACCTCGCAGCCGTCCTTGGTGACGAGGACATCGTCCTCGATCCGCACGCCGCCCCAGCCGGGGAGGTAGATCCCCGGCTCGACGGTGACGATCATCCCCGGTTTGAGCAGGGTCTCGATGCCGGGGGCGAAGCGCGGCTGTTCGTGAATGATCAGGCCGATGCCGTGGCCCAGTCCGTGGCCGAAGTGTTTGCCGAATCCCTTGTCCGCGATATACCCCCGTGCGGCGAGGTCGACATCGCCGCACTTGGCCCCTGGACGAATGAGGGCGATGGCCCGCTTCTGGGCTTCGAGGACGGTGTTGTAGACCTTGGCGAACTTGGCCGAGGGCTTGCCGAACACTAGCGTGCGGGTCAGGTCGGACTTGTACCGCGAGGGCGGCTGGGCTCCCCAGTCGACGAGCAGCATGTCGGAGTCCCCGACCTTCCGATCGCCGGGACGATAGTGCGGGAGCGCCGCCCGGTCCCCCGAGCCGATGATCGGTGCAAAGGCCACGCTCTCGGCCCCAATCTTCCGCATCGCATGTTCGAGTTCATAGGCCACATCCCGCTCGGTCTGATCCGGCCGCAGCGTGGCCCGCAAAAAGTCCAACCCCCGCCCGGCAATGTTCACCGCCAACCGAGTTTCGGCGATCTCCTCCGCGTCTTTGATCGACCGCAGATCGTTCTCAATCCGCATCGACACCGACACCAACTCGGCACTCGCCAGTGACTCGGCCAATGCGTCCCGCGTCTCCAGCGTGACGACATGCCCCTCAATGCCGAGGCGTTTCGTCTTCATCGAGTTCACCAGATCCCCCGACACCTGCGGGAGCTTCTGATCGGTCCGGCGGATGAACATCTCCAGCCCCGGACACTCCTCAGCGATCTGCGTCTCGTAGCGGCTGTCGCTGACGAGCAGGCACTTCCCCGCCGAGATCAGCAACCAACTACTGTCTCCGGTGAACCCGGTGAGCCACGAGACGTTGGTGTCGTTCGTGACAAGAAAGGCGTCGACGCCGGTGTCCTTGAGGAGTTTCCAAAAGCGGTCACGCCGGGCGGTGAATCGTGAGGACATCGGGAGCTTTCTGGGAGGTCGGGGGAGAGGACGCGATGAAAGTCGGACGGTAGCAGATGCGGGAGGTTTCGCGAATCGAATTGTCACCGACGGCCTGGCTGATGGCTGATGGCTGATGGCTGATGGCTGATGGCCAGAGGGGAGCCGCTCCACTTCTTGCTCCCGACTCCCGACTCCCGACTCCCGACTCCCGACTAGCTGGCCTCCCGATCGATGGTTGTCCGCCGAGCGAGCCTCTAAACTACCTCGCTCCTGTGGAACCGCCGCCCGGTCTGCACTTCGTGACCTCTTCCCACCAGATTCATTCCCCATGTCCCAGCTCACCGGTAATCTCCTCGTCGGCCAGTCCGGCGGTCCCACTGCCGTCATCAACGCCAGCGTCTGCGGCGTGGTTCAAGAAGCCTTCAAGCACAGCTGCATCCAGGGCATCTTCGGGGGCCAGAACGGCATTCTGGGGATGCTGAACGAAGAGTTGTTCGACTTCCGCAAGGAAGACCCCGCCACGATCGAGGGGCTGAAGCACACCCCGGCGGCGGGTCTGGGCACTTGCCGTTACAAGCTCGACTTCAAGAAGAAAGCGGAGAAGGCCGCCAAGGACATGGACCGGCTGTTCGAGGTCTTCCAGGCCCACAACATCCGCTACTTCTTCTATGCGGGCGGAAATGATTCGCAGGACACCTCGCACAAGATTCACCTGGAAGCGGTCAAGCGGAAGTGGGACATGCGGGTCATCGGCGTGCCCAAGACGATCGACAACGACCTGCCGCACACCGACCACACTCCGGGCTACGGCAGTGTCATCAAGTACGCCTGCGCGACGGTGATGGAGGTCGGCCTGGATGTCGGGTCGATGGCCACCGATGACGGCTCGTGTTGCATCATCGAGGTCATGGGCCGCTCCGCCGGTTGGATCGCAGCCGGGACCGCTCTGGCTCAGCGCGGGAACCCGGACAACCCTCCGCAGATTATCCTGCTGCCAGAAGTCCCGTTCGAACGTGAGAAGTTTATTGCGAAGGTGAAGTCGGTCGTGGACAAAATCAAGTTTTGCATCGTCGTCTGCGGCGAGGGGATCAAGTATCCCGATGGCCGCGAGGTCGGGGCCGACTACACCAAGCTCGACGACTTCGGCCACGCGGCACTGGCCGGGTCGAGCGTCAAGCTCAAGGAGATCATCGAGAAAGATTTGAGTCTCAAGACCCGCACGGTATTACTCGGGTACACTCAGCGAGCTGCGGCGCACTACGGCAGTGCGATCGATGCGGAGGAATCGCATGCCTGCGGCGTGGCGGCGACCAAGGCCGCCGTCAGCGGGATCAGCGGTCAGATGGTCAAGATCGTGCGCACCAGCAGCCAGCCGTATCAGTGGACCACCGGCCTGCAACCGCTGGAGGACATTGCCAACGTGGAGCACTTCCTCCCCAAGGACTGGATCGCCGCCGATGGCTTCGGCGTCAATGAGAAGTTCATCGAATACGCCGCCCCGCTGATCGTCGGCCAGACGAAGGTGCCGGAAGTCAGCGGCCTGCCGGGGTACGTGGTCTTGGCGAAGCACAAGCTGGGCAAGGTGCTGCCACCGCGCGGGTAGGTGGCCCAAGGGGAATCGATCCGGGGTGCCTGACCCCATTCCCCCCGACTGAAGGTTCGTCCGACAGCCACTGATCGACAATCCTGGGCTCTCCATGCTGCAAACGCCGGAAGTCTGCGTGTACTGAGAGTATTTCTGAAGCCCAGCTCGTTCGAAGCCACCCACCTCTGCCGCCCACACAACGGCGACTGCCACCCGCCGAGTCGCCGCCACTGCCTCCGCCGCCCAGGCTCTGAAATCTGTGCAAATCTGTGAAATCTGTGTACCAATCCTCCCCTGGGCGAGGCTCCTCCAGAGTGGAGAGTTCGTACACAGATTTCACAGATTCGCACAGATTTGATGCTCGGCCCATGACGCTGTTCGAGGAGGCGAGGGCGGGGGCCACACGACGAGTCGTCAAGTCTGGTGTGCGGCAGATCACTGGAGTTGCGGCGATGCCGCGCTGTGCTACTCACGTTACAAATTTGCGAATGCTGCGCAAATTTCCGGAGTCCAGGAAATCCTCTCTACCCCGAAGGGCAACGCCGTGAAGGATTTTATACGGCGGTCGCGAGGTAGTGTTTGAGTCGGAGTTTGTGTTGTCGATTGGCGATCTTGATGACGGGTTTTCCGGCGTGGGGTTTGTCTTTGTTGTCGGGACGATAGCGTGCCCGTTTGGAATTCTTCGTGCGGTGGTATTGATCGGTGACGGCCTGACGCAGTTGTGCAGACAAGTTTTGATCTTTTGTCGGAGTCTCCGACCAGTGACAGATCATGTCGCGGACGACTCGGATGGCCTGAGCCACGCTGCTGTGTGCCGGAGGGTGGCCGATTTCGATTTGCTCCTTCACCGCGAAGAGTTGGATCATCCACAGTCCCAACAGCGACCAATCCAGTTCGCGCAGCGCGCGGTCGGGAGTCTTGCTGCGGAGTTTGCTCGTGCCGAAGGTTTGCTTGAGCGTGCGAAACTGGAGTTCGACGCCCCAGCGCCATTGATAAAACTGCCGAGCCGCCGTGGCCGGCAAGTCCTTCGAATCGAGGATGTTGGTTACCAAATAGATCGGAGTTCGCCCCAACCTCAGCGAGACCAATTTCAGTACCAACGGTGGTTGATTCCGGCGCGAGGCCTTGTCGGGCCAGCAGTACACAATCCCGTGCGACTCGCGGGCGTAGCCGAGTTTCTTAAGCAGCGTGACGTTGCTCCCCACACGGATCAAAAAATGATGGCCCTTGTCGATCATCAATTTCCACACGTCGTAGCCGATGAACCCGGCGTCGCCGCAGAACAGCGTTTTCTCCGGGAATCTCTGGGTGTTGAGCAGCTCTTGAAAATGGGCACGCTCGCTGGAATGCGACGGCCCCGTCTTCCAGCACCACGGCAAGCGGAGTCCCATGTGCCACAACAGCGTCAACCAGATTTGTGGTTTGACCGGCTGAGCCGGCCGTTTCTTGTGAGCCTTCTTCCCCTTCCTCTGGCGAGACCTGGCGGTCTTGCCGTGACCAAAATTGGGCGCACAAAACGCCCGCTCGTTGTCGATCGTGCGCGGCGTGCTGACACGCGAGCCGTCCACCGCCAGAGGCAACCAGCCCGACACTCGCCAATGCTCGCCGCCATGACGCTGCATCAAGGACTGCATCCGCTCCCACAACACCGGCAGCACCGACGCCGTGACCGTGACCAAGGCTCCGATCAAACCTTGATAACTCCGCGTGGCCACACGCCCGAACATCTTCAGCGACCAGTCGCGAGCCTCGACAAACGCCGCGGTCAGCGACGCTTGATCGGACCAGACCCACAACACCGCCAAACAGATCAAATCGCACACGAGCCATTTCGTATTGCCATGAAACGTCAACGATTGGAAACTCTCTTCGTTCACCACCCACGAGACCGCCGAACGCAGTTGCTCGCCTTTGATCTCCGGTTTCGGCGAACGCCGACTACCGGATCGCCGCTGTTTCTTCGCCTTCTTCCGCACTCGATGACTGTTTGACATCTCAGCCAGACTCCTTTCAAGCTGAAGCATTTTCAGTTTGCTCAATCAGGGAGTCTGGCTTTTTTCATCTCCTCCAAATTCCGTAAACCCCATTACCTCCGCTCATAAAATCCTTCACGGCGTTGCCCAACGGCCCTGATCCTTTTGAGTCGTCAGCCAATAATCGCTGACTCGCCGCCAGGTCTCGGCCTTCACGTCGAAGCC
>JAYWFM010000150.1:0-2087 GCA_043778825.1 Planctomycetota bacterium | reverse complement strand
ACGACACCCTGATTTTTCGTGTATTTCGTGCCTTTCGTGGTTGGATTCCTGCGTGTGTGGTGGGCGAAACCGCGACCGACGAACGGGACGCACACACGTCATGGGCGGGTGTGCATCAGAAAAGTAGGCAGCGGCCGAGATTCCTCTTTCGGGAGGCCCCGGGGATGACTCGCGAGCCCGGAAATGTGTCACGCAGAGGCGCTGAGATCGCAGAGTCAGGCCAAGAATCTCCCTGCGGCCTCTGCGCCTCGGCGTGAGCCTTCTTCAAAGTCCTGTGGAGCGGTGTCGCTGTCGGAACCTGGAAGGGCGTTCCGATCATGGCCTACTTTTCTGACGCACACACGTGCATTCGCCCATAGGCGGTAGCCTGTCCTGTCTGCCCCCTCTCCCCCACAATCGGCGCTGCTTTCGGAGAAGACTCCACTGTGGGGGAGAGGGCCGGGGTGAGGGGGCCTGAGCCTCGCGTGTGGCCCCTCACCCCAACCCTCTCCCCACAGACACGTCCTTCCAGAAAGTCGCGCCGCCAGTGGGGAGAGGGAGCAGAGGTCTGCCGCTGCCGACTTTTCTGAGGCACACACGGGCGGATGGGCAGCGAAGAGGGGAAGAGGAACGGAATGAATTCCCTGTTACGTGGCTTCGATGTGTTCGACGCGGCTGAGGAGCCAGCCCGTCTGGAGACGGGTTTCGATCAGCGATCCGGGTTGGAGATCCTCGGCGCGTTGCCAGACCAGACCGGTCGCGGGGTCGCTGGTGATGCTGTACCCGCGCGCCAGAACCTGGAGAGGCGAGAGGGCATCGAGCGTTGCAGCCAGTCGAGCCAGGGCGGTGTCGCCTCGCAGAAGGCGGGCCGCCCCCGCGCGGGTCAGACGCTGAGACTGATCCTCGACTCGTGACCGCCACTGAGCCAGTTGACGTTGGGGATCGGCCAGCACCGGGCGACCACTCAGAGACTCCAGCCGCGATCCGGCGGCCTCCAGACGATTCTCCACCACCCGCCGCAGCCGCCGCTCGATCTGGGCCAGTTCGTGCAGCAACTCGGCGGCATCGGGCACGACGATTTCGCCGGACTCGGACGGGGTCAGGGCCCGTCGGTCGGCGACGAGGTCGCTGATACTCACATCAATTTCGTGGCCGACCGCGCTGATGATCGGGATCGGACAAGCAGCGATCGCGCGGGCCACGACCTCCTCGTTGAACGGCCACAAGTCTTCCAGGCTTCCACCCCCGCGACCCACGATGGCGACATCGACTCGCTCCAATTCGGGGAGCAATCGAATGCCGCGCGCGATCTTCTCGGCGGCTCCGTCTCCTTGGACTGGGACCGGGACGATCACGATGTGAGCGGCGGGCCAGCGACGCAGGATGATCTGCAGCATGTCCCGGACGGCGGCCCCCTGCGGACTGGTGACGAGGGCGATGCGCCGAGGGATGCGCGGCAGCGGACGCTTTCGCTCGGGGGCGAAGAGTCCCTCCGCAGCCAACTTCTCTCGCAGTTGTCGAAAGGCCAATTCGAGCGCCCCGATCCCCTCGGGGATCAGCTCATGCACGACGAGCTGATACGTTCCGCGAGCGGGGTAGAGGTCGAGCTGACCGGCGGCGACGACTTCGAGGCCGTCCTTGAGTTGGAACTTGAGCTGACGCGCGGTGTCACGCCACAGGACCGCTCGCAGTTGGGCGCTGCTGTCCTTGAGGGTCAGGAACACATGGCCGTTGGCACTCCGGCTGACGTTCGAGACCTCGCCCCGGATGGCGACGAGCGGGAATTGTTCCTCGACATGGGACTTCAGTAAGCCCGTGAACTCGGAGACACTCAGGATGGGGATTTGCTGAGGCACTTGAGGGACTCGGAGAGGAAGCTGTCAGCCCTCAGCTGTCAGCGTTCAGCCAGTGAGACTTCCGAAGTCTTCCGAGACTTCCGAAGGAGTGTGGTCGCCATTATACGCAAGGTTCCCGTCCTCAGCGCCGCTCGGGAGACTCAAGCCTCCGCGGACTGCCTCCCGTCGCTCCGTTCATCCGCCCGATCTATCCCGAAGGGATTTCAGCCAATAGCCGGTGGTGAGCGCAGCGTCACCACCGGTTCGCGGACC
>JAYWFM010000149.1:0-5171 GCA_043778825.1 Planctomycetota bacterium | reverse complement strand
CGACGCGAAGTCTTCGAAGCGGAGCGCTCCGCTACGAAGACTTCGCGTCGCGGCGAAACGATACGTTTACCGCTCGTCGCCCGCCGTGATCTGATCTTCGAGTACCGTCTCCCACTCGATCAACTCACCCGGTTTGAAGTAAATCGCCAGTTCGCGCTGAGCCGCTTCCGGGCTGTCGCTGCCGTGGATCAGATTCATCTGCCGCGAGGAGCCGTAGTCTCCACGAATCGTGCCCGGAGCCGAGTCGCGGCCATTCGTCGCCCCCATCATGGCCCGCATCACCTTGACCGCTTCGAGCCCTTCAACTGCCACCGCCACGACCGGCCCGCTGGTAATGAACTCTTCCAGGAACGGATAGAACTTCTTCGTCACATGCTCCGCATAGTGCTGCTTCGAAAGTTCCGGCGTCACCCGCAGCAGCTTGAGGCCAATGACCTTCAGTCCCTTGCGCTCCATGCGAGACAAAAGTTCCCCGCACAGCTTCCGCTGCACGGCATCGGGCTTGAAGAGGATGAGACTGCGTTCAACGGGCATGTGGGAATCCAGACTGATGAAGAGAATATGGTGTGTGTGTTGTGTGTGGCTCGTCGAGCAAGCTCGGCGGCTCACGAGGGTTCGCGACTAGGCCCCCATCAGGCCGCGGAACCGGCCGAACAGGTAGTGGCTATCGTGCGGGCCGGCGCTCGATTCGGGGTGGTATTGGACGCTGAAGGCGGGGTAGGTTTGGCTGGAGATGCCTTCGACGGTTTGGTCGTTGAGGTTGATGTGCGTGACTTCGACGTTGGCCGGGAGGGTGTCGGGTTGCAGGGCGAAGCCGTGGTTCTGGCTGGTGATTTCGACGCGGCCGCTGTGTTTATCGAGGACGGGTTGGTTGGCTCCGCGATGGCCGAACTTCAGTTTGTAGATCTCCCCGCCGAGGGCCAGGCCGAGCAGTTGATGGCCCAGGCAGATGCCGAAGATCGGCTTCTTGCCGAGCAGGCCCTTGATCGTGTCGATGGCGTAGGTCAGCGGGCGGGGGTCGCCGGGGCCGTTGGAGAGGAACACGCCATCGGGATTGAGGGCCAGCACTTCCTCCGAGGTGATCGTGCCGGGGACGACGGTGACGCGGCAACCCATCTCCTTGAGGTGCCGGGGGATGTTCCACTTCATGCCGTAGTCGATCGCCACGACGTGCGGCTCGTGACCGGCCTGCACCTTCTCGGGCAGATGTGTCAGCTCGGTGGCCAGCGGATGCAGGAGCGTCGACCAGTCCGCTGACTTCTCGGGCATGACCTCTTTCACCAGGTCGCGACCGATCAAGTCGGGAGACTGCTGAGCCTTGGCGATCAGCGAGGCATCGTCGAGATCGACCGACGAGATCACACCGGTCATGGCTCCCTTGACCCGCAGCCTGCGCACGAGAGCCCGCGTATCGATTCCCTCGATGCCGACGACGCCATTGCGTTTCAGGTAGTCGCCCAGTGATTCGGTCGACCGGTAGTTGCTCGGCTCGTGGCACAGCTCGCGGACGATGAACCCCTTGATGGCCAGCTTGCCGCTCTCGACATCGTCGGCGTTGACCCCGGAGTTCCCGATCTGGGGGTAGGTCATGGCCACGATCTGGCCGTTGTACGACGGATCGGTGAGGATCTCCTGATAGCCGGTCATGCTGGTATTGAAGCAGACCTCGCCAAACGCCTCGCCATCGGCCCCGAAGGCGGTGCCGGTGTAAACAGTGCCATCGAGCAGGGCGAGTTTTGCAGGTTTGGGCATGGGCGTATGTGTCTCAACCGTGGGGATCGGCGTTGCGGCGGGGAGGAATGTGGTTGGATGGACACGTGGCATCGGCTTCCAGCCTGTCGGTCCGGTGAGTCGACTGACCCATCATGACAGGCGGGAAGCCTATCCCACGGGCATTTTTACCAGACCGAGGCGCGCAAAAAAAGCGACCGCTCGATCAGAGCGGTCGCCTTGGATTCAGCCCACGTTCTGGCGAACGTAGCCACCTTCGCCAGAAGGTGGGCACATTGTCTCGGCGTACTCGATCAGGAAGAACCTTCGCGGGGAATGCCTCATTCGTTCCACGCGGGTTCCGGCCCCCCACGTTCTGGCGAACGTGGCTACTGGACACTACTTCTGCTGTGTGACGAGGAACTCGCCGAAGCCGACCGTCTTGCCATCGTTCATCATGTTCGAGAACAGCTCGCCCATGATCGTGTGGAAGTGGTCCTTCTGGATTGAGTAGAAGTTGTGCTTGCCATCGCGGCGCGGCTCGATCATCCCGGCCACTCGCAAGAGGGCCAGGTGATGGCTGACCGCGGGCTGGGACTGGCCGAGCCGGTCGCAGAGGGCCGTGACGTGCAGTTCGCCTTCCCGCATGAGGTACATCAGGATCTTGAGGCGAGTCTCGTCCGCCAGGAGCTTGAAGACCTGGACCAGATCCTTTTCCAACTGGGGGGGAAGGTCCGTGGGGGCAGCCACGGGGCGGGTCTTGATGCGCGGGGCATCCATCAGGGCAGGAGTCATGTCGTCCTCTTTCTCGTTCTCGTTCGGAAGTGGGTGGGCAGAGCCGGGAAGGTCATCCGGACCTTCGGCTCTCTTGGGGTTTTCCGCGTTCTGCGGTTGGGAATCGAACAACGTCTGGACCTTCGGTTGTTCAAGGTCACACGGACCTCGATCAGGAAACTCGGAGAGCCAAACACGGACGAACCGTGGGCGGTTCCCAGAGCGGGTGTTCCAGTCGAATTGGGTTCAGTGGGGTGGAATCAAGTCGTCGAGACAGGATGACCAGGAACAGCTGACCGCATAGAACTGCGGATCAACAACGATGACATGCCGCTGCCGAAGAGAATGGAATTGAGTAGAGCGAACGGCGGCGAATCATCATGGAACCTAGGTGAGTGACGACTGTGACTTGCATCGGATTATCTCCATGCGAACGCGAGGAGTCAACGGGTAGGTGATTCATTTCTCATGAATCTTCGATAAACTCCCAGCCTGCGTAAAGCGTTGGCACTTTCCGCTCGCTCCTTGTGCATTCCCGAGTGGTTTTGCCTCCTGACAGGTCAGAAAAGCAATTCCCGAGCCAATCCCGAGCCGTTTTCCACTGAGTTGATGACATGACACCGGCTGCGCCCACTCCGTTCGCCTCGCTTTCTGGACAAATGGCCTGCGTGACCGGGGCGTCGAGCGGGATTGGGCGGGCGATCGCGCTGGAGTTGGCCCGAGCCGGGGCCGATGTGGCGATTCACTGCCGCCAGTCGGTCGAGCGCGCGGAACAGGTGGCCCGCGAGATTCGCCAACTGGGACAGCGATCCGCCTGCTTCGCCTTCGACCTGGCCGACCCGCAAAGCCACCTCGCGCTCGTGGACGCGGTGTGGAGCCAATTCGGGGCGTGTCAGATCTGGGTCAACAATGCCGGAGTCGACCTGCTCACCGGGGAGGGGCCATCACTCTCGTTCTCCCAGAAACTGGAACGACTGCTCGCTGTCGACGTGACAGCGACTCTGCACCTGAGCCGCGAGGCCGGTCGCCGCATGCAAGCCACTGGTCGAGGCACGATTCTGAACATCGGCTGGGATCAGGCCGACCGGGGCATGCCGGGAGACAGCGCGGAGCTGTTTTCAACCGCCAAGAACGCCGTGATGGGGTTCACCCGCTCGCTGGCGATGTCGCTGGCTCCCGAGGTTCGCGTGAACTGCATCTCCCCCGGCTGGATTCAAACCGCCTGGGGCGAGCAAGCCAGCGCGGCCTGGCAGGAGCGGGTGCTCCGCGAAACTCCGCTGGGCCGCTGGGGCCAGCCGGAGGACATCGCCAAGTTGGCGCGGTTTCTCGTCAGCGAAGAGGCGAGCTACATCACCGGTCAGGTCATCAACGCCAACGGCGGAGCGATCCGCTGATCGCTGCACCATGAAAAAGCCCAGTGGTGGCAACCACTGGGCTTTCGATGCTCGCACTCTGGCAAACCATTACTTCAACAGATCCCGCACGGTATCCCGCTCGGTCCGCAGCTCCTCCAGCGTCAGGTCAATCTTCTGCCGGGCGAAGGCATTGTGCTCGATCCCCTGGACGATCTTGTGGCTCTTGCCATCACTGGTCAGCGGGAACCCGAAGATCAGCCCCTCATCAATGCCGTAGCTCCCGTCGCTGCACACGGCGGCGCTGAAGCAGTCACCCGCAGCGGTCGGCCTGACGAAGCCCTTGACCGTGTCGAGGGCGGCATTCGCCGCCGATGCCGCGCTGGAGGCCCCCCGCGCCTCGATCACGGTCGCTCCGCGCTTCTGCACGCTGGTGATGAACGTCGTCTGCAACCAGGCATCGTCGCGGATCACCTCGGGTGCAGACTTCCCTTGGATCGTCGCATGGAAGTAATCGGGGTACTGCGTGGCCGAGTGGTTGCCCCAGATCGCCACGTTCTTCACCGAGGCCAGCGGCTGCCCAGCCTTGATGGCCAACTGGCTCTTGGCCCGGTTCTGGTCGAGCATGGTCATCGCGTACCAGCGGTCGCGCGGCACCTTGGGAGCGTTGTGCATCGCGATCAGACAGTTTGTGTTGCACGGGTTCCCCACCACCAGCACCCGCACGTCCTTGGCCGCCGCGGCTTCGATCGACTTGCCGGTGTTGGTGAAGATCGGCCCGTTGATGCGGATCAGGTCCGCCCGCTCCATGCCCGCCTTGCGCGGGATGCTGCCGACGCAGATGACCCAGTTGCAGTCGCCGAACCCGTTCTGCAGGTCGTCGCTGCTGCACTTCTTGACGCCAGCCAGAGTCGGGAACGCACAGTCCTCCAACTCCATCTCGACCCCGTCGAGGCTCTTGAGAACCGGCGGCACTTCGACGAGGTTCAGGATCACCGGCTGGTGGGGGCCAAAGACTTCGCCGCTGGCGATCCGAAAAATGAGGGCGTATCCAATATTTCCTGCGGCACCGGTGACGGCGACACGAATCGGAGCGGTCATGCGAAAGAACTCCACGCTGTGGCTGATGTGATTGCGATTCACCGGGCGAGGAGAGCCACATCGTCCATGCCGACGGTCAAGGCGCGTTTGTAACGAGTGGTTGGCCAGTGGACAACTGTGGGGGGGGGAGAGTCGGGTGTCGGGGTGCGTCGGCGAAAGCCGGGGAGAGGTTGCGAATGAGAGAGTCGTACCGGGTAAGACCTAGCCAGTCGCCTGGGCCTCGAGTGATGCGGC